>JABSQW010000583.1 GCA_013215605.1 Myxococcales bacterium
ACGGCCCGCGCCGTGGGCGACGGAACGGTGGGGTAAGTATCCTGTCCGTCGCGACCGCCGGAGGAAACCATGGGCGACGAGATGCTGAAGTCGATGATGGAAGGCATGCGGGGCCAGCTCGAAGCCGATGCGGCCGCGGGCAAGCTCGCGGGACTCGCGCTCGACGACCTCGCCGACGCGATGTCGCACCCGAAGGCGAGCGCTGTGGTGACCGAGATGATGGGAATCGAGGCCTCGAGCGTGAAGCCCGACCAACCCGCTCCCGACTTCACATTGCCCTGGCTCCCGGGCTCCGAGGGCGGCGAGACCGCTACCCTCACCCTCTCGGAACACTTCGGCAAACGCCCGGTAGCGCTGATCTTCGGCTCCTACACCTGACCGCCCTTCCGGCTCCAGGCTGGAGCCCTCAACCGCATCTACGCCCGCTTCCGCGACCAGGTCGCCTTCTGCACGGTGTACATCAAGGAGATCCATCCCACCGATGGCTGGCAGGTGAAAGCGAACGAGCGGGACCGTGTGCTCTTCGATCAGCACCGCTCCCTCGAAGACCGCGTCGCGGTCGGCCAGGCCTGCATGCTCGCGATGGCTCTCGAGATGCCCGCCGTGGTCGACGAGATGGACGACGCCGTCGCCAAGGCCTACGGCGCCATGCCGGAGCGTCTGTACCTCATCGGGCGCGACGGCGCGGTGGTCTACAAGAGCGGCATCGGCCCGATGTTCTTTCGACCGGTCGAGTGGGAAGAATCGATCGCGGCGTACCTGTCCGGACAGGGCTAGGTTCCCCGTCTGCTCTACGTCGTCGGTATCGCATGCGCGCTCGTCGCGCTTCTGCTCCGCCTGTCCCCGGTGTCGTTCCGGCGCGCGGTGTCAGGCGGCGCTTACCGCGTCTGCGGAACCGAGCGCGCCATTCCCGAGCTCGATCTACCGCGTCAGCCGATCTACATGGTCAAGGAGCGAATCCTCGACGAGATGATCGCGACGCTGAAGTTCGTCGACGCGGTCCTTTCCGATCATGAGATCGACTACTGGATCACCACGGGAACGCTCCTCGGCGCCGTGCGACATGGCGGGCTCATCCCCTGGGACGACGAGGTCGACATCAACATCCGCCTCGACGATTACGAGCGCCTCGGCGCGCTGCGCCGCGTGATCGAGAAGGCGGGGTACCGGCTCTCCGAGTCGCGAGGGGGTTACAAGATCGGCCGCCACAACTGGCTTACCGCGTTTCCCTATGTCGACGTCATCATCGTCGACTCCCGCGACGGGAAGCTGTGCCCCTGCTTCCCGTTGCGCCCGGACGGATCTCCGAGCTTCGAGGTGGCCGACCAGTGGCCCGGCGAGTGCCTCCCCCCGGAACTCGTCTACCCCCTCGCGACCGTGGAGTTCGAGGGAATTCGCGTGAGCGCTCCGGGACGCGCTGCCGACGCGGCGCGGCAACTGTACGGCGACGACGCGTTCACGAGTGTCCCCGACGGCGGAACCCCGCGGTTCCCCTGGCTCGACAATCACTATTTCGACAATGTCGCGTTCCGCCTGGGCCTGATTCCCGGCTAGGAGCGTACGCGGCAGAGCCGTCGGGCTTCTGCCTGTTGCGCGACGCCGCTCAGGGTTCGAGGCGGAAGCCCTCGTACCCGCTCGCCGCGACCTCGTCGCAGCGCTTCACGTACCGCGGGAAGCCGAGGTACGGCGTGAAGATCCTCGGCTTGCCGGGAATGTTCGCGCCCACGTACCACGAGTTGCAAGTCGGATAGATCGTCCGGTGGGCGATTTCGTTGACGTGGGCGACCCACGCGGTTTCCGCCTCTTCGGTCGCCTCGATGCGCGCGAGCCCGCGGCCGCTCATGTACGTGATGCAGTCCGCGATCCAGTTCACGTGCTGCTCGATGGCCGGGATCATGTTGGCGAGCACCGACGGACTCCCGGGACCCGTGATCGTGAACAAGTTCGGAAAACTCTCGACCCCCAGTCCCAGGAAGGTCTTTGGACCTTCCGCCCATTTTCCCTGCAGCGTACGGCCTTCTCGGCCGCGGATGTCGATGCGCAGGAGCGCCCCCGTCATGGCGTCGAAGCCCGTCGCGAAGACGATGGCATCGAGATCGTACTCGCAACCGTTCACCCGGAGTCCACCCTCGGTAAGCTCCTCGATGGGCGACTTTCGGATGTCGACGAGCGTGACATTCTCCCGGTTGTAGGTCTCGAAGTAGTCCGTGTCCGCGCAGGGCCGCTTGCAGCCCACCGGCGTGTCGGGCAACAGGAGTTCGGCGACCTCTGGGTCCGCGACGGTCTCGCAGATCTGTCCGCGGATGAAATCCGCCGCGGCTTCGTTGACCTCCGGGTTCACGAAGAGGTCGGCGAAGGCACCGACCACTCCCAGGCCGCCAGCGGCCCAGCGCGCCTCGAACTCGGCGCGCCGCTCTGCGTCCGTTGCCGTCGCGCCGATGCGGTCGTTGGGGTTGAAGTCGAGGCCGAACATCCCGCTGATGAAGGGCTTCCGAAAGGCCGGGTAGTTCGCCTTGACGCGCGCCTGGTATTCGGGGTCCATCGGGGTGTTGCGCGCCGGCATCGAAAAATTGGGCGTGCGTTGGAAGACGAAGAGGTGCCCGGATTCCTCCGCGAGGATCGGAATGGCCTGAATGGCCGTCGAGCCGGTCCCGATGATGCCGACGCGCTTTCCCGCGAGGTCGACTCCCTCCTCGGGCCAGTCCCCCGTGTGGAAGTGCTGTCCGCGGTAGCGGTCGATCCCTGGAAAGTCCGGGGTGTTGCGCGCCGACAAGCAGCCCGTGGCCATGATGCAGTACTGAGCGGTGACCTCGTCGCCGCGGTCGGTACGAACGGTCCAGCGTCCGCTCGCCTCGTCGTAGACCGCGGATTCGACGCGCGTCTCCAGCGCGATGTCGCGGCGCAGATCGAAGCGGTCGGCAACGTGGTTCGCGTATTTCAGGATCTCGGGCTGCGAGGCGTAGCGCTCGGTCCAGTTCCACTCCTGCTCGAGGTCCTTCGAGAACTCGTACGAGTACGCCAGGCTCTCGACGTCGCAGCGCGCGCCGGGATAGCGATTCCAGAACCAGGTGCCGCCGATGCCCGTGCCGGCTTCGTAGACCTGCACCGACAGGCCGAGACTGCGGAACTTGTAGAGGGCATAGAGCCCTCCGAAGCGCGCCTACCACCACGAAGTCGAGATCGCGCACCGCTGATCTCAACTCGTGTGTTTCCGAACGAACGCGCCGATCCGTTCCACCGCCTCGACGGACTCCGGTACGCCCGGCCCGAACAGGTGCCAGACGTGGATCAGGCCGTCGCCCTTCTCGAGCGTGACGTCGACCCCCGCGGCGCGCGCGCGTTCGGCGACGCGGGTGGCGTCGTCGAGGAGCAGTTCCCGGGTTCCGACCTGAATGAGCAGCGGCGGAAGACCCGCGTAGTCGGCGTGGAGGGGAGACGCCGTGGCCTGTTTCCTGTCCTGCCCCTGCATGTACGCGGCGGCCATTCCCTCGACGGCCTCGCGGTTGAGCAGCGGGTCATCGGCGGTCTCGTACGAATCCCCGGTTCCGTCGAGATCCGCGAAAGGAGACAGGCACACCGCCGCGGCGGGAAGCGGGTCGCCCGCTGTCTTCAGGGCCGCCAGCGTCGCGAGCGTCAGGCCGCCCCCCGCCGAGTCGCCGGCGATGACGATTCGCTCGCGCGCGAATCCCTGGTCGCGAAGCCAGCGGTACGACGCCACTGCGTCCTCCACCGCCGCCGGAAAGGGGTTCTCCGGCGCGAGTCGATAGTCGATCACGAGCAGCCGCGCCGCCGAGGCGCGCGAGATGCGCGATGCCAGCTCGGTATGGGTCTTCACGGAGCCCAGTATGTAGCCCCCGCCGTGGAGGTAGAGCACCGCGACATCGTCGCGTGCGCCCGGAGCCGCGACCCAGGCACCGGGGACTCCACCCGCGTCCACGCTCTCGACGCGTACGTCGTCGGGAACGGTGAATCCCGCCGTCATGGCCTCGAAGCCGGCACGGCTCTCTTCCATGGTCGGGGGCGTCTCGGGGACGGGTCGATCGACGAGGGCCGCGACGATGGCTTCGTGTTCGGGGCTGGGCATGTGCGGTCTCCGGGTGTCGTTGGGTTGCGGACATTCTACCGCGACGCCCACGCGCGATGGAATTCGACGCTGCACGGTGCAGCGGGGCGCGCGGGTCTGGGCGCAACGCTCCGTCGGATCGCGAATCGCCTTCAGCGATCGGTCGTCACGCGCGTCCGCACGGTGTAGACGCTGTCGCCGCTGAGCACGCCCCCGCGGCCGAAGAGCCGGCCGCTTTGCCAGTTCGAGAGGCCGAGCTCGGGGCGGTTGAGCGCTTTCTGACCGTCGACCCAGCGCGTGTGTCCATCGCCGACGAAGGGCGCGTTGATGCGCTGGAAGAAACGTTCGGCCTCGTCGGCGTCGTCGGAGACGAGGCTCGCAACGAACTGGGGGCTGTACGCATTGAACAGATCGACGGCGTGATCGAGGCCGTCGACGATCTTCAGCGAGACTTCGGGCGTCTGCTCCCACTCCCACTCGGTGGCGAGCTCGGCTTCGCCGATGCGGTCGACGCGCTGCTCCCGCGCGATGCCCTCGGCGCGCGTGACCTCGACGGACTCGTCGAAGAGCGCCGCGGGGACGAAGGCCTCGTCGCCATCGACCACGTGCAACCGGTACGCCTGACCCAATGCGTCGCCCGCCCGCTTCATTGCGGCGAGGAAGACGGGCATGAGCTCTTCGGCGCGCGAACGCGGCAGACACATGACGTTGAGGGTGTTGCAGACCTTGCGGTCGAGAGATTCGACCACGGCGCGCTCGAGCACGTCCGCCTTCGTCGTTTCGCTGGCCACGATCCACGCGCCACCGGTTCCGTGGAGACTGACGGGGACGCCCGACTGCTGGGCGAGCGCGCCGAGCGTGGCCACCGCGCGGCCGGACCCGCGCGCAACGGCGAGGGAGAGCCGCGGGTCGCAGAAGAGCGCCCAGCCCGCCGCGTGGGCGGGGCTCTCGACGAGCGCAGCAGTGCCGGCGGGAAGGCCCGTAGCTTCGAGGGCGGGATCGAGTGCGCAGCGCATCATCGTCTGGGCGGTGCCGAGGGCGTCGCTGCCGATGCGGAACACGACGGTGTTGCCGCCTCGCAGGACGCCGGTGGCATCGGCCAACACGTTCGGCCGGCCTTCAAAGACGAACGCGATCACGCCGAGCTCGGAGCCCAGGAGATCGGCGCGCCATCCGTCGTGCTCGACGCGCTCGATGAGCTGACCGCGGCGAGAATCCATCGAGATCCAGCCGCGAAGCCCGTCGACCATGTCGCGGCGCAGCCTGTCGCCCGCGACGAGGCGGGTGGTCGACCGGCCGCGCTGCGTCGCCTTCGTGACGTCGTCGGCGTTGACGCGCGCAATCTCGTCCCAGACCTCCGGGGATTCCAGGCGCTGTGCAAACTCCTCGTAGAAGCGCGAGATCTGATCGTCGGTGACACCGCCCATCTCTCGGAAGGCGCGGTGCGCGCGTTCGACCGCAGCGGCCGCCACCGCCGCCTCCTCTCGCGGGATGTGGAGGAGCTCACCCGTCCGCTCGACGATGCGAACCTGGTCGCCGGGAGCGAAAGCGTCGGCCAGCTCCGGGGAGACGGTGACCACCCGGTCGCCACCGAAGAGGATCTCCTGGCCGGCCGTCAGGCGTTCGAGGCTGCGGGATTCGACGGACATCGCGACCTCAATTTGGCGGCCCGGACCGGGCGTGTCAAAAGCCCGCCTCCCCGAGGAAGTCCACGAACCCGGCGCTGAATTTTATTTCGACACAGGTGTCGAAATAAGCTACACTCGCCTCGAGATCGGGAGTCGACTGTGCCGAAGATCGTGGACGCCGACATCCAGCGCGACGAGATCCGCAGCGCCGCCCGGCGAGTCTTCGCAGAACGTGGGGTCCACGGCACGGGGCTCGCCCACGTCGCCGAGGCGGCGGGCATGGGGAGATCGAGCCTCTACCACTACTACCCGGACAAGGACTCCCTGCTCACCGATCTCGTGAAGGAGATGTTCGACCAGGAGCTCGCGATGTTCCGCGCGTGCCTGCGCGGTTCCGAACCGCCCCTCGCCCGCCTCGATCGGCTCGCGAGGGCCTGCGCGGCGCTCTTCCCCGAGTGGGCCGCATTCGGGCGGATGATCCTCGATCTGCGTCTCGCCAACACCCAGTTCGTGAAGGCGGCGTTTCGCGGAATGCGCCGCGAGCTCGCGTCCGTCATCGCGGAGGGTCAGGAAGAGGGGAGCTTCGCCCCCGAGCCGAGCGCCGACGTGACCGCGTCGGTGTTGATCGGCGCCATCGACGGCCTGCTCATACAGTACTTCGTCGAGCCACGCGCGCTGCCGAAGCCCGTGGACATCGCGGAAGCGCTCTGCGTAACCGCGCGGAGGATCGTTGCGAAATGAGTTCTCTCGCCCTGATGCGTTGGCTCGAAGGGACGCCCGATCGCTACGACGCGGGAATGCGCGCTCTGACATTCGGCCGAGTCGATCGACTCCACGAGGCGGTTGCCGCCGCGGCCGTCGAAAAGCCCGGCGACGCCGTGCTCGAGATCGGCTGCGGGACCGGCAGTGTCACCGTCCTGCTTCGCGCGCTCCAAGCCCGCGTCACGGCGCTCGACCAGGCCCCCGAGATGCTCGAGCAGGCGCGCGCCCGCTTCGCGCCCGGCGAACCCATCGAGTGGATCGAGCGCACCGCGTCGGAGATCGACGCACTGCCCGAGGGAGCGTTCCGGTCGGTGGTACTGAGCCTGTGTCTGTCGGACATGTCGCGCAGCGAGCGCGCGTTCGTGCTGCGCGAGGCGGCCCGGCGTCTCGCCCCGGGCGGCCGCCTGGTCGTCGCCGATGAAGTGCATTCGCGCGGCCCGATTCGCCGCGCGCTACAGCAACTCTGGCGGATCCCCCAGGCGGCGCTGGCTTGGCTGCTCGTGGGCACAGTGTCGAGTCCGATTCCCGACCTGACGGGCGAGCTCGAGGCCGCGGGTCTCGTCGTTCTCGAGGAGAAGGAGTGGCTTTTCGGCTCGCTGGCACTCGCCGTCGCGGAGCGCTCGGCATGACGGCGGCAACGATCGTTCGAAACTCCGTGCTCGAGGTTCTCCAGACCGCCTTTCGCCTGG
>JABSQW010000584.1 GCA_013215605.1 Myxococcales bacterium
CGCGGGTGATCCGGAGCTCGACATCGGCGGCGTCGCGCTGTTTCTCGCGTCGGAAGATTCGCGCTATGTCACCGGCCACACGCTCTTCGTCGACGGCGGTACATGGCTCGGACAGAGCCGCGAACGCGTGTTCGACGACCCGGCGACGTGGAAGCGGCCCGAGCGATTTTCACGGATTCCCTGGTCGGAATAGCGACGAGCGGCTGACTCACGAGGGACTCCACGTTCGTCGAGCCCCTCGTCAGTCGACCGCTCGGCGCCGTCTGTTTCTGAGCCACCTCTCCCGAATCGCCGCCTTCTGTGCGCGACTCACGACCAGCTCCGCAATGCGGGTGCCCGCGCGCGCCCTTGCCGCCTTGCGAACGCGATGTCGCTTCTCGACGAAGTACACTCGCCGCCCATCGACGATGTTCTCGGGAAACGAAAACACGAACGCGGCCGCGGAGCCGGGAAAGCGGTCGAGACGCAGCGTGGGCACGGGTTTGAACCGCTGATTGTCGATGAAGATGGGTGCCCCCTCGGGCTTGGCGGCGATCACCCGGCGAAAGAACGCGAGGACGCGTTCGTGCTGTGATCGTGCTCTTGCGCCGGCGTTGGAAGCGCCGATGCCCGCCGTGCTCATGTCGAGGGGCAGGGCGATGAGCAGCCACGCCACGAGGATCGCCCAGCCGAAGCGCTCGCCAATGCGACGCGGCGCCGACCAGTTCTGCGCGGCGCGCGCCAGAGAAGTCATCAGCACGAGGCAGATCGCGAGCGTCCCCAGATAGTGGTAGCGGGGCGAACTCACCATCCAGAGCATCGACGGCGCTCGGCCCATCACGCCAATGCGACCGGCGGCGATCACAGCGTAGGCGACGACCGCCATGACGCCGAACCCCACGATGGGCATCCGACCCCCACGCGTCCGCCACAGCACGACGAGCACCAGTCCCACGAGCGCGCTCCCCACTCCGAACGTGAACCAGGCCAGCGCCGTCTCGTGTCCCTGGAAGACCGGCAGGAGCTGGTTGCCGTGATCACCGCGAACGACCAGTCCCAGCGCGAGGCTGGCACTCGCGAACGCCAGCAGCTGGGCACTCATCGCGATCAGCTCGGGAACGCGGTAGAGCTGCAGAACCGCGTCTCGACCGTCGCTGATGAGGGGACCGAAGAGCGACTCGAAGACACTGTGTTGGAGCACGAAGAGACCCGGCAGCACCACCAGCAGGGTCGAGAGAACGACGGAAACACGTCTGCGATTGGGGGCCTCGGGGAGCATCGAGAACACCACGATGCCGAAGCACGCCGCCACGCCGAGCCCCACCCCGAAGCTCATCGCTGCGCCCATCAACAGGACGTACCAGCGCACGAGCGTCCAGGCGGGGACAGCGGCCGCCGCCTTTCGCAGACGCGCGACATCGACGAGCACCCACAGAATGAGCGTCGTGGCGAGGACGTGTCCGTAGACCGAAAACCAGCCGATCGAGCCGCGGTCGATGGGTGCCATGCCCCAGAGCGCGGCGCCGAACACCGCGAGACAACGCGAGTCGGTGATGCGATGGATCACGTGGTACAGGAGCGCCACGTTCAACAGGTGCGTCGCGAGCGCGACGCCGTGATACACCTCGGCCTGCAGGCCGAAGAGCTGGAACAGGACATAGAAGACGAGGTTGCTCGTGGCGAGCAGGTGACCGCCGTGCGGCGTGAGGAGGAACTCCCAGAACCCGTGGTTGGCGATCTGGTAGAGGTGGATGAAGTCGTCGTGTTTGAAGTAGTCCGCGACGATCGGGTAGTGGACGATCGCCGTCAGCAGCGTCGGTAGCAGCGGCCCCTTCCAGAGGCCGCGCAATCGCTCGTCGAGGTCGTCGAACGTCATCGGCGGCGCCTCGCGTCCGAGACGCTCACGCCAACAAGCGTCCGTCCGAAACGCCAAGAATGCGCCGACGTACGATCGCGCCCGGTTCGGCGCCCTCGGTCACGGCAACAAACGCAAAATCGGGGGTCCGCCCCGATGTGGCCGATTCCATCAGCACGTCGACTTCGCGACCCACCTGTGCGTTCAGGAATCGCTCGAGCCGACGCGATCCCGCTTCGCGCAGACGCGCCGCTCGTTGCTTCCGCACGGGAACGGGAACCGCCGGCATCTTGGCCGCCGGCGTTCCGGGGCGCTCGGAGTACGGGAAGACGTGAAGGTGTACGAGATCGCACTCGTCTACGAGCGCGAGCGTCCGCTCGAACATCGCGTCGGACTCCGTCGGGAATCCGGCGATGAGGTCCGCGCCGAAGACCACGTCAGGCCGCGCCGATCGCGCGCGCGCAGCGACGCCGACGACGTCGGCGCGCAGGTGGCGCCGCTTCATTCGGCGCAGCACCGTGTCATCGCCGGCCTGCACGCTCAGGTGTAGATGCGGCATCAGCCGCGGC
>JABSQW010000585.1 GCA_013215605.1 Myxococcales bacterium
CCCTCGGGGTCTCCGCCGACGGCTCCGTCGTGGTGGGCAGCAGCGCCTCCGCCTCGGGCGGGGAGGCGTTCCGCTGGACCCAGGGCGGCGGCATGGTGGGCCTCGGGGATCTCCCGGGCGGGAACTTCAGCAGCAAAGCCTTGGCGGTCTCCGCCGGCGGCTCCGTCGTGGTGGGCGGCAGCAACTCCGCCTCGGGATATGAGGCGTTCATCTGGGATTCGACCCATGGGATGCGGGAGGTCGACGAGGTCCTCACCGCCCTGGGAGCCGACCTCACAGGCTGGACGCTTGAAAGTGCAGACGGCATCTCCGCGGATGGCCTGACCCTCGTGGGCTGGGGCACCAACCCCGATGGCAACCAGGAAGCCTGGATCGCCAACCTCCCGTGTGACCTCTGCGAAGTAGATCCCATCGTCGATCCCTCAGACCAGGATGGGGACAAGGTCGCGGATCCGTCCGACAACTGTCCCGAGGACCCCAACCCCGACCAGGTCGACACGGACGGCGACGGCTACGGAAACCTCTGTGATGCCGATTACGACGGCGACGGAGTGGTCGGCGGCCGGGACTTCCTGCTGTTCAGGTCCACCTTTGGCAAGCGAGCCAGTCAGCGTGGGTTCCTCGCGGCCGCCGACGCCGACGGCGACGGCGTGATCGCTGGTGCGGACTTCCTCGCGTTCCGTTCCCAATATCAACGCGGAGCGCCGGGACCCTGACCGGCTTCGTTGGCGGGGTCGATGGTCAGTTCGGCCGAGTTCACCCCGGGGCTCTGGGGTCGGACGGCGCGCCGGCAGCGCCGATCGCGAGATGCAGCCATTCGGGAACGTCATTCGCGTGATAACGGTGCTCACTGGGCTCGATCCCGTCCAGGAACATCCGGTACGTCAGTGCCCGTTGCAGGGCCGCGATCGGGGGGACCGCTGCGACCGCGCGTTCGGGATCCGAGTCGGGACACGCGCCCCGCCACGCGTCCACCCAGGTCGCGAGGACGCGGGCCTTCAAGTCCGCGTCCGCGATGCGCCCGAGGAACGCGGCGGCGTCGATCATCGGGTGACCGACGAAGCTATCTCCCCAGTCGATGAGCACCAGGTCGTCGCCGGCCGCGATCCAGTTGCCGGTGTGGAAGTCACCGTGTACGAGGGTCTCGGGAAGCCCGGAGGCCGTGAGCTCCTGAAGGCGGCGAGGGAGATCGGCGTCCAGCGCATCGAGGGCGGGGAGCACCGAGGGGTCAAGCGTCGAGCGGACGTCGTCGCGAACCACGAGCCCGTGCACCGCGTCCTCCAACCTCGTCGCACGCAGGTCGGGCACGCCACTCGACAGCAGGTCGTCGACCTCGGTCGCGCACCTGGCCTGGAGAGAGACCAGTTCGCGCACCATGCGCAGCAGCTGCGGCTCGGGCGCATCCCACTGCTCGTCAGCTCCGAGGTCGGCGAGGAGCACCGTCGCGCGGGCGGGGTCGGCCGCCAGCAGGTTCGGGACCAGTGTCGGCCGCTCACGTGCGAGCCACCCGATGATCGCTCCTTCGTGCGCCAGGAACGGCGGCAC
>JABSQW010000586.1 GCA_013215605.1 Myxococcales bacterium
CGCGCGGCGCACCACGCCGCGGAGATCCGCCGCGCTCTTACCTGGCACGCCGAGAGCTGGTCGCCGTGCGCGGCGCACATGGAGGAGCTCGGCCTCGATTTCGATCGACTTTCGCGCGAAGCGACGTCCGACGCCCCGCAGTCGGAGTTCGCGAGGGTGAGCCACATCGTGCGGACGGCGCTCGAGCCCGCCATCGAGCAGCGCCAGCGTTACATCGAATGGCGCGAACAGCGCGATCGCAAATCGGGTTGGCTCCTGCAGCTGGAAGACTACTCGCGACGCGACGCGATCTACCCCGGCATCAAGCGCATGAAGGTCGGCATCAAGAAGGGCGACTACGACGTCTACTCCGAGGCCCGCGAGCGCATCGAAGAGCTCGTCGACAAGCAGCTCGCCCATCGGCAGCTCCAAGGGCTCCTCGACCGGCTCGCCACATCGGCGCCCGGCCTGGCGGAAGAGCTGCGTGCGCGCCGAGCACCGCACGACGGCGCGTCGGCGCCCGGCGATCCCGCCGCCGCGTGGCGGTTCCGCGTGTGTGAGCAGGCCCTGACCAGGCTCTCCAAGCTCGATCCCGACAAGCTGCAGGAGCGCCTCGACCGGGCGCGCAACGAGCTGCTCGGCGTCACGGCGACGTACGTCGAGAAGCTCGCGTGGCGGGCACAGCTCCGGCGCACGGGGCTCGAGGAGCAGCAGGCGCTCACTGGCTGGCTCGGTCTCCACAAGAAGATGGGCAAGGGCACCGGGAAGAACGTCGGTCGGCTGAAGGAGGAGGCGAGGAAGTCGCTCGTCGCGTGCCGCTCGGCGGTACCGGTCTGGATCATGCCGCTCTCCCGCGTCGTCGAGTCGTTCGATATCACGAGCACGCGCTTCGACGTGGTGATCCTCGACGAGGCGAGCCAGAGCGACGTGCTCGGCCTCGCGGCCTTCGCGCTCGGCAAGGAGGTCGTCGTCGTCGGCGACAACGAGCAGGTGAGTCCCTACGGTGTCGGTCAGCGCGGCGATCGCATCCAGGCACTCATCGACGAGATTCCCGCCGGCGTGCCGAACCGGCAGCTCTACGACGGCAAGACGTCGGTCTACGACCTGGCGAGCCAGGCATTCGGCGGCACGATCCGCCTGCTCGAGCACTTCCGCTGCGTGCCCGACATCATCCAGTTCAGCAACGACCTGTGCTACCGCGGCGAGATCCGCGCGCTGCGCGAGGCGTCGTCGAGTCCGATCTCGCCCCACCTCGTCGCCCACCGGGTGAAGGGCGGTGTGGACGTGGACGGAATCAATGAGCCCGAGGCTCTCGAGATCGCGTCGCTCGTCTCCGCGCTGTGCCGCCTCGAGGAGTACGAGAACAGCACGGTCGGCGTCATCTGCATGGTGGGTACCGACCAGGCGCTCTACATCGACTCCGTGCTGCGCCGCCGCCTGTCGGTCACCGAGTACCAGCGCCGACAGATCCTCTGCGGCAACGCGTCGCAGTTCCAGGGCGACGAGCGCGACGTGATCTTCCTCTCGATGGTGAACTCCCCCTCGGAGAAAGGGCCGCTCGCGCTGCGCCAGCGCGAGGACGCGCGCAAGGTCGTCAATGTGGCGGCGAGCCGCGCGCGGGATCAGCTCTGGGTGGTGCACTCGCTCGACCCGGGCCGCGACCTGAAATCCGAAGACCTCCGCCTCCGCCTGATCGCCCACGCCGAGGACCCGTCGGCGTTGCGACCGGAGCGGAACCACGAGGAACGCCGCGGCCACGCTTCCGAGCTCGAGAAGCGCGTCCACCTTCACCTGGCCGACGCCGGCTACCGGCTCCTCCAGCAGTACGCGGTGGGCGAGTACGTGCTCGATCTCGTCGTCGAAGATGCGAACGGCCGGCGAGCCGCCGTCCAGTGCGACGGCGACCGGACCTTCGATGCCGACGCTCTCGCCCTGGCGATGGAGCGACAGATCACGCTCGAGCGGCTCGGCTGGGAGTTCCTGCGCGTGCGGGGGTCGGAGTTCTACCGCGCACCCGAGCGCACGCTGAAGAAGCTCGAGCGCCGGCTCGCGGAGCTCGAGCTTCGCCCGCTTCCGCAGGGAGCGACGGAGAGCGAGTCCACCGCGAAGGGCGAGCCCCTCGACGCGAAGGTGCGAAAGCGCGCCGAGCAGATCCGGGCGCGCTGGAAGGACGTTCCGACGGTGTCGTCGGTGCTCGGCAGCGACGACACCAGCGAGGCGACGTCCGAGGCCGAGGCGCCGGGCGCCGAAGACGACTCCGGCCCGAGCGTCCGCTAGAGGACCGCGCCCGCGTTCTTGAGGCGGCCGATCTCGTCCCAGTTCATGCCCAGCTCGAGCAGCACCTCCTCGGTGTGGGCGCCCACCTCGGGGGCCGGAGTCAGCGCGGGCGGCCGCTCGTCGAACTGGCAGGGGTTGGCGACGAGTTCGTAGGTCGACCCGTCCGCGGCCTCGAGTGTGGCGAGGTATCCGTTGGCAAGGGTCTGGGGGTCGTCGCGTACCTCGCGCGCGCTCTGCACCGGCGCCCAGGGAATCTCCAGCTTTGCGAGATTCGTACACCAATGAGCGTAGGATCGAGCGGAGAATTCGCTTCGGATGATTTCCACCAGAGCCGCGGCGTTCGCTCGCCGCTGGGTCGCGTCGGCGAAGCGCGGGTCGTCCAGCAGGTCCGCGCGACCGATCCCGCGACAGAAAGGTTCCCAGTAGCGGTCCGGTTGGAGCATCACGAACGAGATGAAACGGCCGTCGCTCGTCTCATAGGTCCCGACGAGTGGATTGATCGAACCCCGATAGGCCGCGTGAGGGTCGTAGTCCGGGTTGCCGCACGAGACGATATCCGCGGACAACACCCAGGCGGCGGTGGACAGGAGCGAGACGTCCACTACCGAGGCTTCACCGGTCTGGCTCCGGCGGAACAGCGCAGAGGCGATTCCGAAAGCGAGATTCATCGCGGACGTGTGGTCGCCGAAGGCCGGGCGCTGGGTCAGCGCGCGACCGAGATCCGGCGGCGCCACCGTGTGGCTGATGCCGCCGCGCGCCCAGAACGCCGTGGCGTCGTAGCAGGGCAGGTCGGCGTGGGGGCCGCGCACTCCGAGCCCGAGGCCTCTCGCGTAGATGATCCGCGGATTGCGTGCTCGCAGTTCCTCGACCGAGAGCCCCAGCCGTTCGAGGGACGCGGGGCGGAAGCTCGTGACGAAGACGTCGGCGCCCTCGACCAGGCGCAGCAGCGTCTCGAGCCCCTCGGGCCGCTTGATGTCGATGCCCACGCTGCGCTTGCCGCGGTTGTTCTGCTCGACGCGCGGGTCGATGTTGCCCAGATTGACCCCGAAGCCCTGGGTCTTCAGCCCCCGAGAGGGGTCTCCGGTCTTCGGGTCCTCGATCTTGACGACGTCGGCACCGAGGTCCGCGAGCAGGGCCACGGAGGATGGGACGAACACCCACTGTGCAAGCTCGACGATCCGGACGCCTTCGAATACGTTGGTCATTGTTGCTCCCCGAGTGCAGGGGCCGCGGCGGTCCAGTCGACTCGCGGCCTCACTCCGTGATACTACCTGAGCGAAGTTTCCCGCTGGTTCGTCCAGAGGAGGGACCGTGAGCGCGATCGGGATCGTCTCGGCGGATTCACACATCAACACACCGCGCTACCTCTACGAGGAGTTCGCACCGGCGAGGTTCCTCGACCGCCTGCCGCGGGTCGAGTCCACCGACGAAGGCGACTTCTGGCTCTTCGAGGGGACCCGGCGACCCGGTGTGATCGGCCTGTCTGCGGCGGCGGGGATGAAGCCCGACGAGTACGGCGTGAAGGCCGTGCGCTTCGACGAGGTCCGTCCCGGGAGCTGGGACACGGCAGCCCGCGTGGCCGACCAGGACCTCGACGGGATCGCCGCAGAGATCATCTACTACGCCGGGATGCAGGGCGACCAGACCCGCGACCTCGAGCTGCGGCACGTGATGTACCGCACCTACAACGACTGGCTCGCCAGCTTCGTGGGGGGCGCTCCCGACCGGCTCGTCGGCCTGGCGGCGATTCCCATGTGGGACGTCGAGTTCGCGAGAGCCGAGGCCCACCGCGCGGCGAAGCTCGGTCTGCGCGGCGCCATCATTCCGTCCTGGTCACCCGGAGAGTCCTACGTCGACTCGAGCTGGGACCCCCTCTGGTCCACCTTCGAGGAGCTCGGCCTGCCCGTTTCCATGCACCTCGGGACCCGCCCTCACTGGGTGCGGCTCGACAACTGCTCGCCCGCCTACCTCTCGGTGAGCAAGATCAGCATGGCCGAGCCGCTCGCCATCATGTTGTTCGGCGGTCCGCTGCTGAAGCACCCCGACCTCGAGATCGTGATGGCGGAGGCGGGCATCGGTTGGCTCGCGTACATGAAGGAGTGGATGGACAACGTCTACAAGCGACACCGCTTCTGGACGAAGCTCGAAATGCCCGAGCTCCCCAGCTCCTACTTCGAGCGCCAGGTGTTCTCGACCTTCCAGGAGGATCGCCCGGGAGTCGTGACCCGCCACTTGATCGGCATCGACAACATCATGTGGGCGTCGGACTATCCGCACTCGGACACCACCTGGCCCAACTCGCGAAAGTTCATCGACGAGCAGTTCTTCGACGTGCCCGACGACGAGCGCGAGAAGATCGTGTCCAGCAACGCGGCCAAGCTCTACGGCCTCGTATGACGGGGGCGAACCCCGGAAAGGAAACCATGCGTCTCGAGGGAAAGACCGCGATCGTAACCGGCGCTGCGAAGGGTATCGGCCTCGTCTATGCGGAGCGTTTCGCGAAGGAGGGCGCTCGGGTGGTGGTCGCGGACGTAGACGAGACCGCGGGCCGGGCCGCCGCGAAATCGCTGGCCGCCTCGGGCGACGCGGTCTTTGTCAGGACCGATGTCGCGGACGCCGGGTCCGTCGAGGCCTGCGCGGCTGCGGCGGTCGAGCACTACGGCAGCATCGATGTCCTCGTGAACAACGCCGCGCTCTACGGCGACTGGGACATGCGCGACCAGAGCTTCGAGTACCTGAAGAGGGTCTTCGAGGTCAACCAGCACGGCGTGTGGCTGATGACGCGCGCGGTGGCACCGAAAATGGCGGAGCAGGGTTCCGGGCGCATCATCAACCAGGCGTCGGGTGCTGCCTTCAACTACGCGAGCCCGCCGTCGCCCGACGGCGAGTTCCACGGACTTTCGTCCTTCAGCTATTCGCAGACCAAGTTTGGCGTCGTGGGTCTCACGAAATTCAGCGCCGCCCAGCTCGGCCGCTTTGGCATCACGGTGAACTGCATCGCCCCGGGCGTCGTCGATACCGAGGCCACCCGCAAGGCCGTTCCCGGAGAACTGCTCGAAAAGCTGGCCGACGAGCAGCCGATTCGCGGCGTCATCCAGCCCGAAGACCTCACGGGTGCCGCCGTCTTCTTCGCCTCGGACGAGGCCCGCTTCGTGACCGGGCAGATCCTGGTCGTGAGCGGCGGGCGCCACATGCCCTAGCGGTCCGGCCTCTTCTCCCTCGGAGTTCTCGTGGGACCCCTGCTGCCCGGTCCCGCGAGAACTCCGAGGGAGAAGAGCCCGGCCAGGTGTTGGGTTCGACCGCGTCGCTAGGCCGAGTACTTCCCGACGAAATCGCCGACGATCCGATTGAACGTCTGCGGATCTTCGAAGTACAGCGAGTGTCCCACCCCGGGAAACTCCGTGAGGTCGGCGCCGGGGATCAGGGCCTGGACTTCTCGCAGCGCTTCCGGGGCGAAGAGCTGATCCTCGGTTCCGGCGAGCATCAGCGTTGGCACCGCGAAGTCGACGAGCTGCTCCTCGGTTACCCCGGCCGCTGGGAGGCGGACCATCGCGTCGCTCGGCAGTGGCGCGTTCAGGCCGGAGATCTGGTCGTAGAGGAACGCGCGAGCGGGATCGCGGTCCGGGAAGTCCGGGGCGAGGGCGGCGTTGGCGGCGACGCCCTCTTTGCCGATGCGCTTCGCAGCGCGCGCGAGAGAGTCGCGGACACCCGGGGTGACGACGCCGGCGGGCGTGCCGCCGAGGATCAGGCAGGCGACCCGTTCCGGGTGGTGGAGCGCCAGCCGAAGACCCGTCCAGCCTCCCATCGACTGACAGACGATCGCCGCGCGTTCGACGGACTCGGCGTCGAAGATCGCGACCAGGTCGTCGGCGAAGTGCTCCGGGAGAAAATCTTCGCCCGCGCACGGCGAGTTCCCGAAGCCGCGGTGGTCGAAGGTGATGACCTCGTGTGTGGCGGCGAAGTGCGGGACCTGCTGCCACCAGCTCAGGTGGTTTCCGCCCGCCCCGTGGGCGAAGGCGAGGGGCGGTCCACTGCCACGGGTCTCGTAGTAGATGTCGACGCCGTGACTCTGAACTGTGGGCATGCTGCTTCTCCTCGTCGGAGTGCCATGGTACGCGCACCGCGCGGCTCGCGTCAGAGCGGGGTACCCTTGCCCTCGAAGGAGACCTCCATGGTCAACGCACTCGAGTCCTCTCCCTCACGCAGCGACCGAATCGAAAGCGTCGAGCAGCTCCGGGAGATCATCGGGGAATCGATGCCCGGCCTGGGCGAGAAGAACGAGGACCGTCTCAACGAGTTCTCCCGGGCGTATCTGGCGCGCTGCCCCTTCCTGGTGCTCTCCACCGCGGACGCCGAGGGCCACCAGGACGCGTCGCCAAAGGGCGATGCAGCCGGCTTCGTGCTGATCGAAGACGATCACCACCTGGTGATTCCCGACCGCCCCGGCAACAAGCTTGCGTACGGGCTCGAGAACATCCTCGCGAACCCGCGCGTCGGCGTCCTCTTCCTGATCCCGGGTACTCCCGAGACGTTCCGCGTGAACGGAACGGCGGAGCTCACCACAGAGCCAGCACTGATGGAGCGGCTGGCGGTGCGCGGCCAGCCCGCGAAGCTCGGTATCCGCGTGACGGTCGAAGAAGCCTTCTTCCACTGCGCGAAGGCCTTCATCCGCAGCAAGCTGTGGAAGCACGAAGAGTGGGGGGAGCGGCACAAGGTCTCGTTCGGCGAGATGTTCGCGAAGAAGGCGAAGGCCGGCCCCGAAGCCGCAAAGGCGCTCGACCGCGCCGTCGAAGAAGATTACGAGACGAATCTCTACTAGCGCGTCGACTTCGAAGAGATCTCCGCCGAGATCCAGGCGATGTTCGACCGCAAGACGGTCGGCCACACCAGCGCCAGGCTCTACTGAGCTCTACTCCCCCGGGGCTACCCGAACGCTCTCGCCGATCCGGTCGAAGAGCAGCAGCTTGCCGTCACCTCCCGACCAGACTGAATCCGTTGTCCCTCAGGATCCAGCGCTGCTGGTCCGCCGGCAGGTGGTCGATGAGCTTCTGGAAATCACGAGGCTCGGCGAGACCTTCGGCGTGGGGATAGTCGGACCCCAGAGCGAGCATCTCGTGGCCCACGCTCTCGACGAGGCTCGCCACATCGTCCTCCGGATACGGTGTGACGACGATGTGGCGCCGGGCGATCTCGGTGGGTCGCTCGGTGAGAGGGCCGCCGATCCACGGCCCGTTTCGCCCCATCCCCCTCATCTTGTCGATCCGGCCCATGAAGTAGGGGAGCCAGCCGGCGCCGTTCTCGACGCTCGCAACCTTGATGTTCGGGTAGCGGCCGAAGAGGTTGTCGTAGATGAGCTGGGAGAGTGCGCCCATCACCGCGACGTCGCCGTAGCTGTTGAGCCACTGCCAGGCCGAGAACTTGAATACGTGGGCATCCGGGTCGTAGCCCCAGAGTGGCGCGAGCGCTTTGTTGTGGCCTCCTTCCCCCTGGTGGAAGAGGACGGAGATTCCAGCCTCGTGGATCCGCGCCCAGAAGGGATCGAAGTAGGGGTCGCCCGCTGAGCGACCGTAGGCGTGCCCCGGTCTCAGATTGATGGCGCGCGCACCCAGGTGGAGCACCCGGTCGAGCTCCAGGATCGCCCGGTCGAGATCCCGGAGCGACATGGCCGCGGGGCAGAAGATGCGATCCCGGTACGCGTACCCCCACTCGTCCTCGACCCAGCGATTGAGGGCCCGCAGGTGCGCGTAGAGGACATCGGGATCCTCGATGCGATGTTCGGTCGATACGGCGGTCGAGAACATCGCGCAGGCCTCGATGCCCTGCTGGTCCATCAGCTTGATGCGCTCGTCCCGGTCTCGAAACCCGGGAAGCGCTGGCATCAGTGTGTACCCCTCCCCGTCTTCACCAGACTTCAGCTTGCGCAGATACTCCTTCAGCGAACCGGGCCGCAGCACCCAGTCTTCCTGCCCGGGCTTTCGCTCTTCGCTCTCCCCGAACTGCTTCTCTTCGCCGAACAGCAGAAAAGCGGCGCTGAACTGGCCCTGGTACTCGGGCTCCAGATAGCGCGTGAACGCTTCCTCGGTCTCGTAGTAGTGGTTGTCCACATCGAACAGTCCGTAGTCGGCACGCACCATTTGGACCTCCTGTCGCCCCGCCGTTCCCCCAGGCTACGGCGCGTCTCCTTCAGATTCAATCCAGCTTCGAACGCCGCGCCCGCTCCGAGCCCATCGCGAATTGAATCCGGAACGATCCCCGGGCTACGCTGCTCGGAGATGGACCTGAGCTACGGGCACGAGATCGAGCGCTTTCGCGCGGAGGTGCGCGACTTCATCGAGCAGAACCGCGACCGGGCACCCAGGGGGCAGGGGGTCATGGGCGGGCGCGCTTCGGCTGCCATGCTCGCCTGGCAGACGCTCCTCCTCGAGCGGGGCTACGCGGCCCGCAGCGTTCCCCGCGAGTACGGGGGCTACGGGGGCGAGCCGGACCTCGTGAAGACGATCATCGTCGGCGAAGAGTTCAGCCGCGCGGGCGTGTCCGCCGGGGTTTCCGGTCCCGGCGTCGACATGCTCGTTCCCACCCTGCTCGAACACGGCAGCGAGGACCAGAAGAAGCGCTTCGTGACGCCCACCCTCCGGGGCGAGATCGTCTGGTGCCAGGGCTACTCGGAGCCGGGATCCGGGAGCGACCTCGCGAGCCTGCAGACCTCCGGCGTGGCAGACGGCGACGACTTCGTCATCAACGGGCAGAAGATCTGGACGAGCTCGGCCCACATCGCCGACATGATGTTCGCACTGGTGCGAACCGAGCCCGAGGCGAGAAGACACGCCGGCATCAGCTACGTGCTGATTCCAATGGACGCGCCCGGAATCGAAGTGCGACCGCTTCGCGGCATGACGGGGGATTCGGAGTTCAATCAGGTCTTCTTCAGCGACGTGCGTGTTCCTCGCTCGAACATCGTGGGCCGACGCGGTGAGGGCTGGGAGATCGCGCACACCACACTCAAGCACGAGCGTCAGGTGGCCGGCAATCCGAGGGAGCTGGAGTCCACGCTGCAGTCGCTCATCGCGCTGATGGAAACCGAGACGTGCAACGGCGTCCGCGCCATCGACAACCCGTTGTTCCGGGAGCGGCTGATGCGCGCGCAGGCTCGCGTTCTGAGCCTGAAGTACCACGCGATGCGATTGCTGACCTGCGAGCTTCGCGGAGAGTCGCCCGGCGTCGCCGAGCTCGTGGTCAAGCTTCGGGCCTGTGAGCTCATGCAGCAGATGGCAGCGCTCGGCCTCGACGCGATGGGCGAGCTCGGTGTCCTCTACGACGGATCGAAATACGAGCGCGGAGCGGGGAGCTGGCCGTCGGAATACATGACGTGGACGGGCTTCATCATCGCCGGAGGCACCGCGCAGATTCAGAAGAACATCATTTCGGAGCGCGGGCTCGGCCTGCCGCGCGAGCCCAGGGTCCCCAGCAAGAGGGCGTAGAGGATTTCGACAGCACTCGGCGGAGAGATGCGAATTGAAATTGAAATTCGCACCGCGTAGTGTGCTCGACCGTCCCTCGGAGACATCGGGGGTCCGTATCAGGAGGATCTGGCGATGCTCGACACCTCGGACCTCGACCGCTGGATTGGCGTCCCGCTCACGGGCGGCGACATCGTCGAAGACATTCACGTCAACGACATCCGCCGCTGGGCCCAGGCGATGCAGAACCCCTACCCACTGCACCACGACCGTGCGTGGGCGCGCGAGAGTCGCTTCGGCGACATCGTCTCGTCGCCCTCGTTCACGGTGAACACCACCTGGGGACACGGTGCCGAGCCGTCGATCCAGGGTGTCGTGCCGGGAACCCACATGTTGTTCGGGGGGGACGAGTGGTGGTTCCACGGGCCGCGCATCCGGCCCGGCGACGTGATCCGCTGCGAGAAGATGCTGTTCGACTACACCCAGAAAGAGACGAAGTTCGCGGGCCCCACGATCTTCTCTCGCGGCGACACCACCTACGCCAACCAGGCGGGCCAGATCGTCGCCAAGCAACGATCGACCTCGATCCGCTACCTCGCGGAGGAGGCGGCGAAGCGCATCCGCGAGGAGGATACCGTCGACCCCGAGTGGAGCGACGAAGATCTCTACCAGCTCGAGGAAGAGAAGATGGACTACTACAAGTCCTTCCTCGACCTCGGCCACGATCGCCGGCTGATCGCCAAGAAGGGAGAGAAGATCGCACGGCGCCCGATCGGGCCGCACACGATCCAGTCCTTCACGACGGAGTGGCGGTCCTGCCTGTTCACCGTCTGGGGTGCCACGAACTACGACTACGAGGGTACGGAGTCCACCACCGAGACCGCGGGCTGGCTGCCGGAGATGACGAAGGACTTCGAAGGCGGAAAGGTCGACCCGGCGCGCACCGACGGTTTGTACCTCGGACCGTCGCGCGGTCACACGATCCCCCGCTACGCGAAGCTCATCGGCATGCCGCGCGGCTACGGCTACGGCGCATCGATGGGCGCGTGGGTCCTCGACTACGTGAGCAACTGGGGTGGGGAGTGGACCGACCTCAAACACTCGGACATGAAGTTCCGGGCGCCGGCCCTGACGGGCGACGTGACGTATCTCGATGGCGAGATCACGGCAGTCGAATACGAGCGCAAGAGCGGCCGTCCGCTCGCCACCGTTCAGGTGTCCATGACCAATCAGCTCGGCGCCGTACTGGCGGTCGGCGACGTCACGGCGCTGCTGCCGTCGGAGACCGCGCCCGAGTCCGAGTAGGCGAAGGGAGAACCGCTTCGTGACCAGCATTGGCAGCGTCGTCCGACGGCAGGACGCGAAGTTCCACCCGCCCGCGAACCGGGACGACAATTGGTGCGAAACCAACTGGTTCGGGTTCACCATCCCGGAAGAACGCATGCGCGGCGCCGCGTATGCGCTGTTTCGCACGAATCTCGGTGTCTGTCGCTCGATGATCCAGGTCTATAGCCAGGCGCGGCGACACGTCCTGGCCATGGACTACCTGCGCGATGACTACCACATCGCGATTCCACCGGGAAATCTCGACGACTACCGCCTGTCGAACGGTCTGCGCGTCAAGATGACGAAGCCCATGGAGGAGTGGATCGTCGAGTTCGACGACGGTCGCGGCAATCGTTGGGATCTGGTGCAGACGGCGCTCATGCCCCCGGTGAGCGTCACCGAGCTGGCGGTTCCCGATTCGGGAGTGGGCTACGCGATCTTCCAGCGCCACGACCCGAAGGAGCCCATGGTGACGGGGCACATCGATCAGACCATGCACGTGGAGGGAGAGGTCGTCGTCAATGGGCGCGCGCTCCGGGTCGACTTTCCGTCGAACCGCGACCACTCCTGGAGCCCGCGCCGGGAGTACGGGCACAACGTCATGGGCAACTTCGACGAGGCGCACTTCGGCCGCGACCTCTCGTTCCTGCTGCAGACGCGCAACGACGAGCTCGAACGCGGAACCGTCACCCACGGCTATCTCCGCGAGGGGCGCGAGGTGATCCCCCTGAAGGCCGGGGTCGGCCGCTACCGCTTCGACGACTGGGTCATCCAATCGCTCGAGTACGAGATCGAGGACGCAAAGGGTCGCACCCATCTGCTGCGCGGGGAGCCCGTGTCCTTCGCGGAGTCCTACCAGGCGAACGCCTTTACGATGACCGGGGTGGTGCGCTGGAGCCTGGTGGGCGAGACCGGCTGGGGGGACTTCAAGTGGCACTGGGACGTGCAGAAGATGCAGGCTGCCGTGCGCGACGGGCGCTTCAAGCTCTAGGCCAACAGGGGATTCGCCGGTGAAATACATCCTGGGCCTGCCCACCGACGACGTCGAGCGACGCGAGGAGTTTGGCACGGCTGTGGCCCTGACCGAGCTCGGAAGGGCGGCCGAGGACCTCGGCTACGAGGGCGTCTACGTCACGGATCACCCGGCGCCGACACCGAAGTACATGGCGCAGGGCGGACACCACGACCTCGATCCGCCGGTCGCGCTCGCCGTGGTGGCCGCCGCCACGCAGCGTCTGCGGCTCATGACCAACCTCTACATCCTCGCCTTCCGCAAGCCGTTCGCCGCCGCGAAGGCCCTCGCGACCCTCGACTCCCTGTCCGACGGGCGACTGATCTTCGGCACGGGCACCGGCTATCTCGAGCCCGAGTTCTCGGCGCTCGGCGCCGATTTCGCGGAGCGCAACGAGCATCTGGACGACAACCTCACGCTTCTGAAGAAGATCTGGACCGGCGAGCCCGTCGAGGGCTCCGGCCGCGACTTTCAGGCCGTCGGAAACTTCGCGTTGCCCACGCCCGCCACTCGCCCCCACCCCCCGATCTGGATCGGCGGCAATTCGCGTCGCGCTCTGCGGCGCGTCGCCGAGCACGGCGACGGCTGGCTTCCGATGCGCGTGGAGAAGAAGATGGCCCGCTTCGTCCACTCCGCCGCGATCGAGACGCTGTCGGATCTCCGCGAGCGCCTCGAGTACCTGGAGGAACAGCTGGAACGCGTGGGACGAACGGGGCCGGTAGACGTGATGTTGAGCCCGGTGGCCCTCGGCTACGGGAGCGCGAGCTTCGACCGGGGCGCCTTGACGGCAGAGCTGAGTCAGCTCGCCGAGCTCGGCGTGAGCTACGCGGGCGTCACCTTCGCCTTCCCGGGAAGTGGCGGGCTCGAAACCCGCGCGCAGCTGCTCGACTGGATGGAGCGCTTCGCGAAAGACGTGATTCGAGCGTGACGACCTCCCGCGATCTCGACCTGCCCGGCGATCCCGCGCGTCTCACCCTCGGCCACTTTCTCGCCGACATCGCCTCGGCGCACAAAGATGGCGTGGCTGTCACGAGCCAGGGCCGCGAGACGAGCTACCTCGAGCTGGAGGCCCAGGCGCGTCATCTGGCGCGCGCGTTGATCGGCGCCGGTGTCGTCAAGGGAGCGCGGGTCGCCGTGCAGATGGCGAACCGACTCGAATGGATCGTCTCCGCGTTTGCGACGGCGCTGGTGGGCGGCGTACTCGTACCGCTGAACACCTTCGCGCGGGGCGAAGAGCGCGACTACATCCTGCGTCACAGCGATGCCTCGCTGCTGCTCCTGCAGCCCGAACTCCTCGGGCGGGATCTGCGGCGCGAGCTGTTGGAGAGTCATCCGGATCTCGCGGCGGGAACCCCCGGGCGGCTTCGCTGCGCGGCCCTGCCGCAGCTGCGTCGCGTCGCGTGTCTTGCGATCGACGAGCCCTCGGGCGGCATCGAAACCTGGAAGGCGCTGCTCGATCAGGGGTCGGACGTAGCGGATGCCCTGCTCGATTCCGCCACCGACGAAGTCCATCCTTCGGACGACGGCTTCATCATCTACACCTCCGGCACCAGCTCCCGACCCAAGGGCGTCCTCCACCTGCAGCGCGCCCCGGTCATCCAGAGCTATCGCCTGGCCGACTACATGCGCCTCGGCCCCGGGGACCGGGTGTTCACCGCGCAGCCGTTCTTCTGGACCGCCGGCATCGTCTGGTCATTGGGGGCAACGCTCGCCGCGGGCGGGCGGATGCTGCTTCAGGAGACCTTCCAACCCGAAGAGGCGCTCGACCTGATCGAGCAGCAACGCGCGACCGTCATCCACGCCTGGCCCCACCAGGAGAAACTCCTCGCGGAGCACGAGACGATCGGCGAGCGCGACCTGTCGAGCGTGGAGAAGATCGAATTCACCTCACAGCTGGCGTCCAGCGTCGGTCTCGAAGCGGACCTCTGGGGCGCCTACTCGAGCTACGGGACC
>JABSQW010000587.1 GCA_013215605.1 Myxococcales bacterium
CTACCAGAACCAGAGCTTTGCGAAGAACGGGGGCGGGGGCGGGGGCTACAACCGCGAACACGTCTGGCCAAAATCGTACGGTTTTCCGAACGACGACAGCCAGAACTACCCCTACACCGACTGCCACCAGCTCTTCCTCTCCGACGAGGACTACAACAGCTCACGCAGCAACAAGCGCTACGCCGACTGTGATGCCAGCTGTAGCGAGCGGCCAACGGTTGCCAACGGCGCGGTCGGCGGCGGCAGCGGGGTCTACCCCGGCGAATCGAACTGGACGGCGGTCGGCGTGTGGGAAACCTGGGCCGGGCGCAGGGGCGACGTGGCGCGGGCCCTTTTCTACCTGGACGTGCGCTACGAGGGCGGAGTGCACGGCGTGACCGGCGCCGCCGAGCCGGACCTCGTGCTGACCGACGATCCGTCGCTGCTGGTCACCAGCGGCACGAATGTTTCGCTCGCCTATATGGGCGAGCTCTCGGTGCTGTTGCGCTGGCACGTCGATGATCCGGTGGATGCGGCCGAGCAGGACCGCAACGACGTGGTCTACGCCTACCAGGGCAACCGCAACCCCTTCATCGACCACCCCGAGTGGGTGGCCTGCGCGTTCGCCTCGAGCTGCGAAGACGCCGGATTGCCCGTCGCCCCCTGGATCAACGAGATCCACTACGACAACACGAGCAGCGACGTGCAAGAGGGGTTCGAGATCGCGGGCCTCGCCGGAACCGATCTCCAGGGCTGGCAGGTCGTCACCTACAACGGCAGCGGTGGCGGCGTGTCGACGACCATCGATCTGGCGGGTGTGCTGGAGGATGACGGAAGTGGCTTCGGCTTTCTCTGGTTCGACCAGTCCCCGCTGCAGAACGGACCCGCGGACGGGTTGGCCCTGGTCGACACCGAGGGCGACGTGGTCGAGTTCCTGAGCTACGAGGGAACGCTCACCGCGGCAAACGGACCTGCAGCGGCCATGTCGTCCAGCGACATCGGCGTCAGTGAATCGAGCGCGGTTGCGCTGGGCGATTCATTGCAACGGCAGGGGCAGGGAAGCTCGGCGGCCAGCTTCAGCTGGGCGCCGGCGGCGCCGCACAGCCATGGCGCGGTCAACGAGGGCCAGCTGCTGTGGGTGGCCGAGCCCGTACCCGCGCTCTCTGCTGCGGCCCGCGCGGTGGCCGCGGTCTTGCTGCTCGCCGCCGCCAGGCTTCGTCGGCCGCTCCGCGATTGAGCGACCCGCAAAGCCTCGAAGATCCCCACCCTGAGTCGGATCTTCCAAGCCCCGTCTCGTCGCCGTGGGAGCGTCAGACGCTCAGGTGGGTTCGGATCAGCTCGTCATCGAGATCGGCGAGCTCGCCACGCGCCACCGTTCGCCCCTTCTCCATGATGCAGTAGCGGTCCGCCACCCGGCGCGCGAAGGGGAGCTTCTGCTCGACCAGCAGTACGGTCAGGCCGCGCTGGTTCAGCTCCACGATCACATCCCCGATCTGCTTCACGATGTTCGGCTGGATGCCCTCAGTGGGCTCGTCGAGAATCAGCAGCTGGGGCTCCACCACCAGGGCGCGGCCGATGGCCAGCTGCTGCTGCTGGCCGCCAGAGAGATCGCCTCCGCGACGCGAGAGCATCTCGCCCAACACGGGAAACAGCTCGAACACCAGTGCC
>JABSQW010000588.1 GCA_013215605.1 Myxococcales bacterium
CATCGGTCCCGACGAGGGTCTAATCCCCCGTGTTCACTTGACAGTCCGACAGCCGTGAAATCCAATAGTGACTCCCGTTTCACGCTGGAGTGGTCGATAGCTTGCAAGATATGAACCGATTCGACCGCGTTCTGCTGATCCGCCACCTTGCGATCTGCATCGGCGCTGTGACCGCCTATGTGCTCCGCCAGGAGTTGAGCATTGGTTACACCGCGCTTTGGATCGTGGGCATCAGCTCGTGGCTGAACTTCGGCGCGTACTTCTTTCGAACCCGCGAGTCCCTTACCCGGCTGTGTCTGATCGCGTCGCCGATCATCGGCGTGGGCAGCTGGGCCGCGCTGTCGAGCGTGACGAACGGTGTAGCGTCCCCCTTCGTGGCGGGGCTCTGGCTCGAGGTGATCTTGTCGGCGATGGCGCTTGCGCCCACCGGCATCATCCTCGTCACGGGCGGGGCGGTAGCGGCGCTCTGGCTCCAGCAGGCCTGGATCGGCTTCGACGGAGCGGCAGTTCCGATGATCCTCAACTCGGGGTTCCTGCTCGGGATGGGCGGTGCGACGTTCCTCGTGAACCGGCGCTGGGCGTACACCCACGAGCTGCTCACCCGCAGCCACGATCAGCTCGGCAACCGCCTCGAGTCCCTCGAGCAACAACTCGAAGACGGGCGTGCCCTCAGCTCCCTGGGTGAGGGTGCGGCGCGACTCGCTCACGGTCACAAGAACGCCGTGCACAGCCTTCGAGGCTTCGTGAGCCTGATCGAGCCAAAGCTCAAGGGCAGCGAAACCGCCCTCGAGGGGCTGCGGATGGCGATCGACGACCTCGAGCAGCTCGCCTTCCTGACCCTCAACCAGGACGCGGCTGCCGGATCGCCGACCCCCGCTGTCGACGACTGCGCCGTTCGGCCCGAATCCGCGATCGCGCGGGCCCTCGAAGAGATCGCGGTCTCATACCCGGGCATGCGCTTCGTGAACAGCGCGAGCGGCGGCGACCCGGAGCTTCAACTGCCGTCGTCGGACTTCGTCGAGGTCGTGCGCGCCATCCTGACGAATGCCGCCGAATCGATGAACGGGAAAGGCGACGCGCGCATCGAGAGCTTCTCGACGCCTTCGGAGTTTCACATCATCGTGAGCGACGACGGGCCGGGATTCGCCGTCGACGACATCGAGAGAGTCTTCGAGCGGGCGTTCACCACCAAGCCCGAGGGAAGTGGCTACGGGCTCTACCTGTCGCGCCGCTTCATCGAGCAGCAGGGCGGCAAGCTCACCGCGCGCGCCGGTAAAGACAATGGCGCGGTGTTCGAGATCTCGATCCCCCTCCACCGGGAGCGGCTCGCCATCGCCGGAGGGGGGGCTTGAAGGCGTCGATCCTCATCGTCGAAGACGACCGGGCCGCGTCGACCTACATACGACTCCTCCTCGAAGGAGAGGGCTACACGGTGCGAACTACGTCGAATGGCGTAGAGGCGCTCGTCGCGCTCGAGGAGGAGAGCTTCGACCTGATGCTCTCCGATGTGAACATGCCGGAGATGGGCGGTCTCGAGCTCACCTCCCACGTGCAGCAGCGCTGGCACGGCTTGCCGGTCATCGTCATCACGGCCGACAACGATGTCTCCGACGTGGTCGAAGCCATGCAGCTCGGCGCGATCAACTACCTCGTGAAGCCGGCGCCCCCCGCACTCGTCCTGTCGGCGGTGGAAAAAGCGCTGGCGGCCCGGACGAGAGAGCAACGCGGCGGCGGGCACGCGGCGGAGATCATGGGCACGAGCAAGGGCATCGTCAAGGTGCGGCACCTCGTCGCGCTCGCGGCCCGCAGTGACGTGCACGTGCTCATCACCGGTGAGACCGGTACGGGCAAGGAGCTCGTCGCCCACGCGATCCACCGAACGTCGAACCTCACCGACGGACCGTTCGTAGCTCACAACTGCGCGGTGTCGCCGCGCGACCTGTTCGAGAGCGAGTTCTTCGGCCACCGCAAGGGCGCTTTCACGGGCGCCGAGCGGGAGCACGCGGGTCTGCTCACCCGCGCCGACGGCGGCGTGCTCTTCCTCGACGAACTCGAGACCCTCGACCCCATTCACCAGGCAAAGCTGCTGCGCGTCCTCGACGATGGTGTGATCCGCCCCGTCGGCTCTGAGGAAACTCACCAGGTGTCGGTCCGATTCCTGGCGGCCACGAATCTCGATCCGGCGAAGATGATGGCCTCCGATGGTCTACGGGAAGACCTCTACTACCGGCTGCGCGGTTTCGAGATCGCGATTCCACCGCTGCGCGAGCGCCGGGAGGACATCCCTGCCCTGGCCATGCACTTCGATCCCCCCGACGCGCCCGGCTTCACGCCGGAAGCGATCGACCTGCTCGCGCGGGCGCCCTGGCCCGGCAACGTCCGGCAGCTGCGCAACGCCGTGATAAGCGCGCGCGCCGCGGCCGGCGAGAGCAAGATCGGCTCGCATCACATCTCCGTCGACAGCGCCACGACGCCGCGGCGCGAGCGGTCGTCCCAACTCGTGGTGCAGGGCGGGACGCTCCGCGAAATCGAGCGCAACGCCATCGTTCAGACGATCGAGAGCTGCGGCGGCAACCGCACGCAGGCGGCGCAGATGCTGGGCATCGACCGCTCGACGCTGCGCCGGAAGCTCAAGGAATTCGGAATCGAGTAGCGCCGCGTTCGAAGGGGCGATCAGAGGCGGCGCGCCACCTCGGCGGCCCCGCGAAGCGGCGTGCGCGGGTCGAGGGCAACCGAGACTTCGATGCCGCGCAGCACCTCCGAGAAGCGCCCCTTGTTCGTGAACGACTCGAGGAACGAGCCGTTCTTCAGCACGGGCAGCATCTTCGGCGCGATCCCTCCTCCGATCATGACGCCGCCAAGCGCCATGCAGCGGAGCGCCATGTTCCCGGCTTCGGAGCCGTAGATCGACGCGAAGCGCTGCGCCGCTCGGGTGCAGACCGGATCGAGACCATCGTTTCCGACCTCGCTGATCACACCACTCGGATCCTCGTTCTGCAGACGCTCGTACAGCCAGACCGGCTCGACGACGCCGCTCACCTCGCGAAGGTAGCGGTAGAGGTTGTAGAGGCCGGGGCCGGAGAGGACGCGCTCGTAGCTGACGTGGCTTCCGAATTCCCGCTGCAGGAACTGCAGGAGTCCGATCTCTTCGTCGTCGCGCGGGGCGAAGCCGCCGTGGCCACCCTCGGTGGCGATCGCGACATGCTTCTCGCCGTCCCAGATCAGCATGGCCTGTCCGAGCCCCGTGCCCGCGGCGATCACGGCGATGTTGCCGCGACGCCCGGCATGTTCGCCCGCCTGCAGCACGTCGAGCTCGTGGGCCTCGAGCTCGAGCATTCCGTAGGCGCAGGCTTCGAGATCGTTCTGGAGCTTCACATGGGGAATCTGGTGGTGCGACGAGAGCTTCTCCTCGGAGACCCGCCACGAGAGATTCGTGAGGTCGGCAGCACCGTCGATCACGGCGCCCGCCACGCCCAGGCACGCGCTGTCGACCTGCACGGCGCCCCCGTCGGACGTGGCGCTGTCGCGGAGGAAGCGCTCGATGATCGTTTCGAGGCTGGTGTAGTCGGCACTCGCGAAGACACCTTCGCAACGCAGGGTCAGACCCGCGTCGGTCTCTTCGTACAGCCCGAGGACCGTCTTCGTGCCACCGATGTCACCGGCGAGGATGCTGCGCATGGAGCCCGCGGAATGATCGTCTTCCGCCTCGCAACCTGCCAGCCCACGAGCCGCCGCGCGATCGACGAGCCAGCACAGCTCGCCCTGCTCGGGGTCGACCAGCTGGGCGGGGTACTCATCGGGGACGAACGGACCCTCGACGATCGCGGACAAGACCTCGGCCTTCTCCTCGCCCGTGGCGAGGAACACGACGTGGCGCGCGGCGTTCAGGATGCGCAGTGTCAACGTAAGACGCGGTGCGTCGAGGCGGGGGACGAAGTTCGACACGACCCAGCGGCGCGACGGCGACAGCGCGCTCGTGTGGGGAAAGAGCGAAGCCGTGTGGCCGTCCTCGCCGATGCCGAGAAAGACGAGGTCGAGAGCTGGCGGATCGCCTTCGGGGTCCGTGTCGCACGCCTGGGCGATCGCTCGCTGATAGGCGTGCGCAGCGTCGTCGAGGTCGTCGCTCTCCCCGGCCAGGCGATGCACCTGGACGCTTGGAAGACCGAGCTCGTCGAGCAGCGATTCGCACGCCATCCGATAATTCGAGTCGGGGTGGTCAGGCGGGACGGCGCCCTCGTCGCCCCAGAGAAAGTGGACGCCCGACCAGGCGATGGACTCGCGATGCGGCGACCTCGCGAGAATTTCGAGCATCCGGCGCAGCGTCGAGCCGCCCGACAGGACCACCCGGAAGATCCCGCGCTCGGCAATTGCCTTTTCGGCGCAGCGCGCGAACTCGTCGGCCGCCGCCTCTCCGACAGCCTCCGGGTCGTTCAGTCGTCGGATCCTCGCCTTGGCCATCTGGGCTCCCGAGGTCATCGCTCAGTGATCGCTCAGTCACGAGAAGAGGTGGCGGCGACAACGCCTGCTCACTCGTGCAACAACGCTTCGGCCATGGTGCGCGAGAACTGGAGGCTCTCGCGATGCAGGTGCCGCTGACCGCGGTAAGGAAGGGGTTGTGCGACCCATCCCGCACGCGACCGGATCGGCGTCGCGACCCCCCGCGGTCCATCGATCGCGCCTTCCGCCACCACACCGAGCCGATTGGGTGTCAGCCGCTCGAAGCACTCGCTGGTCTCGAGCCCGGAGCCCCCAGGCGTCTCCGTCGTCGCGGGGCCGCACGCGTGATCCGACACATCCTCGCGAGCAACATCTTCGACTGCGGAGTGCTCGTCGCCGACACACTCGCGAGTCACGGATCCGCTGCTCGCCAGCGATCGCATCACCGGTGGATCCCTCACGGCGCCACTTCCCGTATCGCCACGAGAGCGCATCGACGCCGATTTCGGCGCTCTCGGCGCCCTCGTGGTCGTCACGCCGGCAGGCTCCGAGGTACGCGTGGAATGCCCACGCCGAGGCGCGAAGGCGAACGAAGCTCGAAAACAGCTAGAATTCCAGCGCGTGGACCCGGAAACCAGGAGCACTTCGATCGATCCGGCCGATATCTCGGGCGCCTTCGCGCTGCTCGCCGAGATGACGCAGGACTTCAACGACGCGCTCAACGTCGACACTCCGCTCGACATCGACACCGCCCTCGAGCGCGCGCTCGCAATCATCGTCGCTCACGTCGACGCCGAGGCGGGTTCGCTGTGGCTGGTGACCGACGACGCCAAGGAGCTCGTCTGCAGCGCGTCGGTCGGCCCGACCCAGATCCGCGGCATGCGCGTGCGAACCGACGAGGGCATCATCGGCCGCGCCGTATGCGAAAACGTCGCGCAGCAGGTGCTCGACGTGAGCCTCGATCCGGAGTTCAACGCGGCGATCGACGTCGAGTCGGGTTTCGAGACCCACTCGATCCTCTGCTCCCCGATGAGCTTCTCCGACAGGGTCCTCGGCGCCGTCGAGGTGGTCAACAAGCGCGGTCGCGACAGCCGGTTCGGCCCCGACGACATCCAACCGCTGAAAGTGCTCGCGTCGTCCGCGGCGCTCGCCATCTCGAACGCACACCTCGCGTCGGCCCAGGCCGAACATCAGCGGGTGCGCCGCGAGCTCGAGCTCGCCGCCGAGATCCAACGCAGCCTGCTTCCTCCACCTCGTCCGGCGCCCTTTCCCGTGTACGGCCTCAACGTGCCGGCGCGCACCGTGTCGGGAGACTTCTACGACTTCCTGCCCCTCGACGGTGAACGCGTCGCGTTCTGCCTCGGCGACGTGTCCGGCAAAGGCATGAACGCTGCCATCATGATGGCCAAGACGGCGAGCCTGTTTCGCTGTCTGGCCAAGACCACCCCGCACCCCGGCGCGCTCCTCGCGAAGCTCAACGCGGAGATCTGCGAGACCGCCACGCGCGGCATGTTCGTCACGATGGCTGCGGGTGTCCTCCTCACACGCGAGGGCGTGGTGGTGCTCGCAAACGCCGGCCACGAGCCTCCGCTCCTCCACCACACCAGCGGCGCGTTCGAGAACTTCCGGGCCGACGCGCCGCCGCTCGGGATCGTCGACGACGCGGAGTTCCCGGAGATCGGTATCGAGCTCCGCGGTGGCTCGCTCTACATCATGTCCGACGGCGTCACCGAGGCAGAGACCTCGAACGACGGAACTCTCGGGGCGGAGGGGATGCAGCGGCTCATCGAGCGCTTCTCCGGCCAGCCGCTCATCGACCGCATCGAGTCGATCTCCGCGGAGGTCCGCAAGCTCGAGCTGCGCGACGACATCACCGTGCTCGCCGTCACCGACGACGATGCGTGCCGCGCGGCGGCTGTCTCCAATCAACCCTGTGAAACGTTGTTCGAGGCGCGCTACTCCGCCGAGTCCAGCGCACTCAAGACGATCCGCTCCGACGTGCGCGAGTGCCTGCGCACAGCGGGATGCGATCCCACCAACGCCGTCGACATCGTCATGGCCATCGACGAGGCGTGCCAGAACGTGATCCGCC
>JABSQW010000059.1:0-6036 GCA_013215605.1 Myxococcales bacterium
GCTCCACGAGATCGCCGCGGATCCGCGCTTCGCGAACACCGCGGCGCGGATGGAGAACCTCGATCTCGTCACCCGGGCCTACCGCGACGCCATCGGACCCGCGGCGTCGAAGCTCACGCGCGAAGAGTTCGAACGGAGGCTCGACGCCGAAGACGTTCCCCACGGCGTCGTGCGCCGCCTCGACGAGCTCCACGCCGACCCCCAGGTCATCGCCAACGAGATCTTCCAGGAGCGCGACCACCACACGGCCGGAAGGTTGCGCGAACCGCGTCACCCGGCGCGATTCTCTGGAACGCCCCTCGGTCGACCGTCGGACGCGCCCGGCCTCGGCGAGCACACCGACGAGATCCTCGGCGAGCTCGACCTTGGCGCCCGCGCCTCGGACCTGCGCTCCGAAGGCGTGATAGGCTGACCGCCCGCCCGAATCCCACACCCCGGAGAGACCCATGAAGACGACCCTCGGCCAGTACTGCATCAACGTCAGCGACATGGAGAGGGCGGTCGCATTCTACGAGGGTGCCATCGGCCTCGAGATCACCAACCGCATCGAGGAAGAGAAGTTTCGAGAGGTGATCCTCGGCACAGCCGGTGGAGCCAGGGTCCAGCTCGCGTACCACTTCGAGGAAAAAGGGCCCATCCAACACACAAACGCCTTCTGGAAGCACTACGTGTACACCGACGACTGCAAGGGCCTCTTCGAACGTGCCGTCGCGGGCGGAGGCAGTTCGGTGCTGGAGCCCCAGAGGCTCGAGCGGTACAACGTCACCGTCGCGATGGTGGCGGATCCCGACGGCTACCAGCTCGAGATCATCCAGAACGACTGATCGGGAACGCGCCCTCGCGTCCCATGCAGCTTCGCGTTCCCGACGCGAATCCCGTGGAAGCGTAGGAGACGAGAGGAGGCGTCGGGCGCGGTGTCAGAGAAGCCGACCCGTCTGTCGCTCTCCCTTGATCGTCGTGCGATGCACGACGCGCACCTGCTCGGGCGGCGTACCGAATGCGTAGTGCATCGTCCGCCAGTTGTCCCACAGGACCATGTCGTCCACTTCCCAGTGGTGGATGTAGCTGAACCGGCCACGGGTCGTGTGGTCGACCAGCTCCTCGAGGATCGGATCGCCCTCTGCGCGATCCATGCCCACCATGTCGATCAGTTGGACGGGCGAGATCGAGAGCGACTTGCGGCCGCTCTCGGGATGCACCCAGACGAGCGGATGAGCGACATCGGGGAACTCGGGAAACTCCAGGGTGCCGAGGTCGACGACCTCGATGCTAGACGGCTTGCCAAAGCGCATCTTGGAGAGGTTCGAGACGAAGTCGAAGCGGGCCTCGAGCCCGTCGATCCGCTGCTTGGTTTCTTCGGGCAGCGCGTCGTAGGCGGCCGCGGTGTCGATCCAACCCGTCTCCCCGCCCACTTCGGGAGTCTCGACCATGCGCAGCAGCGCGCCGCGATTGGGCGTCGTCGTGTAGATGAGGTCCGTGTGCCAGAGGATGCGGCCAGCGATCGCTTCGCCATCGAAGCGGTAGAGGGCCTGCCGGCTGTCATCCTTGTGGCTGAGATGGATGACCTCGTCGTTGCCCTCCAGGCGAATGCTCTCCACCGGGTGGACCTCGAGCTCGCCGAAGCAGCGGCTGAGCGCGAGCTGTCGTTCGGTGGACGTGCCGATCCCGCGAAACAGGAGGATGCCGGCGTCGAGCCAGACGTCGTTGAGCTCGCGACGCGTCGACTCGTCGATCGGTTGCGACAAATCGAGGCCGACCACTTCGATGCCGATGCCATCGTCTAGCCGCTTCGTCTCGAAGTTCATCTCGATACTCCTGTCTCAAAGGGTGGAGTATCGCCGATTCGACGGCCCTCGGAACCGCTCGATCCCATCGAGCGCGTGGGCGGTCGCGTGGCCGCGACACGGAGCCCCGACTGCTGGTAGCCTGAAATCCACGCTTCTCTGGAGGACCGACCGTGACGCACGCGATCGTCGACGTCGATGGACACGTTCTGGAGCCCGCGGACCTGTGGCAGAGCTATCTGGAGCCCCGCTTTCGCGAACGCGCGATCCGCATCGAGACCGACGCGGCGGGCCTCGAGGTGCTGCTCATCGACGGCAAGCCGTTCGAGATGCTGCGCGGCCTGCTGGGATCGCTCGGCGGGATCCACCTCCCCGGCGAGGAGGCGCTCGTGCCCGGTCGCCACAGCTACGCCGACGGCTGTCCACCGGGAGGCTATGACGCGCAGGCCCGACTGTCCGTGATGGACGACGAACAAGTCGACGTGAGCCTCCTCTACCCCACCATCGGGCTCATCTGGGAGGACATCGTGCGCGACGCGGAGCTTTCCATCGCCTACGCGCGCGCCTACAACCGCTGGCTCGCGGATTGGTGCCGCACCGCACCCGAGCGCTTGTACCCGATCGCACACCTCCCGCTCCTCGATCCCGAGCTGGCGGTCGCCGAGGCCGAGCGCGCGCGAAAAGATGGCTGCGTGGGCATCTATCTCTCGCCCGACCTCGACGCGCGCGGTGGGCGGCCGCTCCACGATCCCGGTTTCGATCGGCTGTGGGCGGCGGCGCAGGACCTCGACATGCCCATCGCGTTCCACGTCGTCGTGCGCCAGCGGCCGATCTTCGCCGACTGGGAGCCGGCGCTCGAATCCGGCGGGCGGCTCTTCTACCACGCCTTCCTCGCCATCGACGTCATGGCGGCGTTCACGCAGATGCTGACGAGCGGTGTGTTCGAGCGGTTTCCACGGCTGCGCTGTGCGGTGCTCGAGGCCGGCTCGAACTGGATCTCGTCGTGGCTCGACCGCCTGGACCACAAGTACGAGGTTGCGCCAGGCGTCTATCCGATGAAGCTCAAGCCGAGCGATTATTTCAGACGCCAATGCGTGATCTCCGCCGACCCCGACGAGACCATGACCGCCGACGTCGCGCGGCACATCGGGACCGAGTACTGCGTCTGGGCGTCCGACTACCCACACATCGACGCGTCGCTCGGCGCGGTGGCCGAGCTGCGCGAGAATCTGGCAGGTCTCGACGAGCGCGAGGAGCGCCTGGTGCTGGGCGAGAACGCCCAGCGCTTCTACGGTCTTGCGAGCTGAGGAGGAGCCTGGATGAAGGTCCCGAAGGTCAGGGGGGGCCCGCGCAACCGAACCCGCGCGATCGCTCTCGCGGTTGCCATCGCGGCGCCGCTCTCGGGCTGTGGCGGAGAGTCCGAGACGCCGCCCGTGGCCGACCCGCAGACCCGGCGCATCACCCTCCAGGGTCCCGTGATCGGCTTCTCCCACGCTGACAACACGGCCCACGTCTGGCGCGGCCTGCCCTTCGCAAGGCCCCCGGTGGCTGAGCTGCGTTGGCGCGCCCCCCGCCCCCCGTTGCCGTGGGACGGCACCCGCGAGGCACTGGAGCACGGTCCCGCCTGCGTGCAGTTCGCAGGCCCCCTCGGTGGATCCGACGGTGAGCCCGCGGGCGCGGTGGCGGGCAGCGAAGACTGCCTGGTGCTGAACGTCTTCGCGCCGCCCTTCGACGAGAACGGCATTCCCACCGGCGCGGATCGGCTCCCGGTCCTCTTCTGGATCCACGGCGGTGGCAACACGATTGGCGACGCGCGGATCTACGACGCCGGTCGCCTGGCGGTCGAGCAGCGGGTGATCGTCGTCGCGGTGCAGTATCGACTCGGCGTGTTGGGGTGGTTGAGTCACCCGGCGCTGCGCGGCGATGGGCTGCTCCCCGACGATCGATCGGGCAACTACGGCACCCTCGATCTGGTGCGCGCCCTGTCCTGGGTGCGCGAGAACATCCGATCCTTCGGCGGAGACCCGGCCCGGGTGACGATCTTCGGTGAGTCCGCCGGCGGCCGAAACGTCTATTCACTGATGCTGACCCCGAGAGGCCGGGGACTGTTTCACGGCGCCATCGCCCAGAGCGGACGCGCCGCGACGACGCCGCGCCACGCAGCGGAGAACCTGAGCGACGACCCCGATGCTCCGGGCCAGAAGAAGAGTTCGGGCGAAGTGCTGCTCAGTATGTTGCAGGCCGACGGCTACGCCTCCGATCGCAGCGCGGCCCGGCGGCACTTGGCTGGAATGGAGCCGGAGGCGATCGCCGCGTACCTGAGAGGCAAGTCGCCCGAACAGCTGCTGGCTCACTACGACGGAAATCGGACCGGCGGCATGTACCGCGTGCCTCAGCTCATCCGGGATGGCGACGTGCTCCCGCAGGCGAGCGCCCTCGACGCGCTCCGCAGCGGCGCGTACAACCGGGTTCCGTTCATCGCCGGTACGAATCACGACGAGAGCAAGCTCTTCATGGCGCTCGGCTCCGACGATGTGGCCCGTCTCTTCGGGCTGCCCGTGTGGGTGAAGGATCAGGCGAGCTACGACCGGGAGTCCCGTTACCAGTCGGAGATGTGGAAGGCGCAGGGCGTCGACGAGCCCGTCGCTGCCATGCGTGGGGTCCAGGGTCCCAGCGTCTTCGCCTATCGCTTCGACTGGGACGAGGAGTCGAGCCTCCTGTGGCTGGATCTTTCGAAGCTCATCGGGGCGGCGCACGCCGTGGAGATCCCGTTCATCTTCGGAGGCTTCAGCTTCGGCCCGGGAATCGATCGCGTGTTTCCCAACGACGACGAGGAGCAGCGCAGCCAATACCTCGAGCTCTCGCGGCAGATGCAGTCCTACTGGGCGGAGTTCTCCTACACGGGCGATCCGGGCCGCGGTCGCGGGGGCGACCTACCGCACTGGACCGCCTGGAACGGCGACTCCGTGAATGCCGACAAGTACATCCTCTTCGATTCTCAGGCCGGCGGCGGCCTGCGCATGTCTTCCGACAGCGTCGACAGCGAGGAGCTGCTCGCCGAGCTCGTCGCAGACGAGAGCTTCAGCGACGAAGTCCAGCGCTGTCGCATCCTTCGCGGCTGGAATCGCGGCAACGACCCGTGGCCGGCGCTGTCCGAAGCGCTCGCCAGGTGCGAGGCCGTCGGCGCGGGTGCGTGAGTCGTCGGGAGTCGGCCGCTCTCAATTCCCGCGGCTCGTTCCAACCGTTCCGATTCCCGACCGCAGCCGCGGTGCTGCCCACACCGCCGCGACCGCACCGGCGAGCAACACCGCGATGCAGAGGAAGCCGATCTCGTAGCTGCCGAGCGAATCGTGCACGAACGCGAGCAGGAGGGGGCCGCCCGCACCGCCGGGAAAGAAGGCCACCATCAACGCGCCGAAGACCTGCGCGAAGCGGCGGATGCCGAAGACGTCGGCGACGAGCAGTGGAAAGAGGACGTCGCGCGCCGCCGTCGACACGCCGAACAGCACGCCGATGACGGGCAGGACGCCCGCGCGGTCGGCGAACGGCATCAGCGCGACGCTGGCGATGAGGAGCAGGGTGTTGATGGCGAGGGCCGTGCGCGCCGAGAGGCGCAGCGCGATCACTCCCGCGCCGAGCTTCGCGAGGATGCCGGCTCCGAGTGCCAGCTCGAGCGCGGTCGCGGCCTCATCGCGCGTGAAGCCCGTGTCGGTGAGGTAGAGGATCAGGTGATCTGCGAGGCCGAGCTGGGCGAACGCGTAGCAGAAGAGCACGTAGAAGAGCGCCCAGAAGGCCGGCGTGCGCAGCGCGTCTGCGAAGCCGAGGCGCGCGTCCGCCTCCGCCACCGGCTCGTCGGGCGGCGCCGTTGCGGCCACTGCCTCGGCGTTGCGCGGCTCCCGGACGACGAAGACCGCGAAGGGCAGAATCACGGCCACGCCGCCCAGGCCCACCCACAACGCCGCATCGCGCCACGCGCCGTCGCTCGACAGCGCGGTGAGCGAGTACACGAAGATCACGCCACCCACGTTCGAGCCGAGGTACGCGAAGCCCAGGGCGACGCCGCGCGCACGGTCGAACCACTTCGTGATCACCGAGCCGATCGACACGTCGCCGATGCCCGCGTTGCCGAGCGCGAGGAACACCATCGCGGCGTAGAGGTGCCAGAGCGACTGCATGGCCGAGAGGGTCACGAGACTCACGCCGAGGAACGCCACGGACGTGACGAGCACAGCGCGCACACCGAAGCGCGCGC
>JABSQW010000059.1:6136-9399 GCA_013215605.1 Myxococcales bacterium
TTGCATGTCACACCTCCGGATCGTCCGAGTGGCTGGAACGCCGAATGGGTCTGCGGTTGGATACCGCTGATGCCGGTCGATGACAACAAGAAAATTCGAATGGATCGAAGGATTCGAAACTGGAACGGGCATCACGGTCGATACCATATCGGTGAGGTATACGCGCGTTCCTGAATCCACCACGGAGCCTGGATTTCGGTGGCGTCGAGACCGAGCGCGATCGCGTCGAAGACGGAGTGACGCGGTGTCGGGATCTCGAGGACGCGCAGGTAGTAGAACGCCGACCGCACGGGGTCGAAATCGGGATCGCGCCACACGGTGGCGAGTCCGCTGCTCCCGATCTCATTGGTGTACGTCGCGGTTGCGGGGTCGACGGTGTTTCCGACGGCGGGCAACGAACCGTCGCGCGCGAGCACGCGCCCGCCCGCCCAAGCCACGTCGTAGACCCGCTCGTGCGTGCCGCCGGTGTCGTCGATCCAGCCCTTGACGACCTGAACGCGATCGAGGTTCGCTCCCTTGGGATCCTTGAGTGTCTTGATGAGGAGGCTCGGGGCGCCGTTCGGGGGCGCCGTCGCGAGCTCGCCTCCCATGGGAACGCCGCGTGAAGCGCCCGCTGCGGCAACGTCGCGGGCCACCGCGTCGGCGGCGTCGAAGTCCCACCCGCCGTAGACCTGCACGGCGATCCGTGGCCCCGTGGTGGCGTAGACCTCGCGCCGTCGAAACGCCTCGAGGATGGCCTCGCGGGTATTCTCCAGCGCCCAGACCGCCGCGAGGCCCGAGGCCGACATCGACCAGCCGGAAGGTCCCGAGTCTCCGCGCCACAGTTGCGCCTTGTTCTCGGGAATGGAGTCGCGCGCCATCTTGCCCCAGAAGTTGGGCTCCTCGGCCGATGCCAGCCCGCTGTGCGAGTCCGTCGAGCCGACCAGGCCGAAGCGATAGGGGTTGAAGCCGATGCGCTCCTCGATGGCGAGTCCGCGACGCAGCGCCGAACGGATGTAGTCGCCGGCGTTGGCTTCGTAGGGAGACGAGTAGTTCTGGATGTAGTGGGGATACGTCTCGAAGTCCGCGAAGGGATCGTCGGGCGAGAGCTCGGGATGCGTCTCCGAGTCGCCCTTGAACTGCGTCGCCTCCGCCACCGGTTCGAGGCGCGCGCGCTGCCGGGCGATCTCGGCGCTGAACGGCGCGCCGCGAAGCGTCTTCTCGGAGAACATGTAGCCCTTCGAGATGTTCGAGTTGTGCGGAATTGCCACGAACTCGGCACCGGTGCGCGCAGACGTCTCGTCGAGCCACTTCCAGAGGTCCTCGGGGTACATGCTGTCAGCGGAGCTCATGGGGAGGAACTTCTGCGTGACGCTCGCGTCGGAGCTCGTGAACACGACGCGGTGCAGGTTCGCGCCAGAGGGGATCGAGCTCCACTCCCAGCCGATGAGCGCCGTGAAACGACCCGGCTCGTTGTAGAGATCGGCCGTGTGTGACGCTTCGTCCCAGACGGTCTTCGACATGCGATTCGAGGCCGGGACGATCGAGCTCGGCGGGTTCGCGGCGGCCTCCTCGACGCTGGTCGGCTCCGGGAGAAACGTGTTGAAGGCCTCGCGCCCCGAGTCCTCCTCGATCACATTCGCGATCCAGTACTCGATGTACCAGGCCCTGAGGGTGTCGATGAGACCGAGATCATCGACCGGAATGCCGCGCTCGATGATGTGGCGGAAGACGCCGAGGTACTCGGCGTGGTCGGCGACGACGAGGAAGTCGAGGGGCGTCTCGATCTGGACGCGGGCCCGGTGGAACGGGTGGATCACCGAAAGGCCCTTGGCGTACCGGTAGGCGGTGGCCGGATCCGCACTCATGTTGCGATTCAGGAATGCGTCGAAGGAGTTGCTCGAGTGGAGGTGCGTGTCGCCCCACAGCAGCTGCGCCGCGTCGACCGGAGCGGCGAGCAGCGTCAAGCTGCCGAAGGTCGCCCACCAGGCGGCCGTGCTGCGGTTTCGAGCCGTCGAGCTCATGGCATCCACCTCGAGTGAGAGACCGCGCCAATGCTGGCCGCATCGGCGCCGGAAGTCGACAGCGAAATGCACGCCTGACCCGTGCGCGTATCCTGGGTTCGCGCAGAAGTGCTCGCTGAAGACGGGGTCCGGCGGTCAGTCGATTCTCACGCGGCGGTACACCACCCAGCCCTGCGGCGTCCGCGCCTCGAAACGATAGGCAGGTGTCGGGAAGAGCCCGAACTCGCCGACGATCACCTCGTGCATCGTCGTCGCACCCATCGAGTGTTGGCTCGGCGAGAAGAGCACGGCCCCCGGTCGCAGGGCCTCGAGCTTCGCGAGTAGGGGAGCCATGTAGGCGCGAACGCGCTCTGCCCGCTCCCCCGGGTCGGCGATGCCGAGCAGCGGCGGCAAGGTGTAGTGGCTCGTCCAGGGGGGCATGACGTCGAGTCCGTGTTCGAGGACGTAGGAGTAGAAGCCGAGCTCGACACTCGGCGTGAAGAGCGCCACGAGGCGCTCGTCGTCCAGCCCCGTGAGGGCCCGCTGCAGCGCGGGCGGCGTGCGCGTCTCGAACTTCCGCCGCAGGTCGAGGAGGCCCGAGCCGATCCAGACGAGGGCGAGGATGGCGGCACCGATGGCCGCGAACCGACTCCACGGAGCGCGGAGCCGCTCCGTGCCAGCTCCCGCGATCGCGGCGAGGGAGACATACGCGGTACCCAGGAACGGAATCGCGTGGTAGTCGAAGAACTTTTGCTGCTGGAGGAAGGACGCGTAGAAGAAGAGGGAGACGGCGATCCCGAGGAGCGCGCCGCGGGAGGCGAGGACGCCCGAGTACACGGCCCACGCGCTCGCGATACCCACCAACGCGAGAAGCGCCAGGTAGATCTCGTTCATCGGTGACGCGAAGAAGCCCGCCAACGACGCGTCGTAGGGGTCGTACCCCGTACCGGTCTGGTAGGGGATCATCCGCTCGATCATCCCCCCGACCGCCGCGGGTCGAAGCGCGAGGAGTGCGAGGGGGGAGAGTGCACCGGCGACCATGGGGAGCCAGTGGCGCCGATTTCCCTCGCTGAGGAAGAACGCTTCGACGAGCGCGACTCCAGCGACGAAGTGCGGTTTGATCATGGCGGTGAACCCCAGGCACGCGACGAGCACATAGACCGCTGGGGACGCGGGTTGGCGCGAGACCCGCCACACGAGATAGGGGACGAACAGCAGCACGAAGAAGTGCTCGCGTTGCGCGAAGTTGTGCGCGCTGAAGCCGCACGTCACCAGCAGGCA
>JABSQW010000589.1 GCA_013215605.1 Myxococcales bacterium
GGATGCACCATCGAGTCCCGCGGTTTCGTGGAACTGCGGGTCCTTCTCGGACAGGTTGTAGCGGTGGTGGAGATTGTGTGTGTGCTTGAAGGTCGGAAAGTACGAGCCCGTGACGCATCCGCCTGCATGACCGATCACCTGGTTCCAGTACGGCTTTTCGAAGAGCGAGGCGTGGCAGCAATCGTGCGTGACGATGCTGATCTGGTAGGCGAGCGTGCCGATCAGGAATCCGGAGACGGCAACGCCGACGATGCCGAGCTCCGCGGAAACGATGGGAAGCGTGGCCAGAAGGACGAGGAAGGGCAGGACGACGCGGGCCGTGACCGCCAGGCCGTAGCGATTGTCCCGGCGGAACCACTCTTCCGGTAGCCGACCAGACGTGCGAAGCAGTTCCCGAATCTCAGCGCTGCTTCGGTGAGACATCAGTAGCCCTCGAGACGGAACGAGAACCGACGGGCATCGAGCACCCGCTGGTAGCCACTAGCATATCACACGGGATCCGGTGTCATGGCGCGCCCGAGCGCTTTCCGTGACCGTTCTCCAAGCCGGTAGCCTTCCCGGTGCGCTGCGACTTGCGCCGGTAGAGCGGGACGGTTCGCCCGTCCTTCGTCCGCACACGTGCGTAGTGCTGCTCGATGTAGCGTATGACGGGGTCGCGTTTCGCCGGAATGCCCTGGACCATGACGTAGTCGATCTCGCGTCGATCGAGCGTCTGCAGGATGTCGTCGACGTGTTCTCGCGAGTGCACGGACGGATAGAACACGAGGTCGTAGGGCGTCGGGTTCTCCGCGTCAGCCAGTAGGTATATGGAGGCGCACGCCGGATAACAGAACAGCTCTCGCGTGCTGAGCTCATCCATCGCGGCCAGTGTGCGCCGGATCAATGCGACCTCTCGCCTGCTCCAGAAGGAGACGCGACCGAAGGGTGTCATCGTCGAGTACGCGAACCGCTCTTGGCGCCGGTCGGCGACGCGGGCCAGATGGTCGATCGATCCCACCAGGACGGCGACGAACAGAACGATGGTCACGATCCGCTCCATCTGCGGCCGGCGCGCGAGACGCCACAACCACTGCGCGGTCTCCGCCGCGAAGACGAAGAAGGGAGCCGAGATGAAGGCCAGATGAATGAAATCCGCTCGATACCCGGTCGCCAGGGCGGCGAAGGACGAGTAGACGCAGAGCAGCGCGAGCTTGCGCAGCTCCGACAGGTCGCCGCGGCGGTGGGCTGACACCGCGCGTACGACCCCCAGAACGACCAGGACGGGCATGTACGCGAAGGCGCCGGCGACGGTGCTTTCCGCGAGGATCTTTACGCCCTGCGGGACCCCGCCCCAGCCGATCTGGTTGATTTCTCCGTACCCACTCACGGTTCCCACGAACTGATCGATCAGCTGGTCGAGACCCGCCCGAGCCAGGTGGGGAGCCACGAGCACGAACGAAACCGCGGTGCTGCTGGCCGCGATGATTCCGAGCGCCCATGGCAGCGGGAGGCGGGGGCGACCCGGTATCGAAGGAAGCCAGCGTTCGATCACGGTGAGCGCCAGAAGCCCGACGGCCACGGGGATGCCCTTCTGGTATTGGACGGCGATATACATTCCCGCGCAGGCGCCTGCCATCGCCAGGTTGCTGAGCGAGCGCGGTCGATCGGACGTAGAGCGTGCCAGCACGTAGAGCACCAGCATCAGGAAGAGTTCCCCGAACCAGTGTCCGCTCGCCATCGGCCAGGCCGGCCACGCGAGCGAGAGGTGCAGCAGGGCGGCGGACGCGGAAAGCCAGGTGTCCACACGGAGCCGGCGCGCCGTGGCGTAGATCGAGATCGCGATGACTCCTTGCAACACAGCCATCGCGAGAGCCGTCGTTTCGACGCTGACGCCGAAGAGCGCCCACGCGCCGGCCATGAGGTAATAGGCGAGGGGGGTCTAGGTCTCGTGGAAGTCGCGGTAGGCGACGTGGCCCACCAGAACCCGCTTCGTGTGCTGAAGGAAGTAGCCTTCGTCCGAGTGGCCGACCGGATGCGGAAACCAGAGAGACGCGACTACGGCAACGACGAGCAAGAGAATCCAAAACAACGGCTCCACTGTGCGCGGAGCCAATAGCCAGCGTCTGTCGATCACCGAGAACCCC
>JABSQW010000590.1 GCA_013215605.1 Myxococcales bacterium
CCCACCGCTGCCTCGGCTCGCACTTCGCCGAGATGGAGGGGAAGATCCTCCTCGAGGAGCTGCTGCGCCGAATGCCCGACTACGAGGTGGACGAGCAGGGCATCGAGCGCGACCGGACGGAGTTCATCCGGGGACTCAAGAGGCTGCCGATCCGCTTCCGCCGCGGTTCCTGAAGCGGCCCGAGGCGCCGAGAAGAGCCTACTTCCCGCGTCCCCCGCCGAGACAGGGCGGCGCGGGATTCGCCACCTCGCCCCCCGCGGTCTCCCACTCCTCGGGCGTCAGCGCCTTCAGCGTCAAGGCGTGGATGCCGCCGGAAAGCTCGTCCGAGAGCGCGCCGTAGACCGCGCGGTGTCGCTCGACGCCGTTCTTCCCCTCGAACGTCGGCGCGACGATGATCACGTTCCAGTGCGTCTCGGAGTTCGCCGGCACGTTGTGCTGGTGGCTCTCGTTCACGACGCGGAGGCGCTCCGCGCCGAGGGCTTCGCGCAGTCGCGTCTCGATTCGTTCCTGCATCGCCAGCGTCGCCATTCCAGTGAACTCCTGCTCGTCGCCTGCGGGCTCACGCGGTGCGAGTGAGTATACCGAGCACCTCGGTACCGGGTGGGGCTTTGCGCTGCCCGGGGTGGTCGGCGCGCTCTTGCGCAAGCACTGCCCTTTCGCCCGTCCGAGGAGAGACTCCGGCTCGAAGCGACATCAACGGAGCGTTCCAGCGCCCCGCGGCCCGAGGAACACCGGGTGGTGTGATCTCCAGCACACTCGGAGATTTCTCCGCCGCCGATTCGTACCGCAGTGACCTCGACTCCGTTCTTCGTGTCGGCCGTCGCCGCGGGCTTCGTGCTCGTCGGTGTCGTCGCCTACAGCTACGTGCATCCGCAGCCCGAACACCGCCCCTCGGTGACCGCCCTGCTCGGTATTCTCGGCTTTGCACTGATCGCCAGCCCCAACTGGACGTCGATCTCGTTGCGCGGCAGAGACATCGAGCTGTCGCTCATTCGCGAGATGCAGACGCGCCAGCTCGAGGCATTGGTTGAGGAGGACAGCGACGGAGCGGCGCGCGAGCATGGCGCGCGGTCTCCGCGCCGACTCGCGCCGACGGCGGAGCGGCCCGGCGAAAACGACGAAGCGACGCCCGATCGCGACCGCGACGAGGGTCTGGAGGAGGCAGCCGCCGCACGCCTTTCAGGAGCGTTGGACGAGCGCGGTGAGACCTGGATCCACGCCTTCGACCGCGGGCTGCTCGAGCTGAATACGCTCTCGAACGCGGAGCTCCTCGCGCTCAACGAGTACGTGACGCTTCAAGGACGGAATTCCGGATCGGACGCCCGCGCTTCCGAGTGAGCGGCGCCGCAAGACTCAGTCGGCGGACTTCCGCTGCCGCTCCGACCAGCGACGCAACACCGAGCGCATCGTGAACGCCTCTTGGATGCCGCCGAAGGGCCATTGGCCGAGCATGAACGTCGGGACGCCCGTGACCTCATCGTCGCGCGCCCGTTCGGTCGTCGCCTCGAGGGCCGCCAGGGAAGCATCGATGTCGAGGGCGTCGAGGTCCAGTGACACATCGCGCGCGAGACGCTCGAGCAGGCCGGGAGCGTCGAGCGACGCCCCTCGTTCGTACAGCGTCGAGTAGACGCACTCGCGCCACGTGGCCGCCGCAGCGGTGTCGCCGAGGGCGAGCGCCACCGCGTTCACCTCGCGGGAGTCCATCCAGCGGCTGGGCATCGTGAGGGGCACGTCGAACTCCTGTGCCACGCGGAGCGCGTTCTCCCGGCGGTGCGACTCAACGGTCGCGCCACGCCGCCAGCCGGTGATCCGCGTGAGATCGATGGGCGTCCACGTGAGGTCGAGGGCGAGCGCTTCGAGATCGTCTGCCATGCGCTCCATCGCGCGGTGTGCGACGTAGCTGAGGCTGGACGCGAAGTCGTAGTAGACGATCACCGCGAGGCGGCGCAAGGACGCTCCCTCTCCCGTATCGAGCCGCACCGGCCAGGCCGGAATCGTCCCATGGTATCGAAACCCATACCGCGCCCAGCGCCGTGCTCCCGCTGTTGCGTCTGTCCGCGTCGACGAGAGTGCGCCCGCGATCGCCGAGAATCCCGGGATCAGGGCAGAACGGCGCGGGTGGCATCGGCGGTCCGCTTCGCGACGTCGGCCACCGGCTGTCCCTGCAGTGCGTCGGAAAAGATCTCCACGCCCACCGGTGCACTGCAGCCCCCGACCTTCAAGTGGCTGAGCAGGCCGCGCAGGTCGAAGGCTCCTTCCCCGGGGAGCAGGCGGTGTCGCGTCGTCTCCTCGATCAGGTCGGCCATCGGAGTCGCGGGGGCATCGTTCAGCTGGATCCCAAAGACGCGTTCGGCGGGGATCTCGTCGATGCCGACACCCCCGCGGAAGTGGTGCCACGAGTCGAGCATCAGTCCGCCGTTCGCGCGCCCCGCGTCTCGGACCACCCGCATCGCCTCGCGCACGCTGCGGATCTGGGTCCACGGCAGGAACTCGAGGGCCACGAGCAGGTCGTGCGCCTTTGCGCGGTCGCACAGACCCGCGAAGCACTCGACGATCTGCTCGTGAGGAATTTCTGTGTCCGACACGAGCACTGCGTTGATCGCGCGCCCGCCGATGGCGTCGGCGATGGCGAAGAACTTCTCCTCGCCGTGGGCGAAGAAGCCGCGCCCCTGCTCGTTCGCTCCCGTCGAGAGGTCGGCCGTCGGCACCCAGTTCATCAGCGGGTCGATCTCGGCGATTCCGAGACCGTGGTCGTCGAGGAGCGCGCGCAGATCGGCGTCCGACAGGCCGTCGGCGCGGGCCCGGTCGTAGTCGTCGGCGAAGACAGAGATTCCCGTGTAACCCGCCGCCGCAGCCGCCTGCACCCGCTCCTTCAGGCCGGACGCAGAAACGGTTCCGGCACACAGCACCAGGTCGTCGAAAGCCAACTCACGCACGCCAACCTCCTGTGGTGATCGTCGAAAGCGCTACCGCTCCGGGAGCTCGATGCGCGGCTCGTCGGGGTGGCGCCGATACAGGATGACGGTGTGCCCGACGAGACCGGCGAGCTCCGAGCCCGAGCGGCGCGCGAGCTCCCGGGCCGAGGCCTTCTTGTCCTCGGGCTCGTGCAGTCGGACCTTCACGAGTTCGTGGTTGAGCAGCGCCTCATCGAGCGCGGCGAAAACGCCGTTCGACAGACCCGCCTCGCCCACGTGCACGAGCGCCCGCAACGGGTGGGCACGCTGGCGCAGAAAACGCCGCTGAAACCCCTTGAGCGTCAAAGTCGGCCCTCCGCAAGCGACGCTTCGGAGTAGCACGGAACGCCCGGCGATGCGATCCACGCGGCAGCCGCCGCAACCCGGGGCAGCACGACGAACGAGAACCGGGACATCGGGAAGAACGCGGCGTGCAAGAGCGTCAACCGGAAGATCGCTGGCGGCATTCCTTAGAAATCGCTGAGGTCGCGCTGAGGACTTCTCTCTCTCACCCTTCTACGTTCCGCTCGAAATCCGGTCGCCGATTCGACCGACCGCTCTCCAAGCACTTCCCGCGCGCGCGAACCGAGCCCGGCAAGGCGCGCGTGCGGCGAATCGCGCCCCCGCATTCCGGCAACCTCGAGGAGCTTCGCCGGACGGGGCGCGCCAAACCGGTGGGCCACGTACCGATCGGTGCGACGTCGCTCGGCGCGCGCGCGGGAAGCCAGCGGGGCGGTCACTCGGCGCCGAGCAGTACCCGGCGCCCCTCCTCCGCCGCGACGTACGCGGCGTAGATGACTCGCGCAACCTGGAGCCCGAGCCAGCCGTCGGCCGCCGGGGGCGTTCCACTGCGAAGGGCGTCCGCGAACGCCCGAATCATGCCGAGCTGTCCGGAAGAGAAGTCCTCGTCGACCATCGCGGCGTTCCAGCCCGCGGAAGTGCTCTGCTTTTCGATCAGATACGCGTCGCCCAACACCGAGGGATCCGGCGCGTAGCTCATCAGCTGATCGTTCGGGCTCAGGTTGCACTCGAAGTGGAAATTCGACCCGAAGAGTTCGAGGCGGCTCTGCATGCCTCCGAGATGGTTGTCGCTCCCGTACGCGACGGCGCGGGAGCCGTCGTCGAAGGCGATGATGGCGCAGCCCCAGTTCTCGACGTCCTGCCAACCGGTGGCGATGGCCGTGTTCTCCGCGTTCGCGCCGCGCGTCTGGGTCAGATCGGCAACCTCGCCAGTGACCGACACGGGAAGGATCGGCGTACCGCGCTCGCGCAAACCCTCGATCCGCTTCAGGTGCAACATCGCTCCCACGGGATGCGCACCGAGTCGGAGCAGCGCACCGCCGCCGGTGTATCGCCACGTCTTCGCGTACGGGGAATGCGATCCGTTGTGGGCCTCCCAGCCTCGCATCTCGAGCAGGGTCCCGCCGGAGCGTTCGAACAGCGCCTGCGCGCGTTTCACGGCCGGAGCGTAGAGCCAGTTCTCGCCGTAGCACAGCAGGACGCCGGCCTTCTCGGCCGCGGCGATCATGTCGCGCGCGTCTCGCTCCGCGTAACGCGCCATCTCGGCCCGCGGGCGGCTCGACACGTCGGCGTCTTCCGCGCCTTCCGGAAGGTCCTGCCCGACGTAGGCGGTCAGGGGCTTCGTGCAGATGACGTGACAGCCGGCCGCGGCGGCCACCTCCGCGAGAGGTCGGTGCGCGGCGTTGGGAACGCACAGATCGACCGCGTCGACGTTCGCCCGGTCGATCAACTCCTCGATCGATGCGTACGCGGCGGGAACCCCGTGGCGATCCGCCCAGAGGCTCGCCTTCGACGGGTCGCGACTCGCCACGGCCACTACGGAAGCGTTGGCCACTTCTCCCCAGCAGCGCGCTCTCGTGTCGGCCAGAAACCCGGCGCCGATGACGCCGATTCGCAGATCCCTTCGACCCATGGCGAGCGCGATTATCCCACGACCGCAATCGTGCGCAAGCACGGGGACGGCGGGGACGGGCGTGCCGCGAAGCACGGATCGCTTCCTGCGGGGCTCGCACTCCGAAGGCTGACGCTTTCCGGGGGATCGGCCATCCGCCGGGTGAACGGGTTCTCCGGCGACGTCGCGACGTGTAGGCTGCGGCTAACCCATTCATCAGGAGATCCCATGGAGATCGAAGGCTTCGGCACGCTCGTCAGCCCCGACGAGATCGAGTGGTTCGAGACCCCCGGCGGCAACGCGGTCAAGGTGCTGCGGGTCAGCGAGGAAACGGGCTCGTGGTCGGCGCTGTTTCGCGCCGAGAAGGGAACGACCAATCCGCCCCACATCCACCTCGGCCCCGCGGATTTCTACGTCCTCTCGGGCGTGATGGAGTACCGGGGCGGCGTCTCCCGTACCGGCGACTGGATCTACGAGCCGAACGGCGCCGAGCACGAATCGACCCACCACCCGGAAGAGACCGTCTACCTCGCCAACGTGCACGGCCCGATCGCCTTCTACGGCGAGGAGAAGCAGATCCTGAGCCTGAGCGACTGGCGCGGCATGAAGGCGATCCTGGAGCAGCAGCAGAAGCGGGCCCCTCGAGGTTAGAGCGTGACCCCAGACTCGTCCTGCAAGCGAAGCGCGCAGCGAGGCGAAACCGAGTGGAGGCTGGCAGGCGGGCTGGCTCGCCGAACCCCAGCCGAACTAGAGGAACCGGGGAAGCACCTGCTCCGTGAACAGCTCGAAGGACGCGTGGCTGAGCGGCGTGCACATCAGGTACTCGAGGGGCAGGGTCTCCTGCAGCTGCTGGAGATCGTCGATCACCTTTTCCGGGGTCCCGCAGATCACGACCTCGTTGACGTACCGCTCGACCCGGTCCCCGGCTTCTGCATCGGAAGCGACGGCGTTGGGATCGACAGACTTCTGCGGGGAGGGGGTTGCCTCGCCGACCCCGGGCGGCAGGTAGGAGCTGAACATGAACTGCGCCCCCCGGCGCGCAACCTCTTCCGCCTGCTCCTGGGTCCGGCCGAGGGCGATGTTGCGGGCCATCGGGATCTCGCGGCCCTGCATGGAATGCCCCGCCTTCTCGAGCTCTTCGCGATACAGGGCGCGTTTGACCGCGATGTCCGAGTGCGTGGCGTGTGGGTCCATCAGGATCGTGAAGCCGTTCTGCGCGCACCAGCGGACCGCTTCCGGTGAAGTCGCTGCCAGCCAAACCGGCGGGTGCGGCTTCTGGATCGGCTTGGGCAGGACCTCGACGTCGTCGAAGTGGTGGAACTCGCCGTGATAGGTGAGGCGTTCGCTGCGCCACGCCTGCAGCACGACGTCGACGCCCTCCCGGAAGCGGGGATAGCTCTCGTCCCACCCGACTCCGAAGCTGCGGTACTCGGTGGCGTCGAATCCCCGCCCGGCGCCCCAGTTCACGCGCCCACCGGAGAGCACGTCGAGAAGCGCGACCTCTTCTGCGAGTCGGAGCGGGTGGTAGAAGGGCGCAAGCGAGACGGCGGTTCCAATCCGAAGCCGCTCAGTTCGGGCTGCGATGTGGGTGCCCATGATGTGGATCGAAGGGCACACGCTGTACGTGCTGAAG
>JABSQW010000591.1 GCA_013215605.1 Myxococcales bacterium
CCATCTGCGAGTAGCGCAGGTTCTTCGTCTGGTACGCGTCGAAGATGCCGTGGGACAGGGCATCGGCGTCGTCGGTCCCCGTGTAGACGTTCTCACCCTTGTACCCGACGACGATGGCGGTGCCCGTGTCCTGACAGCTCGGCAGCACCCGTCCGGCCGCGATGTTCGCGTTGGTGAGTAGCTCGAGCGCGACGAAGCGGTCGTTCTCCGAGGCCTCCGGGTCGTCGAGGATCTTGCGCAGCTGCGCGAGGTGGCTGCTGCGCAAGAGGTGGGAGACGTCGTCGAGCGCTTCCGCTGCCAGGAGCCGAAGCGCTTCGGGGTCGACCCGCACGATCGTCCGATCGCCGAGGGTCTCGGTCTTCACCGACTTCGACGCAGCATCCAGCCGGCGGTACTCGGTGGGGTGGTCGCCAGTGTGCTCGATGAGCGGCTGGTAGACGAACTCGGCCATCGGGGGTCTCCGTGTTTGGGCGGTCGCGTGTGGCGCCGGGTCAGAGCCCGAGGTTTCGGCGGATGCGGTCGTGGGGATCCTCGTGTCGTCGACGGGAACGAACGCCTGTCCGGTGATCTGCTCGTACGTCTCGATGTAGCGACGCGCGGCTTCGACCTTGACCTCTACGGGGATCTCCGGCGACGGGCCGTCGCCCCGGTACCCCTGCTCGAGGAGCCAGCGGCGGACGTATTCCTTGTCGAGCGCCTCGGGGTCGGTGCCCTTCGACATCGCCCTCTCGAAGCTCTCCCGATACCAATAGCGCGAAGAGTCGGGCGTGTGGATCTCGTCGATCACCACCAGGTTTCCGTCGTCGTCGAGACCGATCTCGTACTTCGTATCGGCGAGGATGAGGCCGCGGCTGGCTGCCCACTTCCGGCCTTCCGCAAACAGGCCCCCGAGCAGTGCCGCGGCGGCGTCGAAGAGCTCTTCGCTCATCGTACCGCGCTCGAGGATCTCGTCGCGTGACGTGAGCTCGTCGTGCTCGCCCATCGGCGCTTTCGTCGTCGGCGTGAGCAGCGGCGCCGGGAACTCTTCGTGCTTCTTCATCCCGTCGGGCAGGGTGTGTCCGCAGTAGACGCGCTCACCCCGGTCGTAGGCGGTCCAGATCGACGTGCTCGTCGAGCCGGTCAGGTGCGCGCGGAAGACGAACTCCACCGGCAGCAGCCGGCACTCCTGTACGATCGAGACGTTGGGATCCGGTACCTCGATGAGGTGGTTCTTCGCGAGGCCGCGCGTCTTCTCGAACCAGAACGCGGCGATCTGGTTCAGCACCTGGCCCTTCGAGGGGAGGGTGCCGACGACGATGTCGAAGCAGCTCACGCGGTCCGAAACGACGATCGTGCGCCGCTTCCCGGAGACGTAGCTGTCGCGGACCTTCCCTTCGATTCGCTCGCCGAGGTTCGGGAGGTCGCTTCGCTCGAGGGTGTGCTCGCATTGTGCTCGGAGAACGTTCAGATCGATGCCCACCGGTCCCCCCTGTTCGAGTTCGTTGCCGACGCCGGATATACCGAGTGTACGGGCTTTCCGGCAAGGGAATTTGACCCCGCGGCGTCGGGCCGGAACAATCCCGCGCCGTGAGGTCGAAACGGGACAGCGGGCCGGTGCCCGCCGCGCATCCGGGGACGCGGGCAGCCAGGCGCCTGGCGGCCGTCCTGGCGCTCGCCTGTGCGGCGTGCGGGGGCGAGGAGCCGCGGAGCCTGCTGTTGATCAGCGTCGATACCCTGCGTCCCGACGGCCTCGGGTTCGGGGGGAACCCGGCTGGAACCAGCCCGGCCCTGGATGCCCTGGCCGCGGAGGGGACGGTCTTCGAGCACGCGTTCAGCCCGGCGGGCTGGACCCTGCCGTCCATGGCGACCCTGCTCACGGGACTTCACCCGCGAGACCACGGTGCCACGACGTACGCCTACCGAATCCGAGACAGCGTTGCGACGCTCCCGGCTCTGCTCGACGACCGCGGCTACGACACGAGGGCGTTCGTGAGCCACATCCTCCTCGGCGCCGACTACGGGTTCGCCCGGGGGTTCGACGAGTTCGACGACAGCGTACTCGAGGCCGGCAATCCGCACGACGTCTCCACTTCGGAGCCCCTGACCGACCTCGTACTGCAGAGCCTGGAAAGGCGCCCGCTCGGGGACCCGTACTTTCTGTGGGTTCACTACTTCGATCCCCACTTCAAGTACCTCGAGCACCCGGGTTTCGAGGTCATCGGTGGCCGACGGCGGGGCCGCTACGACGGGGAGGTGGCGCACACCGACCGCCACATCGGCCGCGTCCTTCGCGCGCTCGACGATCTTGGCGCGCTCGACGAGACGGTGGTGGTGTTCACGTCGGACCACGGCGAAGAGTTCCAGGAGCACGGCGGCCGGTTCCACGACACGCTCTACGACGAAGTGGTTCGCGTGCCGCTCGTGATCCGCACCCCCGGCATGGCTCCGGGCCGAAGTCTGCGGTTCGCGCACCAGATCGATCTCGTGCCGACCCTGCTCCCGCTCCTGCGGATCGACGGGCTCGAATTCGGTTCTGGGCCGGGGCTCGATTTGTTCGGCCCGGCGCCGCCCGCCGATCGCCCGATGTTCGCCGAGCGCGATGTCCCACTGCCCTTTCGACAGCGCAGCGTCCGCGTCGGGGACGACAAGCTCGTCGTCATCGATCACCTGGAGGTGCAGGTCGACGCCTCCCGCAAGGCTCCTGCGAAGACGCGGTACAAACCACGCCTCGAGAAGGGGGTCTCGCAGTTCGACCTGGCCGCGGATCCCGGTGAACGGGTCGACGTCTACCGGGAGGATTCGGAGCGTTCCGCGGTTCTGATGTCGCTACTCCTCGGTCACTTCGATGAGGGCGTCGGTCCCGAGAACGAGGTCGAGCTCGACGAGGAAACGCTCCGCAAGCTGCGCGACCTCGGCTACATCCAGTAGTCAGGCCAGGAACGACGGCATCCGTAGGGCATCGTGCCGCGTGTGTCGAGCAGACGGTTGCCGGCAGGATCGTACACGTGGAGGGGCGTGGCGTTGCGATCGACGCGCATGCCGGAGTTCGCCATCCTCTCGTCGCCTGGACCGAGCACCGACATCACGAGCCGCTCGCCGCCACCCCAGAGTCCGGGCCTGCCACAGCAGGCCCGCTCGGAGCAGGATCGCGAGGCAGACACCGGCCCAAAGGGCTCGCTTCGACCCGTGCGATGCGCCGGACGGATCCTCTGCGCGGTGGCTGGACACGCGAATGCAGCGAGGATCGCGGCCAGACGTCGCGCAGACAGCAGCAGCGCAGCCGTCGACCGCGCCCCGGACGAGGAGCGGCGGCTACGGACCGCGCGCGGCCAGGGCCCGACGCTCTCCAGTCGCTCGATCCTGTTCGAACTCCTCGCTCGATTTCTCGGGAGGGCGCCGGTACACTGCCGGCGTTTTCGGAGCGGCAAGAGGAGCCCTGTCCATCGAGGTGTCGGGCCTGACGGTGCGTCGGCTTCGATCCAGTGCTTCGACTTCGGAGACGCGACCGAGCGTCGCGCGACCCAAACCGTGTAATCGCCCATGCCGGATGCGCGAACGCCGTCCGGCCACCAGGGTCTAGAGGTTTCCCCGTTGTCTGGTTCGGTGACCTTTCCGCAGACTCTCCTCAACGAACGCCTCGACGACCACTTCCACGACCAGTGCGGCGTTTTCGGTGTCCAGGGGCACCCCGAAGCGGCGAACATCACGTACCTCGGTCTCTACGCACTCCAGCATCGGGGGCAGGAGAGCGCCGGAATCGTGGCGGTCGACGCCGGACAGCACCGTGTGCATCGCGCGATGGGACTCGTTGCCGATATCTTCGGCGAGAACACCCTCGCGAAGCTGACGGGGCGTCACGCGGTGGGTCACGTCCGCTATTCGACGTCCGGCGAGAGTCAGCTCCTGAACGCGCAGCCCTTCTGCGCCACCACGGATGCGGGTCCCGTCGCAATCGCCCACAACGGCAACCTCGTCAACGCGTTTGCGATCCGGCGCGAGCTCGAGGGCCGCGGTGCGATCTTCTCCACGACCGCCGACAGCGAAGTCATCGTGCAGCTTCTGGCGCGTTCGCGGGAGAAGACGCTCGAGGAGCGCCTCATCGACTCGCTGTCGCGCGTGAAGGGTGCCTTCAGCCTGGTCGTGATGACGTCGGACACGTTGATCGCCGCGCGCGACCCCAACGGCTTTCGCCCGCTCTCCCTCGGCCGCCTCGACGGCGCCTGGATCGTGGCAAGCGAGACCTGCGCTCTCGACCTGATCGGTGCCACCCACGAGCGCGACCTCGATCCAGGAGAGGTGGTCGTGATCAAGCGGGGCCGCCTGCGGACACTTCGCCCGTTCGACCGAGATCGGCCCGAGCACTTCTGCATCTTCGAGCACATCTACTTCGCCCGTCCGGATTCCACGCTAAACGGGCAGAGCGTGTACACGTTCCGCAAGGAGCTCGGCCGGGTCCTCGCGCGCGAACATCCCGTCCAGGCCGACCTCGTCGTGCCGGTGCTCGACTCGGGCAACACGGCTGCCATGGGCTACGCCGAGGTGGCGGGCGTGCCGTACGAGCAGGCAATAATCCGCAACCACTACGTGAAGCGCACGTTCATCGAGCCCGCCCAGTCGATCCGGCACTTCGGTGTGAAGGTCAAGCACAACGCGGTGAGCGAAATCCTGAAGGGAAAGCGCGTCGTTCTCGTGGACGACTCGATCATCCGCGGCACCACGCTGATCAAGCTCGTCACGATGATGCGCAGTGCCGGCGCGCGAGAGGTCCACCTGCGCATCTCGTCGCCGCCGACGATCGGACCGTGTCACTATGGCATCGACACGCCGACGCGTGACGAGCTGATCGCCCACAACCACAGCGTCGACGAGATCTGCAAGATCATCGGCGCCGATTCGCTCGGCTACCTCTCGATCGAAGGCCTGCACCAGACGGCCGCGTCGATGAAGCGCGGTTTCTGCGACGCGTGCTTCAGCGATGACTATCCCATCGACGTCGAGACGAGTGGGTCTCCTCCGCAGCTCTCGCTTTTCCGTACCGTCTCGCAGGGAGACGACTGAATTGACCGGGCCCGTAGCCGCAGGTCTCACGGGCCGCCTGGATCTCGAGGAACTCGAACGAGCGGTGGCCGACGGTTCGATCGAGACGGTCGTGACGGCGTTGCCGGACCTCTACGGTCGCCTCGTCGGAAAGCGCATCAACGCGCGCTTCTTCCTCGAAGAGATCGCCGGCCACGGCATGCACGTGTGCGACTACCTGCTCGCGTGCGACATGGAGATGGACCCGACTCCCGGCTACGCGTTCACGAGCTGGAAGAGCGGCTACGGCGATTTGCGCGCTGCGCCGGACCTCGGAACCCTGCGCGTCGCGACCTGGCAGGACCGCACCGCGGTCGTACTCTGCGACTCGTTCGATGGGCAGGACGAGCTGATCGCTGTTGCGCCGCGCACGATTCTCCAGCGGCAGCTCGAGCGCGTGGCGAAGCTCGGGTACTCGGCGAAGACCGGCAGCGAGCTCGAGTTCTTCCTGTTCGACGACACGTATCGCGAGGCGCGCGATCGCGCCTATCGCGACCTGCGAACCAGCGGGGACTACGTCGAGGACTACCACATCCTGTCGAGCACGTTCGCGGAGCCGATCCTCGGGGAGATCCGGCGACAGGTCGATTCCTCCGCGATTCCGGTCGAGTTCAGCAAGGGCGAGTGGGGGCCGGGGCAGCACGAGATCAACCTCCGCTACGCGCCGGCCCTGGAGATGGCCGACCGCCACGTCATCTACAAGCTCGCAGCCAAGGAGATCGCCGCGGCGGCCGGCGCGTCGATCACGTTCATGGCCAAGTGGCACCAGGCGCACGCGGGCAACAGCCTGCACATCCACGTGAGCCTCTGGGACGAGGACGACCGACCGGTGTTCGGTCCTGGGGAGGCAGTCCAGGGCGAACGCCTCGCCGGCACTCCGGTCGACGCGACACCCGTCTTCCGGGGGTTCCTCGGGGGCCTGCTCGCGCACACGCGCGAGCTGGCGCTCTTCTTCGCGCCGACCTTCAACTCCTACAAGCGCTACCGCGCCGGCACCTTCGCGCCCACTGCCATCGCGTGGAGCTACGACAACCGCACCGCCGGGCTTCGGGTGGTGGGGAGCGGCCCGTCGCTCCGCGTGGAGAGCCGGATCCCCGGGGCCGACGCCAACCCCTATCTCGCGTACGCGGCACTGCTCGCGGCTGGCCTCGACGGGATCGAGCGCAACCTCGACCCGGGGGCCGCCTTCGAGGGCGACGTCTACGCCGCCGAGGGGCTCCCCCAGATCCCGCGCTCGATGGAAGAGGCGATCGCCGAGCTCGAGGGCAGCCGCTTCGCGCGCGACGCCTTCGGCGACTTCGTGATCGACCACTACCTCCATTTTGCCCGGACCGAGCTGGCAGCGATCCACGCCCAGGTGAGCGACGCCGAGCGCGTCCGCTACTTCGAACGCGTGTAGCTCCAAGGTCTTCCGAAGCAGTGTCATCACCGGCGTTTTCAGGCTCCAGTGCAATCCCCGAGGGCGCTTGCCCGCCAACTCCCGAATCCGGTCCCGCGCGGTCTCAGGCTTTCCTTCGGGTGTGTCGTCGGTCGGCCGACGCCCTCGACTTCGCCGCGAACTGAGGGCACAGTTTCGCGATGGCTGAGAACGCGGCGGGATCGCGGGGCCGTCTCGATGCGCGCACCGCCCTGATCACAGGCGCGGGCAGCGGTATCGGACGCGAATCGGCGCTGCTGTTCGCCGCCGAGGGAGCGAATGTCGTGGTGGCGGACCGCGACGAGGAGGCGGGCGAGCGAGTCGCTTCCGAGATCCGTGACGCGGGCGGCGAAGCGCGGGCGGTCCCGACGGACGTCTCCGTCGGCGCCCATGTCGAAGCGGCCGTGCACACCGCCGAGCGCGAGTACGGCGCACTACACGTCCTGTTCAACAACGCCGGCATCTTTCCGCCAGACGACGGTTCGCCGGTCGGCACACCCGAAGCGGTGTGGGACCTGGTCATGGACATCAATCTCAAGGGCGTCTTCCTCGGCTGCAAGTACGGCATTCCAGCGCTGCTGCGCGCGGGCGGCGGCTCCATCGTGAACACCGCATCGTTCGTCGCCGTGGTGGGCGCGGCGACTTCGCAGATCGCCTACACGGCGAGCAAAGGGGGCGTGCTCGCCATGACGCGCGAGATCGCCGTGGAGTACGCGCGCCAGGGGATCCGCGCGAACGCGTTGTGTCCAGGCCCCGTGAACACGCCGCTCCTGCAGGAGCTGCTCGCCGATCCCGACGCCAGAGCGCGCCGCCTCGTGCACGTCCCGATGGGGCGCCTCGCGGAAGCCGGTGAAATAGCGAGCGCCGCTCTCTACCTCGCGTCCGACGAGTCGTCGTACGTGAACGGCACCACCTTCCTCGTCGACGGCGCCCTCACCGCAGCGTACGTGACCCCCGAATAGGGACGACCGCTCGCCCTCCCGCGCCCCGAGAGAAGCGCGCAAGTACGCTGCGAGCGCGACAGCGCGCGAAGGCGGGTCGATCTGGGCTTCGCCCAGATCGGGTCCCCGGAGGTCCGGGTTCAGTCCAGATCGGGGCCCCGAAGAAGAGTGTCGCGTGCGAAGTCCGGATTCGGATCGGGGTAATCGACCGTGTAGTGGAGGCCGCGGCTCTCCTTGCGCTGTTCGGCGCAACGGATCACCAGATGAGCGACCGTCGCGAGGTTGCGCAGCTCGACGAGGTCGGGCGTGAGGACGAAGTTCCAGTAGTACTCGGTGATCTCCTCGCGGAGCAGCTCGATGCGGTGACGGGCGCGGGCGAGGCGACGATCGCTTCGGACGATGCCGACGTAGTTCCACATGAAGCGGCGGATTTCGTCCCAGTTCTGTGTGATGACCACGGCCTCGTGGCTCTCCGTGGCGTTGCCCGCCTCCCACGGTGCGACAGGGCCCGGATCGTCCGGGATGTCCGCGAGTCGCTCTACCGAAGCGCGCGCAGCTTCGTCGGCGAAGACCAGCGCCTCGAGGAGCGAGTTCGACGCGAGACGGTTCGCGCCGTGGAGCCCCGTGCTCGCGACCTCGCCCGCGGCGAACAGATTGGTGAGATCCGTCTCCGCCGACAGGTTCGTGCGCACGCCCCCGCAACAGTAATGCGCGGCGGGGACGACGGGGATCGGCTCGCGGGTGATGTCGATGCCGAAGCCCCGGCAGCGCTCGTAGATGTTGGGGAAGCGCTCGCGCAGGAACTCCGGCTCGCGGTGGCTGATGTCGAGGTGCACCCACTCGTCACCCGTGCGCTTGAGCTCGGTGTCGATCGCGCGGGCGACGATGTCCCGCGGCGCGAGGTCCCGCATCTCGTGGTAGCCGTCCATGAAGGCCTCACCCGTCGACGCCGAGCGGAGCACTCCCCCCTCGCCGCGCATGGCCTCCGTAATGAGGAAGGACTTCGCCTGCGGGTGGAAGAGGCAGGTCGGGTGGAACTGGACGAACTCCATGTTCGCGAGCGTGGCACCCGCGCGGAACGCCATCGCCATCCCGTCGCCCGACGCGATGTCGGGATTGCTCGTGTAGAGGTAGACCTTGCCGGCGCCGCCCGTGGCGAGCAGCGTGATCTTCGCGACGAAGCGTTGCACCTCGCCGCGTTCCGCGTCGAGCACGTAGGCGCCGAGCACCCGGTTTTCGCCGTCGCGGTGGGCCCGCTCCGCGGTGAGGAGATCGACGCTGCTGTGGTTCTCGAAGAGGTCGATATTCGGGTGTGCACGGACGCGGCCGAGCAGGACGCGCTCGATCTCGTGGCCCGTGGTGTCCCGGTGGTGGAGGATGCGCCGCTGGGTGTGGCCGCCTTCGCGCCCCAGGTCGAATTCGGCGGTGCGACGCCCGGCGTCGTCGCGGGGGGGGTCGAAATCAGCCCCGAGCTTGCGCAGTTCGTCGATCATGCCGGGGCCGCGCTCGACGACCCGATTCACCACGGTCTCGTTGCAGAGCCCGGCGCCGGCGATCTGCGTATCCCGGGCGTGGTCTTCGAACGAGTCTTCGTCCGAGGTCACGGCTGCGATTCCCCCCTGGGCCCAATTCGTGGCGGAATCGGCGGCCTGTTTCTTCGTGACCACGGCCACCGTGCCCCGGTCGGCGGTCTTCAGGGCGTAGAAGAGACCGGCAATGCCACTGCCCAGAACCAGGAAGTCATAGCGGAAGGGATTTGACACGGCGTTTGTCACATCCGAGGCAGCCGGTCCTACCGGGACGCCCGATGGGCGAGGGGACGGGTCGCGGGGAGGGATTCCGCTCGCATCGGGCACCGAATTCGGGGACGCGGACAGGCTAAGGATGATCTCCGGGGGCTCCGATACGGGCCGTCAGGGGTTTCCCGCGGAGTCTATAGGGGAGCCTGTACTCGGGGCAATGCCCCCGGGGGCGCCCGCCCTGGGCCTTCGAACCGAACGTTGAAACGAGAGTCGAACGGGGAGCCTTGCGAAATCGTGATTCGCACCATCTGCGACTACTCGTCGCCGCGGCGTTCCTCGCGTCGGTCCCCGTCCAGGGAGCGCTCGCGGGGACCGGGATCTACCGCTACGTCGACGCGCAGGGTGTCGCCCATTTCACCGATTCCCCACGCGACGGCCGCTACCAGCGGGTCGCGTTTCGAAAGCCGCGCATCACGACGCCCGGGGCCGCGAAGGCGTGGCAGCTCAGGGGCCGCCGCCTCGCTCCTCATCCCACGACCTCTGGCGCCCAGTGGGACCGCGTCATCGGCGCGAACGCCCGCGAACAGCGGATTCAACCGGCTCTCGTAAAGGCGCTGATCAAGGCGGAGTCGAACTTCGATCCCACGGCCGTTTCGAAGCAGGGTGCGCAGGGGCTGATGCAGCTCATGCCGACGACTGCGGCATTGCTCGGTGTCGCCGATCCCATGCACCCGGAAGAGAACGTCTGGGGCGGAACGCGATACCTGCGCGCCATGCTCGATCGCTTCGGCGACGTGACGTCCGCTCTCGCCGCCTACAATGCGGGTCCCACCGCAGTGGATCGCTATGGCGGCGTGCCCCCGTACCCGGAGACCGAGGATTACGTACAGCGGGTTCTGACGTACTATCGCCACTACCATGGGGACTTCGCCCGATGAATCGCCGGACGACCCGTCGGAGAGGCGAACGCCGAAGACGCGCGAACCGGGCGAAGGCTCCCTCCGGCCTGGAGGTGAGGGCGTGAGCACCGTCGCGGCCACCGCCGTTCGCGAGCACTTCTGGAACCTCCCGAACTCGATCACCGTGCTGCGGATCGCGGTGGTGCCGGTGCTGTTGCTCCTGCCGTGGGCGCAGGACGAGTCGTCGAGCGTCATCATCGCGTGGCTGTTCATCGCGGCGGCCGTCACCGACATCATCGACGGGTGGCTCGCGCGGCGCGGGCAGATGGTCACACACATCGGCAAGCTGCTCGACCCGCTTGCCGACAAGCTCCTGGTCTCGACTGCGCTCGTAATGCTGATCGCCATCGACCGGATCCCCAACTGGGCGATCTGGATGGTGGTGGTCATCATCGGCCGCGAGTTGGCCGTTACCGGGCTGCGCGGCATCGCGTCGGCTGGCGGTCAGATCATGGGCGCGTCCTGGATCGGGAAGGCCAAGGCGTTCACACAGAACTTCGCCATCGCGGCGCTTCTCTTCCACTACACGACGATCGGACTTCCGGCCCACGAGCTCGGACTCGGGGCGCTCTGCCTCGCCACGGTGCTCACGCTGTGGTCGGGGTATCTGTATTTCGCAGAGTATTTTCGCGGCCGATCGGGAAACGGCGTTGCTGGGGGTAGCCAGGTATGAACCGGTTAGACGAACTGAAGGGTCGGATCGAGAGTCGCGAAGCGCGCATCGGGGTGATTGGCCTCGGGTACGTCGGCCTTCCGCTGTGCATCGAATTCGCGAAGGTCGGCTACGAAGTGGTCGGATTCGACGTCGACGAGAAGAAGATCGATTCGCTCTCGAGTGGAACGTCGTACATCGAGGACATCTCGTCGGAAGCCGTCGCCTCCGCGAGGTCGGCGGGAAAGTTCGCAGCGACGAGCGACTTCAACGATCTCTCTCGCTGCGACGTCATCAACGTCAGCGTACCGACACCGCTCACGAAGACCAAGGATCCCGACGTTTCTCACATGGCGCAGGCGCTCGAAGAGATTCGCAAGCGACTCCGCACGGGCCAGTTGATCATCCTCGGCAGCACCACGTATCCCGGGACGACCCACGAGCTTTTCGTTCCGATGCTCGAAGGCACCGGACTCGGAGTTGGCACCGATTTCGCGCTTGCGTTCGCGCCCGAGCGCATCGATCCCGCGAACAAGCAGTTCAGTGTCCGCGAGGTCCCGAAGGTCGTGGGCGGGGAGTCCGCACTCTGCACGGAGCTCGCCGCGAGCGTATTCGAGGCGATCTTCGACGAGGTCGTAAAGGTCTCGTCGACGCAGTGTGCCGAAATGGTGAAGCTCCTCGAGAATACCTTCCGCGCCATCAACATCGGACTCGCCAACGAAATCGCGCTGATGTGCGACCGGCTGAACCTGGACGTCTGGGAGGTCATCGACGCCGCGGCCACGAAGCCCTACGGATTCATGAAGTTCGTCCCGGGTCCGGGTCTCGGTGGACATTGCATTCCGGTCGATCCGTCCTATCTCGCATGGAAGATGAAGTCGCTGAACTTCCCTGCACGCTTCATCGAGCTCGCCACTGAGATCAACGGGCAGATGCCCGAGCACGTAGCCGGCAGGATCGGCGATCTGCTCAACGAGGACCGCCTCGCGGTGAACGGATCTCGCGTTCTCGTGATCGGCATCGCGTACAAGGCCGGCGTGGGCGACATGCGGGAATCCCCGGCCCTCGACATCGTTCGTCTGATGATCGGAAAGGGTGCCGAGATCAGCTACCACGATCCCTTCGTGAGCGAGTTCTCGATCGAAGGCAAGACCTACAAGAACTCCGATCTCACCGACGACCTGCTGGCCAACACGGACCTCGCGGTGATCATCACGGACCACGCAAACGTCGACTACGACAAGATCGTCGCAAGGGCGCATCGCGTGTTCGACACGCGAAATGCCACGCGCGACGTCAAAGCGGGCCGCGAGAAGATCCGTAAGCTGTAACGCCGCAACGCGATACCGGCTTTCGCCCGCGGCGGATTCGCGCTGCGAAACCCGCTACCTCTTCCGGGGCGCAGATAGCCCTCTCGTGGACTTGACGCGTGCCGCCAGCCCGCCTTAACTGTGGTCCGCAAGCTTTCGGCACGAGTAGCTCAGCTGGTAGAGCGCCACGTTGCCAACGTGGGGGTCGCCGGTTCGAATCCGGTCTCGTGCTCCAGGAAACAGAGCCCCGTCGCGCTGTTGCGCGGCGGGGCGTTTTTCTGCCCGCCGCCGCAGTACGGGGGGTGCCGCGGGGCGGTCTCCAGTGGCTTCTCGGCAGTTGGGTGTGCTTGCGCTCGGGTGTTCCCCGGTCGGCGTCGGCACGACTGAAGAAGACGGCTCGGCGGATCTCAATGCACCGGTCGTTCGCCTCTACCAGGAGTGGCGTTTCGCAGAGGCGATCCCGTTGGCGACTCGGCTTCTCGAGCAACAGGAGAGAGCACTCGGCCCCGAGCTGTACCGAGCCAAGGACTTGGCATCGAGCGGACGTTCGGGGCGGGTGCCCCCCGTCCTTCGGTCTGCGACCCCCAACCACCGAGAACCCGCTGCTGCGTGTTGGTCGTCGACAGCGCACGCCGACCGCGTGCGTCGACCCGCGCTCATCTGACCATTGTCCAGCATCTCCCGTCACGCGCCCGGGACGACATAGGTCGGTACACTCGCCTCTCAATACGGGAGATGCGCGTTGTGGGTGGCGACTCATTGAACCCTCGAGGAAGCCTCGTATCACGTCGCCGGAAAAACGAGAAGGCAGAGTGAAACGATTGCCGCACGCACCGGTGTCCCACCCGGCAACCCGAGAATGAGTCGTACCGCCCGATTTCGCAGCCTCGGCGAGTTCTGCCTGGCAACGCTCGCGCTATGGACACTGCTCGAGGTCTTCTTTCGTCTGGTCGCAGTGGACGAGTGGTTCGGTGTCGAGCCCGGCATTCCCATCTACACGCAGTACGAGGATTGGGTGCTGCCCCGGTACAGTGAGTTCGAACGCGCCCTCTACCGTTTCGACACCGAGCTCATGTATCGCCTCGAACCCGGAGTGGTACTGCGCGCGACGAACTACCTGGCTCCCGAGGAGACCTGGACGATCACCATCGACGACCGGGGCTTTCGCAGGACCAGCGACGCGGACCCGTCCGGCGATGAGCTGCTGGTAATGGGGGACTCGATCGCCTTCGGATTCTGGGGATCCGATGAAGAGAGCTTTCCCTCGCAGATGGCCCAGGCACTCGCCAGCAGTTCCCCCGGTATCCGCTTGGATGTCCTGAACGCTGGAGTACCAGGTTACGACTCCCTGCAGGGGCGACTGTACTTCTCCGAGCTCTGGAAGCGCCACAGCCCTCGCGTCGTCATCCTCGCGTATGGAATGAACGACCACTGGCGCAAGCACCGCTCGCGCAAGGAGATCCTGGAGGACTTTCGGCGGACGGCGGCGATCGTTCAGATTCTCAACCACTTCGAGCTGTTTCGAAGCACTCGCAGAATCGTGGCGCACCATCGGCAGCAAAGAGCGGCCCCAAAACGCGTGCCCGCGGTTTCCCCCGACGACTTCGAGGACAACCTGCGCTTCATGATCGAACGATCACTGGAGGCGGGTGCCTCCGTCATTCTCGTTGACACCTTTGTGTTCGTGGAGGCCCCGAAGCACACCGGGAGACTGACGGCCCTGTCCCGGGAATACTCGCTCCCATTGCTCCATTTCTCGGAGCTTCTGGACCGAGAGCTCGAGCGACGCAGCGGGGACGACCCGAAGAGCGAAGCGCAGGTGTATTGGGAGCGAGTTCACCCGAAGGCCTTCTTTTTCGAGCTCGTCGGAACCGAGCTAGCGAAGCAGGTGCAGTCGGTCCTCGCAATCAACGCCGAGTTCCCCCTGGGCGACTGAGCGGTGGGGGTCGCCGGTTCGAATCCGGTCTCGTGCTCCAGTTCCACGCTCCAGCGCCTGCTCGAATCAGGGCCGCGTCGCGCGACTGCGCGGCGGGGCTGGGGCGCTCCTCGACCGCGTCTCGGGTGCGCGACCCGCTCGGGAATCCCCCATATCGGGGACGGCTGCGTGATTCCGCGGTGAAGTGCGAGTACGCACCCCTCGAACGTGTGAAAGGAGCCGGATTTGGAAGTGTTTTTGGCCGGCGACCGGTCAGAAAAACCGAACCACGCAATGTCCCGGGATGATAGGCTCTTACGGCTCGAACCCAGAACCCCCAGCCTTCGCTGCGTCAGCGCGCGCCCCGTCGACCGCCGCATTCGCATTCGATCGGATCCGGGGAACGGTAGTTCGAGCAACGGCCCGTGTTCGCGAGCGCGACCGTGCGAACTGGCCACGAACATCGCGGCGAAGGCGTCGAACGAACACGGGAGTCAGGGCTTGCTGGGACGGATCGCGCGGAGCTTCTGCGTTCTTTCGTTGATCGCGGCGAGTGCTTCGGCGCAGGACGCCGATGTCAACGTATTCGCACGCGATGGTTTCTACATCAGCGGCAGCGCCGTGTTCGCGAACCCCCGCTTTCGCGATACCGTGAAAACGCAGCTGGATCACTACATCGAGCTCCACCCGCGAGCCACGGAGAGTGTCAGCCTGGACTGGGGCGTCGGCTTCAACGCCCGCGCCGGCTACCGCTTCCACCCCCACTTCGCCGCCGAGTTGCAGTACGAGTGGATCGATAATCAGGGCTTTCCGGTCTTTGCGTACGTGGCCGAGAATTCCACGTTGGAAAACGTCCACGAGAGCGAGTTCCAGATCCGGCGGCCCGAATGGGTAGTCACCGGGAACTCGAAGCTCTTCATTACCAAGGGACGCGCCCAGCCTTTCCTGGTAATGGGCGCTGGGGTCATCCACGCGACCAGGAGGGTGACCGGTCCGCTGGAAGCGACCGGTCTGGGTGGCGCTGGCGGAACGGGCGAGGACGGTCTCCCCCTACCTGACATTCAGTGTCCCGCTCAAAGCCCGATCGACATCCCCTCGCTCACCACCGGTGGCACGTTCACCGAATTCGTCATGCGATTCGGTGGAGGTCTAGACTTGTACATCACGGAGAACCTCGTGTGGAACGGGACGGTCGACTTCGTGTTTCCGTTTGGAGAGCTGAAGGACGAGCTCGACTACGTGTCCTTCTCCACCGGCTTGACGTACCGGTTCGGCTCCGTCGAGTAATCGCCTCGCTGCGGGCTTCCCGTGCTGGGCCAACACGGTTGCGTGTCGGCGGGCGTATTCCGCCGCGCCGCGCAGCCTGGACTCAGCGTTCCCGGATCGATGAGACGCCGGTGAGAACCAGTCGCACCAGCTCGCCCTGACGGTTGGTGTCCGTCTTGGTAAAGACGTGCTTCAGGTGGCTGCGCGCGGTGTGGATCGACACGCCGCGCAGTCCTGCGACCTCGTCGAGGGAGTGGCCCTCGGAGAGCAGGCGCACGAGCTCGGCTTCCGACGTGGTCAGGTCGTAGAGGGTTTCCAGACTTTCGGATGCCGAGACCTGATCGGCTTCCGGATTCGAGATGAACAGCGCGACCACCGCTTCCCTAGCCGCGCTTCCGGGTGTCGCGGCGAGTAGTGGGGTGACCATCAACGGGAACGAGCGATTCGCGCTCGGCCGCGACACCGCCATGAACCCGGTGGCCCGAAGCTCTTGTCCGGGCTCGCACTCGAGCGCGTCGGCAAGGAGTTTCTGCAGCGTCGCGTTCTCACGTGTGTCGACCGCGTACGGGCCGCGTTCGTCGACCTTGAAGCCGTCGTTCAGCTCGATCAGTCGCTCTGCGCTGCGATTGCGAATCACCGGCTTGCACTCGGCATCGATCAGGATCACGCCGGTGGGCAGTCGGTCGATCACCTCCGCGAGGGCGAGCCGTTCCCGCTGGACCCCGTCGAGGGTCGAGTAGAAGTTGATGGCGCGATCGAAGTGGGGAATCAGCGACTCGCCCAGTTTGCGCTCGGCGTCGCTGAACTCGCTGCCGCTCGCCCGACGGAAGAACGAAACACCACCGACCGGAAGGTTGTCATGCAGAGTGAACGAGAGACCGATGGGCCAGATCGGTGCGAATCCCTGGGGAGCCATCCACTCCTTGAAGAAATCGGTCTCCGCGAGCTTCACTTCGGGGTAGGTGTTGGCCATGTTCGTGAATTGACCGATGAACTCGCCGAAGCTCGACGACGAGTAGGGGAGACCCTTGATGATGTTCTCCGCGAACGTATCTGGATAGCCCTCGGTGAGGCCCGTGTGGAAGTGCTGGCGCGGAATCGATCCGGGAAGATTGATGATGATGTGAGCGGCGGCGTCGAACGCATCGGAGAGCGCGGCGGTCAGTTGGGTCCAGCCGGAGGGGCGAACCGCGGCGTCATAGATCAGATTGACCAGCCGTTGGGTGACCTGCTTGTACTTCTTTCCGGCCATTCCCGTCTCCGTCCCACCCGGTAGCGTCGCAACCGCGCGCGGAGCGGGACTCCCCCACCCAGGAGCGCGGGTGTGCGGAAGGTGCGTTTCGGCGCTGAGCGGAACCGGAACACACCGCCTCCAGGTCATTATGCGTGGCATCGGGGGCGCGAGCCAATGCCGTCATCGGCGTTCTGCGTCCACAGGGCCCGGGCCCGCTCTTGCGAGCGGGCCCGGGTGAGGAGCCGTCCGGGAAGGGAGCCCCGGCTGGCCGGGGGGATGAGACCGCTCCTCGAGGAAAGGGTGAAGACAGGGAGACTGCTTGCGTGGGCGCGCACTGGATCGAGGAGGCCCAAGCGCCAGCCACCCGCCAACCTGGCTCCTTCCGGACCGCATGCTTCCTCCCTGCCTCCGTTCAGGAACAGATTTACGGAGCGGGAGGCCGCATACGCCCCCGATACGAGTGAATTCGAACGGGGGCTGATGTCACTCGAATTGGGGACGCGGAGTCGCCCGAGAACGGGCGAATCCTCCCCGGACTCGTCCGGGGAGGGATCACGTGCCGAATCACGGGCGTCGCGAAGCGAGTTCTCGTTCGAGATTCGCCGTGTCCACTCCGAGCGTGCGCGCTGTCGCGATCGAATCGGCGGCTTCCTGGAGACGGTTCGCGGCGAGAAACGTCTGCGCGATTCCGACGTGTCCCTGCGCCTGGGCGGGGGCGAGTTCGAGACCCCGCGCGAACTCGTGCAGCGACGCATCGATCTCGCCGGACGCCCGCGCGATGCGACCCAAACCGAAGTGCGCGACGGCCGCAGTCGTGCGATGGACCGGTCCGAAACCGCCGAGACGCTCGAGCGCGCGACGCAGCTCGATTTCAGCTTCGGCGTTCCGCTCGAGTGCCAACAGCACGAGGCCGAGCTTTACCGAAACATCGGCGCGGGAGGGATCGAACTCGAGCGCGCGGCGGTAGTGGGGAACGGCCTCGGCATGTCGGCCGCGTTTCGTCAGAACCTCGCCGAGTCCGATCTCGGCCGGACTCCACGCAGGAGCGAAGTTGCGCGCCTGAGCGAAGTGGAACTCCGCCTCGGCGAGACGCCCCGCTCGCAAGCGAACGCTGCCGAGCTGTTGCTCCGCCACCGGGTTCTCGGTCGTGACGTTGCGCGCGTGCGTGAACAGTGAATCCGTGTCGCGCCACACCGCGACCTGATCGTGGGCCAGGACCGCGAACGCTGCGACCGATGCCAGGGCGATCCCGCCGAGCGCAACGCGCGCGCGCGGGAAGCGGTCGGCGAGCGCGCGACCTGAGAACACCACCGCGATCGAGAGTCCGATCTGCGGGAGGTACATGTACCGGTCGGCGTGGGCCTGCATACCCACCTGCATCACGCCGATCACCGGCACGAGCATGCCCACGTACCACAACCATCCGACGGTGAGGTGGGGCCCGATTCGCACGGCGCGGAGCGCACCGATCGTGACCGTCGCCGCAATCGCCGCACATGCGACGACCCGCACCGTGTCGACCTCGGACGCGTAGGGGTAGAAGACGCTGAGGGAAGTCGGCCAGACGCTCTGCACCACGTACACCACGGTCGATTCAAAAGCATTCGCGACCCGTGCCGCGAACGAGAGCCGGTCGCCGAAATGCATCGCTCCCGATTCGCGCTGTACCCACCACGCGACTGCGGCGACTGCGGCGCTCATGGCGATCCACGGCAGCTTCTCGAGCACGGCGCACCGACGCAAGGCGGAATTCCCGTCCAGCAGTCGACGCAGCGGAAACAGGTCGAGGAGCAGCAGCACGAACGGGATCGTCACGGCCATTGGCTTCGCGAGGAGCGCTAGCGCGAACAGCACTGTTACCAGCGTGTGGCGCGCCAAGGAGAACGACCGCGCAGCGTAGTGGGTGTACGCGAGCACGGTGAGGAGGCTGAACAGTCCAGAGAGGAC
>JABSQW010000592.1 GCA_013215605.1 Myxococcales bacterium
CGATCATCTACACCTGCACGGACGAAGCCCCCGCCCTGGCAACGCGCTCCTTGCTGCCGATCATCCGGGCGTTCGCGGCCGCGGCGGAGGTTCCGATCGAAACCTGCGACATCTCCCTCGCCGGCCGCCTCCTTGCGGCCTTCCCGGAGAGTCTCGCCCCGGAGCAGCAGACACGAGACGGCCTCCGCGAGCTCGGGCACCTCGTCCAGCAGCCCGAGGCGAACATCATCAAGCTCCCGAACATCAGTGCTTCGATCCCCCAGATCAAGGCGGCCATCGCCGAGCTCCAGGCCAAGGGATTCGCACTCCCGGAGTACCCCGAAGAGCCGAAGAACGACGAGGAGCGGGAGATCCAGGCGCGCTACGACAAGGTGAAGGGCAGCGCCGTCAACCCGGTGCTCCGCGAGGGCAACTCGGACCGGCGCGCCCCCCGGGCGGTCAAGGAGTACGCGCGCGCGAACCCGCAGCGCCTGGGCGCCTGGGCCGAAGACTCGAAGACCCACGTCTCGACCATGACCGTCGGCGATTTCCGCCACAACGAGAAGTCGGTCATCGTCTCGGAAGCCACTGCTGCGCGAATCGAGCACATCGCGGTCGACGGCACCCGCAGTGTTCTCAAGGATGCCATCGAGCTTCAAGCAGGCGAGATCATCGACGGCACCTTCATGAGCAAGAAGGCACTGGTCGCCTTCCTCGCCGCGCAGATCGAAGACGCGAAGACCGCCGGCATTCTGTTCTCGTTGCACATGAAGGCGACGATGATGAAGGTCTCGGACCCGATCATCTTCGGACACGCGGTTCGCGTCTTCTTCGACGACCTGTTCGCCGAGCACGGGGAAACCCTCGACCGGCTCGGCGTCGACGTGAACAACGGCTTCGGCGATCTCCTCGAGAAGATCGCCGACCTGTCCGACGGGGAGCGGTCCGCGATCGAGGCTGGCATCGAGGCCGCCTTTGCGAAGCGCCCGGCTCTCGCGATGGTCAACTCCGCCAAGGGCATCACCAATCTCCACGTCCCGAGCGACATCATCATCGACGCGTCAATGCCCCCCATGATTCGCGACTCCGGGGGCATGTGGAACGCGGCCGGCGAGCTCCAGGACTGCAAGGCGGTGATTCCCGACAGCAGCTACGCGGGTGTCTACCAGGCAGTGATCGAGGACTGCCAGCGATACGGCCCGTTCGATCCCGCCACGATGGGCAGCATCCCGAACGTAGGGCTGATGGCCCAGAAGGCCGAGGAGTACGGTTCGCACGACAAGACCTTCGAGGTCCCCGCCGACGGCACGGTCCGCATCGTAGACGCCGGCGGCTCCACCCTGATCGAACACACTGTCGAGGCGGGCGACATCTGGCGGGCCTGCCAGGTGAAGGACGCCCCCGTCCGAGACTGGGTGAAGCTCGCCGTGACGCGCGCGCGCGCCTCGGGAACGCCGGCGGTGTTCTGGCTGGACGCCGAGCGGGCCCACGATGCAAGGCTCATCGAGAAAGTCGAGGCCTACCTCGCCGACCACGACACCGACGGTCTCGAGGTTCACATCCTCTCCCCGATCGAAGCGACCCGCTTCTCGCTCGAGCGCATCCGCAGGGGCGAGGACACGATTTCGGTGACCGGCAACGTACTGCGCGACTACCTCACCGACCTCTTCCCCATCCTCGAGATCGGCACGAGCGCCAAGATGCTGTCTATCGTGCCGCTCATGAACGGTGGAGGCCTGTTCGAGACCGGGGCCGGCGGCTCCGCGCCGAAGCACGTACAGCAGTTCCAGGAAGAGGGGCATCTGCGCTGGGATTCGCTCGGTGAGTTCCTCGCCCTCGCGGCTTCGCTCGATCACCTGGGCGAGCACTTCGACAACGCGGGAGCCAGGCTCCTCGGCGAGACACTCGACACCGCCACCGCGCAGCTGCTCCTCCACCGCAAGACCCCGTCGCGCAAGGTGCACGAACTCGACAACCGCGGAAGCCACTTCTACCTGGCGCTCTACTGGGCGCAGGCCATCGCCGCGCAGAGCGCGAACGCGGCGCTCGCGGCGCGCTTCGCCCCCGTGGCCCAAACACTCGAAGCGAACGAGGCGAAGATCGTCGAGGAGTTGAACGGCGCCCAGGGCTCCGCTCAGGACATCGGCGGCTATTACACGCCCGACAACGAGCGAGCCGAACGCGCCATGCGCCCGAGCGCGACGCTGAACGCGATCATCGGCGCGATCTAGTTCGGCGGGGGATCGGCGGGCGAAGCCCGCCTAAATGTCTTCGCTCGGCTCCGCCTCGCTGCGCGGTTATGGACGAAGCTCCGGCACGTGATTTGCCAGCGTCTCGCCGATTTCGGCCGGCGATACCGAAACCGCGACTCCCGCCTTCTCGAGTGCAGCCATCTTGTCGCTCGCCTTGCCCTGACCGCCGGCGATGATCGCCCCCGCGTGTCCCATGCGCTTGCCGGGCGGCGCGTTCTGACCGGCGATGAACGAGACCACCGGCTTGGACATGTTCGACTGTACGAACTCTGCCGCGGTTTCCTCGGCGGAGCCGCCGATCTCGCCGATCATCACGACCGCCTTCGTCTCGGGATCGGCCTCGAAGAGCGCGAGCGCGTCGACGAAGGTGGTTCCGATCACCGGGTCTCCGCCGATGCCCACGCACGTGCTCTGACCGATGCCGAGGCGCGAGAGCTGGTCGACGGCTTCATAGGTGAGCGTTCCCGAGCGCGACACGACGCCCACCGGACCCGGCTTCGTGATCTTCGCGGGCATGATGCCGATGCGACACTGCTCCGGCGTCACGACGCCGGGGCAGTTCGGACCGACGAGGCGCATCGACGAGCCGCGGAGCGCCGCCTTCGCGCGCATCATGTCGATGGCGGGAATTCCCTCGGTGATGCAAGCGGTGACATCGAGACCCGCGTCGGCGGCTTCGAGGATGGCGTCCGCCGCGCCGGGCGGTGGCACGAAGATCACCGACGCGTTTGCGCCCGTGTCCTTCACCGCCTCGGCAACGGTGTCGTAGACCGGGATGCCGTCGATCTCCTGGCCTCCCTTGCCCGGGGCGATGCCGCCGACCACCTGCGTGCCGTAGTCCTTCGAGAAGCCCGCGTGCAGGCGGCCCATCCGGCCCATGCCCTGGATCAGGAGTTTCGTGTTCTTGTCACACAGAATGGACATGGCTAGCCCTCCGCTCCACGTACGGCCGCCACCGCCCGTTCTCCGGCTTCGCGCAGTGTCTCCGCCGGCGTGATGTCGAGTCCGCTCTCCGCGAGGATCTTGCGGCCCTCGGCGGCGTTCGTTCCCTGCAGGCGCACGACCAGGGGTACGCCGATGCCGAGCTCGCGGGCCGCGGCCACCACGCCCTCGGCGATCAGATCGCAGAGTACGATGCCGCCAAAGATGTTCACGAGGATGCCCTTCACGTTCTCGTCCCGAAGGATGAGCTTGAAGGCTTCCTGCACTTTCTCCTTGTCCGCGCCGCCGCCGGCGTCGAGGAAGTTGGCGGGACTGCCGCCGCACACCTGGATCATGTCGAGCGTCGCCATCGCGAGACCCGCGCCGTTCACCATGCAGCCGATGTTTCCGTCGAGCCCCACGTAGGCGAGGTCGATTTCTGCGGCGGCTCGCTCGCGGGGGTCCTCCTCGTCGGGATCGCGGAGCTTCGCGATCTCCGGGTGCCGAAAGAGCGCGTTGTCGTCGAAATTGAGCTTCGCATCGAGCGCGATGAGATCACCGCTGCTGGTGACCACGAGCGGGTTGATCTCCACGAGCGATGCGTCCTTCTCCTGGAAGAGCCGGAAGAGTCCGCGGAGGAATGTCTCGAGCTGGCCCACCTGTGCGCCATCGAGGCCGAGGCCGAAGCCGATGTGGCGGACCTGGTAGGCCTGGAGGCCGACGTTGGCGTCGATGTACACCGTGATGATCTTCTCCGGTGTCTTCGCCGCGACTTCTTCGATCTCCATCCCGCCTTCGGTGGACGCGATGATCGCGAAGCTCTCGCTGGCGCGGTCGATCACGAAACCGAGGTAGTACTCGTGGGCAATGTCCGAGCCCGCCTCGATATAGACCTTGCGGACCACCTTGCCTTCGGGGCCTGTCTGGGCCGAGCGCAGGGTCATGCCCAGGATCTCGCTCGCGGCCTGCTTGGTCTCGGCCGGGCCCTTCGCGATCTTCACGCCGCCCGCTTTGCCCCGGCCGCCGGCGTGCACCTGGGCCTTCACGACACAGACAGCCGATTTGAGCTCGCGCGCCGCCCGCTCCGCCTCTCCCGCCGTCGTGGCGAGCACGCCGTCCGGCACCGGCACGCCGAATTCGCGCAGCAGCTCCTTCGCCTGGTATTCGTGGACGTTCATACCTGAGGCTCGATCTGCGCGACGAGCGCGCGGACGTGCTCGACGGAGGCGTCGAAGAGCTTGCGCTCCTCGTCGTCCATCTCGACCTCGATGATCCTCTCGACGCCGCCCTCGCCGAGGACGCACGGCACACCAACGTAGAGACCGTCGACCCCGTACTCGCCCTCGCAGAGGCACGCGCAGGCGAGGACGCGCTTCTTGTCGCGGAGGATCGCCTCGGCCATCTGGATGGCTGACACGGCGGGCGACACGAAGGCCGATCCGGTCTTCAGGAGGCCGACGACCTCCCCTCCGGCGCCCTTCGTGCGTTCGACGATCGCGTCGAGGCGATCCTTCGGAATCAGCTGGGTCACCGGAATCCCAGCGACCGTGCAGTAGCGAATCAGCGGCACCATCGTGTCGCCGTGGCCGCCGAGGACCAGCGCGGTGACGTCCTCCACCGACACACCGAGGTCCCAAGCGACGAAGCGGCGAAAACGTGTCGAGTCGAGCACGCCCGCCATGCCGACGACGCGGTTCTTCGGGAAACCCGACACCTGCTTGAAGGTGTAGACCATCGCGTCGAGCGGGTTCGAGATGACGATTGCGTAGGCGTCGGGCGCGTTGTCGCGCACGCCTTCCGCCACCTGCTTCATGATCTTGAGGTTGGTGGCGAGCAGATCGTCGCGGCTCATGCCCGGCTTGCGGGCCAGACCGGCCGTGATGATCACGAGGTCGGAGCCGGCGATGTCCTTGTAGTCGTTCGTGCCGGTGATGCGCGCGTCGGATCCGACGACCGGGGCGCCCTCGGCCATGTCGAGCGCCTTGCCCTGGGGCAGGCCGTCGACGACGTCGAAGAGGACCGCGTCACCGAGCTCGCGGAAGGCGACCTGTTCCGCGAGGACGCCACCGATGTTGCCGCCTCCGATGAGAGCGATCTTGGGTCGTGCCATGGTGGGGGGATCTCCCGTCTGAATCTCGGTTCGGATCGCAGGTTGGATCTCGATCGAACCCGGTGGAACGTGGCGGTGCTGTTTTAAGTCATTCGTGGCCGCCGCGCCATTGGATTCTCTCACGCGCCCCCGTCGGCGGACGGCCGGGATTCTCGACGCTGAGGCAGGGGGGACTCCCCCTGTGGGCCTATTTCCGGGGTGGCGCGAGCCGGATGGAAAGCTCGTCGAGCTGGTGACGGGCGACCGGAGACGGCGCGTCCATCAGCAGGTCCTGGCCCCGCTGGGTCTTCGGGAAGGCGATCACGTCGCGCAGGTTGTCGCTCCCGGCGAGCAGCATGCACCAGCGGTCGAAGCCAAACGCAAAGCCACCGTGGGGCGGCGCGCCGGCGTCGAGCGCATTGAGGAGAAAGCCGAAGCGCTCCTCGGACTCCTCCTTGCCGTAGCCGAGCAGCTCGAAGATGCTGCGCTGCACGTCGCTGCGGTGATTGCGCAAACTCCCGGAGCCGAGCTCGACACCGTTCAGGATGACGTCGTAGTGGGTGCCGCGAACCTTTTCGGGCTCGCTCTCGAGCAGCGGGATGTCCTCGTCGAGGGGCGCCACGAAGGGCTGGTGCATGTAGGTGAGCGCACCGTCGTCGCCGCGCTCGAACAGCGGGAACTCCACCACGATGAGTGCTTCCCAGGGCCGACCGTCGGTGCGCTCGAGGCGGTGTCCCAGATCGATGCGGAGCCGGGAAAGGATCGCATTCGCGCGATCGGACTGGTCGGCCTGGAAGAAGAGCAGACTCCCGGGGCGGGCCGCGGTCTTCTGCTGGATCGCCGCCCTCTCGTCGTCCGAGAGGAACTTCGAGATGGGAGACTTCCACTCGCCTTCAGCGCCGACGCGGATCCAGCCGAGGCCCTTCGCACCGAGCTCCTTGCGGACGAACGAATCCAGGCGGTCGATCTCACTGCGGGAGATCGCGTCGGCGTCGTGGATGGGCAGGCATTTCACAATGCCGCCGGCGTCGACTGCGCCGCGAAACGCGCGGAACTCGCTGTCGCGAAAGACGTCGGTCAGATCCTCGAGCGACAGCTCGATCCGCGTGTCCGGACGGTCGCAGCCGTAGCGACTCATCGCCTCGGCGTAGGTCATCCGCGGAAACGGGCGCGCGAGCTCGACCCCGGCCGCTCCGTGCGAGCCGACCACGGTGACCTCTTCGAGCACCGCCATCACGTCGTCCATTCCGACGAACGACATCTCAAGGTCGACCTGGGTGAACTCGAGCTGGCGGTCGGCCCGCTGATCCTCGTCGCGAAAACAGCGAGCGATCTGGAAGTAGCGATCGAAGCCCGCAACCATCAGCAGCTGCTTCATGATCTGCGGAGATTGCGGGAGCGCGTAGAACGAGCCCTCCTGCAGGCGGCTC
>JABSQW010000593.1 GCA_013215605.1 Myxococcales bacterium
CGGATCGGCGAATGGACGAAGAGGCTCTGGTCGGGCAGTCGCACCACCGTCATGCGCGCGCCCAGCGAGATGCCGAACGCTTTGAAGTTGCCGTCGGCGACCCACAACCCCTCGTCGAGCGATCTCAGCAACCGGCCCCCGGTTCGCGCCACTCCGCCCTGTCGACGCCGAAGCCGCAATCGCGGACGCCGCGTTCGATTTCGAGACTGGGGCGCTGGCGCGTCACGCGGCTTCCTGGTTGGTATTGCGCCGTTCTGGCGCCGGCTGGCTCCCGAGACGTCGGCTGCGGCGACGTTCCTCCGGCAATCCGACGTTGCGCGCAGCGGATCCTCGATCGGTTGCGCGGGCCGGCCCCCGGGGTTGCAGGGAAGATGCCATTTTCGCGCAGCGATCCCCAGTGGAATGCGCTGTTACCGGGTGTGGGGGTAGCGTGGAGCCCCACGAGAAGCGCCCCGCGAGGAGATAGCGGGGCGCTTCGTCGGACAGTGGCTGATCGGTCTTCCACGACGGCCGTGAGCGACTGGTCCTCGCGGCGCGACCGTCGTCGCTCTACCAAGGTCACGCAGGCTGGGTCGCGCGGACTTCTGGGGGTCACTTGCGCTGCCTTGACGCCTGCAACAGAGATAGTGGACAAGAAATTACGTTGGTGTCGGCGAATCGTGAAAAATGACGTAGTTCGGTATCTAGCGGTTGCAGGGCGCGCTTCGCCGGCGCCTGCCTAGCTCTTCAGAATCGCCAACTCGATCGCCGCGATGGCGCCGCCCTCGGCGTTGCTGCGCACGACGCGGTCGGCGGCGCTCTTCACGGCGCGCACGGCATTTCCCATGGCGATACCGAGGCCCGCGTTGCGGATCATGTCGACATCGTTGGTGTCGTCGCCCACCGCGACGATCTCGTGGCGCTCGATGCCCGAGGCCTTCGCGATCTCGCAGAGCCCCGCCCATTTCGACGTGCCCGGCGCGAGGAACTCTACGACCACACCGTCGTAGTTCTTGTTGATGATCTGATGAGTAGTGATGCGGTCGCCGAAACATTTTCGTCCGCGGAGACGCAGCTCGCCGAGCGTGTCCTCGTCTCCCATCGTAGAAATCATGATGACGTCGTCGCGACCGACCGCCGCGACGTCGTCGACGGCCACGGTGAAGGGCGCGGCGTCGGCGAGGTAGCTGCGTTGGAAGGGGTGCGCGTCGTCGATTCGTTCGGTGAAGATGTCGGTATCGTCCCGGGAGTCGACGTACAGGAGTGGCGTGCCGGCCTCGCGGACCAGCGCGATCACCTCCGCGCGAATCGACGCCGGCAGGTAACGGGAATGCCGGGTCGTGCCGGTCTCGATGTCCTTCACGAGGACGCCGTTGTTGATCACCATCGGCCCGCTGAGACCGAGTTCCGTCACGATGGGCACGGCCGAGCGGAAGCGCCGGCCGGTGCACACCACCACCTGGAGGCCGTGCTCGACGGCCGCCGCGACGGCGCGGCGCACGCCGTCCGTGAGTCCGCCGTAGGGGTCGAGCACGGTGCCATCGAGGTCCAGGGCCAACAGCCGGTATTTCATTGCTTTCTTATCGGGGGCGCAGCGCCGAATCTGAGCGTTTCAGTGTGCCGCGGACCGGGCGCTCGGGAAAGGGCCAGCCCGGAGGCTCTCAGAGCCGCTTCTCCGTCCAGCGCCGAGACGCGATCCGCAGCGAGAAGGCCACCGTGGTGACGACGCTGTTCGCGAGCTGCGCGATCCAGATCCCGCTCGGGCCCAGATCGGTGTGGTTCGCGAGGCCGATCGCCAGCGGGATCGTGAACAGCGCGGCCGAGATCCCGATGACCATCGGCACCAGCATGTCTCCGGCGCCCTGAAGGGCACGCATGAAGACGAACTGAAACGCCCAGCACGCGAACCCCAGCGATGTGTAGAGGAGGTAGTCCGCGCCGACGGCGATCACCTCGGGGTCATCGCTGAACGTCGCGATGATCTCGGACCGGAAGAAGAACGTGAAAACCGCGAAGCTCAACATCAGGCTTCCGTGGACGACGAGCGATGCGCCGATCGAACGCCAGGCGCGCGCGACGTCTCCCGCACCGAGAGCCTGACCCACGAGCGTTGCGCACGACGTGGCGATCGGGAAGCACACCATCGGTACCACGAAGCCGAGTCGCAGGCCGATCGCGTAGGCGGCCTGCACGTGCTCGCCGAATCCCCCCGCGAGCCGGATGAACGTGAGCGTCATCAACACCCCGCCGATCATCTGAAACGCGGGCGGCCACGAGAGCGCGAGGATCTGCTTCAGGAGCTTCGGGTCGGGGCGCAGATTTCGCGTTCGCAGGTGTACGCGCGAACCGCCTCGGAAGAGCACCGTCAATCCGATGCTCATCGCGACGATCTGCCCGCACGCGATACCAAGGGCCGTGCCCTCGACGCCGAGAGCGGGCGCACCGAGGTTGCCGAACATCAGCACCCACTCGGCGAGGATCGCGATGGCGCTCTGAACGAGGTGGACGAAGAGCGGCGTCGTCGTGTCTCCTGCGCCCCAGAGCACGGCGTTGAAGATCATCGAGCCCATCAGACCGAAGTTCAGCAGGTACACGAGGCGCAGGTAGGGGACGCCGTAGGGGACGAAGGCCGGATCCGGTCCCGGGAGCTGGAAGAGTGCTTCGGCGAAGAACCACCCCGTGAGCCCGACGCAAATGGCGAGGAGCCCCGCGAGCACGAGTGCCTGCCCCGCAATCGCTTCCGCGCGATCGCCGTTGCCTTCGCCGACGGCGCGCGAGATCAGCGCCTGCGTGCCGAAGGCGACGCCCATCATCAGCATCATCACCACCTGCCGCAGCGTCTGGTTGACGATCACGACGGCGGTGAGCTGGGCCTCGCCGAGCCGGCTCAGAAACGTGAGGTCGGCGAGCTGGAACGTGACGCTACCGGCGGCGCTGCTGATGAACTGGGGGAGCGCGAGGACGAGGAGCGAGATGAACAGGGAGCCGCGCGTGTGGTCACGGTGGCGCCAGGAGATCGCCGGCGGCATTTCGGACGCGACTTCGGGGACCGCTTCGGGAACGTCGGATTCGGAGCCCGGCACGCCGCTCAGTGCTCACGCGTCATGCGCGTCTCGAGCTCTTCGAGCGAACGTGGCCAATCCTTCTTGAGCAGGCGCGACAGCGCGCGATCGGCGAGCAGCCGCCCGCCCGTCTGGCACTTCGCGCAGTAGTTGGTTTCGTTGTCGGCGTGGGCGATGCGCTGCACGAGGGAGCCGCAGTCGGGACAGGGCTCTTTGTGGCGCCCGTGCACGGCCATCCCCTCGCGAAACGCCGTCACTTTGTCGGGGAAGCCATCGCCGACGTCGGCGCGGAGCCGCTCGGTCCAGTCGACGAGCGTCTCGCGGATGCCGTGGTAGAGGCGCTCGAGCTCTTCGTCCGACAACTTCTGCGTGAGCTTGATCGGCGACATGCGTGCGCGGTGGAGAATCTCGTCGGAGTACGCGTTGCCGATGCCGGAGAGCAGCGTCGGGTCGGTGAGGGCGCGCTTGAGCGTGTGGTTGCGCGACGTGATGCGCTCGGTGAATGCGGCGAGGTCGCACTCGAGTACTTCGAGTCCACCCGGGTCGTGCATGGCCACAGCTTCTTCGCCGCGCACGAGGTGGAGGTTTGCGCGCTTCTTCGTGCTCGCCTCAGTGAGCACCACGGAGCCCTTCGCGGTGTCGAACGCTGCCAGGCCCATCTTCCGCGAGAGCTTCGTGCCGGGCTTCTTCCAGCGCAGACGACCCGCAATCATCAGGTGGAGGACGAGGAACAGATCGTCTTCGAGAACGAAGACGATGCGCTTCCCCAGGCGACGAAACGAGAGAAGCTTCTTCCCCCGAGCCTCGGCGATCGGCGGGTCGACCGAACGCAGGAGCGAAGGGCCGGAGATGCGGATGTCCTCGAGCACCTCGCCTGCGCACATGCGGTCCAGACTCTCGACGTACACCACGACATCCGGGAGCTCCGGCATGCGGGCATGGTACTGCGCGGCGGGCGGTCGCGTTTCAGGAGCGGATGCGCCGCCAGACCATGTCGGTCTCGATCCCAGGGTCGACGAGGGCACCCGGGTCCTGCTGGTCGACGTGGCCGAGCAGGCCGTTGTAGGTCCCGTACCCGACGAGCTTCAGCAGACGCTCGGGAAACGTCGCGACGACATCGCGCGGGAGGGCGAGGAGCTGGCACTCTTCCTGGCGGAGGAAGCCCGCGCAGTAGTTCGAGACGATGCCGAGACGCCGCTCGGACGTCTGATTGGAGCCGCCTCCGTGCCACAGGCTCCCGTGATAGAACAGGACGCTTCCGGCCCGCATCTCGATCGACATCGTTTCGTCTCGATCGCCGCGCTGAGGACCTCGATCGCGCAGATGAGATCCCTTCACGATGCGCGTTCCGCCGTTGTCGGCCGTGAAGTCCGTGAGGGCGAGTAGAGCCGTGCAGTTGTACGCGGGATGTGGTTTCGGGAGGTCGTACGAGCCGTCGTCCGCGTGGATCGGCTGGGCGGTCTCACCGGGACCCATCTCGATGGCCGTCAGCGACGACAGCAAACACTGATCGCCCAGTACGCATTCGATCACGCCGAGCAGTGCCGGGTGGCTGGGGATGCGTTGAAACAGCGGGTCGCGGGCGAGGAGGTTGAAGATGCGCCGCGTCTGCTTGCCGAGGAAGTTGTTCGTGCCGCGCGGGATCTCGAGTTCGACGAGGATGCGATCGATATGCCGGGTGAGCTGATCCGCGAGGTCCGGCTCGATCGCATTCGGGAGAATCGCGTAGCCGTCCTCGAGGATGGCACGCCCGACCTCGGCGCTCACGGTTGGCGTGTGCTCGGGCACGTCAGCTCCAGGCGAAGACCGGCTGGTCGTAGTGGTGGACGCGCGTCGAGAGCCCGCGAATCGCGACCTCGCGCAGCTGGTAGAGGACCGCCGCGGTGGGCGCGTGAATGGTGGTGCCGAGCAGAGGCACCGACAGTACCGGCCGGTCGCTCTCAGCGATCGCCCGGAGGATGGGGACGTCGGGGCGGTCGAGCTCCGCGAGTCGCACACAGTAGATCGCAGCCACCTCGTCGGGATTGGGAACCGGTTCGTGTCCGCCGCCGGCCCACACCACGACGGGAGTGATCACGTAGCCGGAGCGGGTCGGGTAGTCGTCGAGGCGACCGAGGACGGCGTCGCGGGGAAGCGACAGGCCGACCTCCTCATCGAGTTCGCGGAGGGCCGCGTCCTCGGGAGTCTCGCCGTCGTCGAGGCTTCCCCCGGGGAGCGCCCACTGTCCCGCGTGGGCGCGCAGGGAAGCCGCGCGCCGCGTGATCAGGAAGCAGGCTTCGCCGTCTTCGTTCGGCACGAGGGTGGCGGCGACGGCGGCGTGGCGCAGCGCCGGCCCGGGGTTCGCGACGTTCTCGAAGGGGTGCGCGAGGCGTTCGAAGCCGTCGAGGTGGCTCGAAACCCGTCGGCGGAGATCGTCGTCGAAGCGGTGGACCGCGTGCCTCACGCCGTGAGCATAACGTTGCGCGAGAGCGCCGCTGCCCCGAGAATACGCGCAGCGTGCTCCGCAACGTCACCCGCCACCTCCTCGAGCTCGAGAGCGGCTTGGAGATCGCGCTCCTCGACTGGGGGGGCGACGGTCCGCTCGCCCTGATGCACCACGCAAACGGCTTCTGCGGCGCCGTGCTCGCGCTGCTCGCCGAGCTCTTGAGCGCGAACTACCGGGTGGTGGCTCTCGACGCTCGTGGGCACGGTCACTCTTCGAAGCCCGAGGGGCGCGAGCACTACCTCTGGCAACATTTCCGCGACGATCTCGGCGAGGTGGCGGCGTGCTTGGCCGCCGACGCACCCGGCGGCTGCGTGGCGCTCGGCATCGGGCACTCCTTCGGCGGAACGTCGATGCTCGCGGCGTCTGCGCGCCGTCCCGGGCTCTTCGAGCGGCTCGCCATCATCGATCCCATCCTCTCGGGTGCACCTTACCCCGCGCGCCACCTGACCGAGGCGGGCACGCTCGAGAACCCCATGGCGGCGGCCGCGCGGCGGCGACGCCACGTCTTCGGGAGCCGCGAAGAAGCCTTGGAGCAGTGGTCGGGAAAGCCGCTGTTTGCCGACTGGGACCCGCGCGCACTGCAGCTCTACGTCGACGAAGGACTGCGCGAAACCGCGAGCGGCGAAGTCGTGCTCCAGTGCAGCGGTGAGACCGAGGCGCTGATCTTCGAGGGCGGCGGCAGCCTCGATGTGGGGGAGTTGGCCGCCGACGTCCTGTCGCCGACGCTTCTGGTCTGGGCGATGCGCGGCAACTTTTCGCGGGAGGTCTACGCGGAGTACGTGTCGCTCCTTCCAGACGCGCGGGTGATCGATGCCGACGCCGGGCATCTGGTTCCGATGGAGGAACCGACGCTCGTGGCGAAGATGATTCTCGACTTCGCGGGGCGCTGAACGAAGGCTCAGTGTTCGCGGCGCGAGATCGCGGCTCGAAGCTCACGCTGGCGTGCCGCGTCGAGCGGGAAGCGCCACATGATGGCGGCGGCGGCGAGTCCCGCCAGCAAGGGAACTCCCGCCATGACCCACCGGAAGCCCAGCAGCGTCGCGGGAGCGTTCTCCGCCTGGGTGTCGAAGCCGATGGCTGCCAGCGCCCAGTACGTAATCCCCACCGCGAGCGCGGCAGCGAGCTTTCCCGTGAGCGCGAGCACGGAGTAGAAGAGGCCCGCGCGAACCTCTCCGCTCGCGGCCGTGTCTTCGAGGATCACGTCGGCCATCATCGATCTCACCAGCAGCTCGCGCGCGGCGAAGTTCACGCCGATCACCACGTACGCCGCGAAGCCCAGCGCGAATGCTTGCGGTGGCAGAAGCGCCGGGATCAGCGACGCGCCACACGAGAACAAAGCACCCGCGCAGAGCGTCCGGTGCTTTCCGAGCCGGTAGCTGAACCGGACCCACAGCGGGACGAACAGGAGCCCGGTCAGCATGATGACGAGGATGTAGAGGCTCGCCGCCTCCGGCATTTCGAGTACGTGTGAGACGAAGAAGACGTGGTGCGAGCCGTTCGTCCCGACCTGGATCTCCATCAGGACGTCGGCCGCGACGATCCGACGCAGCGAGCGGTTCCCGGTGAGGACCCGAAGCGTCTGCGTCCACGAGCCGCCGCTACGACGAGCACCGAGAGCGATCCCAGCAGGCCGAGTGCTTGTACGCCGCCCATGATCCGCGAGCGTTCGTCGTAGTCCTCACTGAGCTCCGAGGCCCAGGCGGCGTGCGAGATCGTGAGCATCGTCCAGCCGACGTAGAGGACGAGCAGCCAACCGAGCAGGTACGCGGCGCTCGGCTCCGCGGGGGGGACGAAGACCCGATAGATGGCGAAGCAGAGAATCGGAACGGAACCGATCACCCACGGCTGCCTTCGCCCGAAGCGGTCGCCGAAGCGATCGGCGAGAACACCCAGCAGCGGATCGGTCAGACCGTCCCAGACCCTGGCGAGCAGGAAGATCGATCCCACCACGGCCAGCTCGATTCCGAGCTCCGCGTAGAGGGGCGGCAGGAACACGATGAGCGGGAGGCCAGCGCGCCGATCGGAAACGCCGGTGAGGCGAATCCGAGAAGCCGCGGCAGGGAGAGCCGCGGAACGCTCAAGGATCGACTACGCGGTGCTCTGACTGCGGGAGACCGTTGGGCGGATTCATGACGGCTGCGAAGTGTATCCGAGGGCGGGAACGCTCCCGACCGTCGACCCGCGCGTCAGTTTCCCAGGTAGATCGCGCTGATGGCGACGAGAGCGAAGCCGAGGACGCTGAGCTGGATGGGTCGGTCGCGGAGGAGCACTTCTTCGGCGCGCTCGCCCGCCTGGGCGGTTTCGACGAGCAGGTAGTAGCGGAAGACGCCGAACATCACGAAGGGCAGGGTGAGGGTGAGGACCTGGAAGCTCATCGTGGGTGTGTAGCGGGTGTCGAGGACGTAGAGCGCGTAGCTGATGAGAACACCGCCCATCGACGTGGCGATGAAGGCGTTGAGGGACTCGACCGTGTAGGCGCGGAGTACGGGGCGGGTCTGTCCGGCGCCGTCAGACAGGGCGAGGAGCTCCGCCTTGCGCTTGCAGAGCGCGATGAACACCGCCAGGAACATCGTGCAGAGAATGAACCAGTTCGACGACGGGACGTCGATGGCGAGCGCGCCGCCGACCGCGCGGATGACGAAGCCCGCGGCGATGAGCATGACGTCGAGGATCGCGATGGTCTTCCCCGACAGGGAATAGAAGTGACTCATCGCCATGTAGAAGATCACCGCGACGCCGAATTCCAGGCCGATGAAGAAGGCGATCGCCAGCGCCACAGCGGTGAGGACCGCCGCGATCGCGAATGCGAACTCGGCACGGATCGCCCCGGATGCGATGGGGCGCTTTCGCTTCTCGGGGTGGAGGCGGTCGCGATCGACGTCGAGCAGGTCGTTGATGATGTACACGGATGACGCCGCCGCGCAGAAGCTAGAGAACGCGAGCAGCGCCAGGAGGACCGCCTGGGGTTCCAGGAGCCTGCCGGCGAAGACGAGCGCCGCGAAGACGAGCGCGTTCTTCGTCCACTGCTTCGGGCGCAACAGCCGGAGCACGGTGAGCGCTGTCGGTTGCTGAGGGATCTCGCCAGACGGAGGTGTATCGGCGCTCGAAGCGTCGGGTGCAGCCGGCTCGGACACGTGCTCAATTCTCCCCGGGCCTTCGATGATATAGTGGCGCCCCGCCACGATCCAGAGAGAAGCGATGGACCATCCGACCGCGATCCGCCCCGAAGCGCACGCTGTCTTCAACCCGGAAAAGATGGGCAAGGCCACGATCTTCAAGTCCGAGCGCATCATGGCCGGCTTGAATTCGTTCGAGCCCGGGCAGGAGCACGCCCTTCACGCGCACGACGGGATGGACAAGATCTATCACGTACTCGAGGGTTCGGGCGTGTTCGTGCTCCAGGACCGCGAGATCGCGATGGACGCGGGCGTGATGCTCGTGGCTCCCGACGGCGTCCCCCACGGCATTCGCAACACCGGCGCGGAGCGACTGATCGTCCTCGCCATCCTCGCGCCGGCTCCGTAGAGCTACTTCGTCGCCGAATCTCCAGATCTCCGGCGTTTTTGCGCCGGCGCGACGCCCGGGCGGCCCCGGCTCACCCAGGGGCTCGCGCGATCGTAGAAGCGCCACGGCAGCAGGGCGCCCTCGCTGATCCCGATGCGCGGGCTCACGGCGACGTCGGCCGGGGGGTCGCCCGCCGCCTGCGAGCGCAGCTCGATGGCGCCCCGCAACAGCGACGCGCCGTCGTGATCGAGGCGGATGTCGAGGGCCTGGCAGAGCTTGCCCGGACCGTTGCTGATCTCGTGCAGCGTTGTGCCGTCGGGCAGACCGCGGCGCGCGCGCATCGCGTCGCCGCCCGAAACCGGCTCTACCGCCCGGAACAACACCGCCGCGCCGTGGTCCGGCGGCTCGCACACGACGTTGGCGCAGCTGTGGATTCCGTAGCTCCGGTAGACGTAGAGGCTCCCCGGCGCCCCGAACATCACCCGGTTGCGAGGGGTCGGACCCCGGTGGGAATGGGCGCTCGGGTCGCTGCCGTCACCGCGATAGGCCTCCACCTCGACGATCCGCGCGACGAGCCGCTGGCCGCCATCGAGGGTTCTCACCAGATAGGCGCCGATGAGATCGGGGGCGACGTCGAGACTCGACCGCGCGAAGAAGCGCTCGGTGAAGCGGGGTCCGGTGGTGAAGTGGGACACGCTGGCGGAGTCTCGAGCGGCAATGGAGGTGGCCGATGGGGGTATAGTAGGCGCCCGCTTCCACAATCGGCTACGCCGCGAAGCCGACCAGGAGAGATCGAAACGGTCATGGATCGCCGGGAGAAGTCACCCGATCACCCGCCGCGCGAAACCAGCGAGGACAGCGCGACGGACCTCAGCGGGTTCGGTGTCAACGCTGCTCTGGTGGAGGAGATCCGCCAGCGGTACGACGTCGATCCGACCTCGGTCGACGAGAGCTGGGCCGATCTCTTCGACGCCGCCGGCTCCGACGCGCCGCCCACACAGGACGGCGCCGCCACCCGGACAGCGCCCGTCTCGGCTGCCCCTGCGCTCCAGCATCAGGTGGCCGATCAGCACGCGCGCGTCCTGCGCATGATCCACAGCTACCGGGCGCGCGGACACCGCATCGCGCACACGGACCCGCTGAGCAGCAGCTCTCTCTACTTTCCGGAGCTCGATCCCGCGCACTACGGCTTCGGCGACGACGACCTCGAGCGTTCCTTCATCGCCGGAGACCTGCCGGGCGAAGCGGTCCAGACTCTCTCGCAGATCCTCGAGCGGCTGCGCGCCACCTATTGCCGCACGATCGGCGTCGAGTTTACCCACGTCCAGGATCCCGGCCGCAAGCAATGGCTGCAACAGACCCTCGAGGAGAGCAAGAGCACGCCGGTGCTCGACACCGCCGAGCGTCTCAATATCCTCGAGAAGTTATCTGCCGCAGAGCTCTTCGAGCGCTTCCTCCACACGAAGTTCATCGGGCAGAAGCGCTTTTCGCTCGAAGGCGCGGAGTCGCTCATTCCGCTGCTCGACACCGTGGTCGAGGACGCGCCGAGCTTCGGGATCCGCGAGCTCGTCCTCGGCATGGCGCATCGCGGCCGCCTGAACGTGTTGTCGAACACGCTCCACAAGTCGCTCGAGTCGATCTTCTCCGAGTTCGAAGACAATCCGCTGATCGACAGTCCCTTCGGGTCTGGCGACGTCAAGTACCACAAGGGCTACTCGAACGATCGCACCACGAAGAGTGGCGAGCGAGTGCACCTGTCCCTCACCGCGAATCCCTCGCATCTCGAAGCGGTGGACCCCGTGGTGGAGGGGCGCGTGCGCGCGAAGCAGACGCGCGCGGCCGACCTCCACGGCGAAACGGTCGTGCCCGTGCTCATCCACGGCGACGCGGCCTTCGCGGGGCAGGGGATCGTCGCGGAGACGGTCAACCTCTCGCAGCTCGCGGGCTATTCGACAGGCGGCACGCTGCACGTCGTGGTCAACAACCAGATCGGCTTCACCACGACGCCAGCCGAAGCGCGCTCGACCCTGTATTGCACCGACGTCGCGAAGATGATCCAAGTGCCCATCTTCCACGTGAACGGCGACGATCCCGAAGCCGTGGTGCACTGCGTGCGCCTTGCGATGCAATACCGACAGCGGTTCAACGAGGACGTCGTGATCGACATGGTGTGCTACCGCCGCCACGGTCACAACGAGGGCGACGAGCCCGCGTTCACGCAGCCGCTCCTCTACGCGAAGATCCGCGCGCGGCCGTCGGTGCGGAAGATCTACACCGACAAGCTTCTCGAGCTCGGCATTCTGCGTCCCGATGACGTGAAACGCATCGAGTCCGACCTGGGTGGCCAGCTCACGCGTGCCCTCGAGGTGATCGAGAGCCGGCCGCCCGGACCCGACGAGCCCTACGAGCCGCGCGGTCCGTGGACGGGCTTCTCGCGTCTGGCGACCGAGGAGGAGGAGCCGGACACCGGCGTACCGGTCGAATCCCTCGCGCAGCTCGCCGAACGGATCGGTGACATCCCGAGCGGATTTCGCGCGCACCCGAAGCTCGTCACGCTGTTCGAGAAGCGCCAGAAGGCGGTGGCGGAGGACGCTCCCATCGACTGGGGGCTCGCCGAAGCTCTTGCGTTCGGCTCGCTCCTCGTCGAGGGAACGGCGGTGCGTTTGTCGGGTCAGGACAGCGTGCGCGGGACGTTCAGCCACCGGCACGCGGCGCTCGTCGAGCAGGAAACCGGCGACGAGTACATGCCCCTCGCACACCTCACCGCCAACCAGGCCCGCTTCGAGGCGTACGACAGCCTTCTCTCCGAAGCCGCCGTGCTCGGCTTCGAGTACGGCTACAGCCTGGCGGATCCCACCACACTCACGCTGTGGGAGGCCCAGTTCGGCGACTTCGTGAACGGTGCGCAGGTGATCATCGATCAGTTCATCAGCTCGGCGCACGTGAAATGGCAGCGCATGAGTGGCCTCGTGATGCTGCTGCCGCACGGCTACGAGGGACAGGGCCCCGAGCACTCGAGCGCGCGCATCGAGCGCTTTCTCCAGCAGTGCGCCGACGACAATCTACAGATCGTGAATTGCACGACGCCGGGCCAGTACTTCCACGTTCTGCGCCGTCAGATGTGCCGCGAGTACCGCACACCGCTCGTGATCTTCACGCCGAAGAGTCTCCTGAGAGCACCTCACGCGGCGTCGCGCACGTCCGATCTCACCACCGGACGTTTCCAGCGCGTCATCGATGACGCGACCCTCGATGCGTTTCCCGAGCGCGCGCGTCGCATCGTGTTCTGTAGCGGCAAGCTTTACTACGACCTGCTCGCCGAGCGAGCAGCGCGCTGGCCGGAGGGGACACCCCCCGTGGCGCTGTTGCGCTGTGAGCAGCTCTACCCCTGGCCGGTGCAGGAGGTTCGCGCTGCCATCGCCCGCTACGTGAGCGCGGGAACGGTGGTCTGGGCCCAGGAAGAGCCCGCGAACATGGGCGGCTGGACCTTCGTGCGCGACCGCTTCGAGGCCGAGCTGCGGTCGGGGCAGAGCTTTTCGTACGCGGGACGACCCGACGCCGCGAGCCCGTCGGTCGGCTCGATGCGCATCCACAGGGAAGAGCAGTTCGCGATCGTGTACACGGCCTTCGACGGTCTGGACTGACGAAATGGCGGATATTCGCATCCGCCTCGCTCCTGCTCTCGCCCTGGCGAGCCTCGCGTTCGGATGTGCGGGAACCTCCGCGCCGTCAGCGGAATCCATCGGGTCGAAGGCCGCGGAAGACTCGACGCAGCAGCCCGCTTCGATCCGCGGCGGCGCGCTCATCCGACTGGCCGACGAAGCGCGACTTCGCGGTGACTACGTCACCGCGAAGAAGCGCTTCGAGCGCGTGCTCGGCTTCGATCCGCACGCCGCACCGGCACTCGTGGGCATGGGGCGTATCGCACTCGCCGAGGGGGATCTCGATAGCGCCGCCGCAGCATTCGAGCGAGCGGCTGCGGCGGCTCCCGACCTCGACGATCCGTGGTTGGCCCTCGCCGAGGTGAAGGCGCGCCGCGGCGATCGCGAGGGTGCCAGGCGCGATCTGGACCGCGCACTCGAGATCGACGGCGGACGCCCCGCGACCCACGCCCAATACCTCGCCCTCACGGGCCGGGCGCGGCTCAAGACCGCGCGAGATCTCGCCGCGGCTCTCGAGACGGCCGAGGTGCATCCCTATGACCCGCGCGCCCGACTCGCTGCCGGGCGTTTCCTCGCCAGCGCCGGCCGCGGCGACGAAGCGATCGAGCACCTCCGCAGCGCGCTCTGGCTCGCCGATCTCGACCCGCGCGCCGCCAGCACCGCCTGGGAGCTGCTCCAGCAGATCGATCCCGTGTGGTCGGAGCGCCGGATCGTGACGGTCGCGATGCTGGGCGACGAGGTCGTCCGCGGCGAGCCCGGTTGGAAGTTCGCGCTGCGCAACAACCTCCTCTACGCCGCGTCGCAGCTGGCGCCGATTCTCGACACCTGGTTCGTCCCGGTCCGCATCGGAGCGGTGAAGCTCGCGCGCGCGCGGCCCGACCTGCCGTCACTGCACGCGGCGTTCCGCGACCAGGTGCCGTCGACCAGCGCAAGCGCGATCACCGCGAGCTTCACCGGTCTTCCCATTCCGAACAAGCGCGTCGGCGGAAAGCTGGGTATGGCGGAGTTCCTCGGGCGCACGCTGAGCGTGCGCCTCCCGCCCGGTGAACGACACAGTCGGACGCTGATCCACGAGCTGCTGCACATCTACGGCGCGATCCACGTGGCGAGCGGCCTCGAGTCGGTCATGAATCCGACGGGAAGCTCGCTGCGCCTCGACCCGCTCAACTACGAGATCGTGCAGGTCATGAGCTCCCGAGCGTTTCGTCGCGGCGGGTTCGAAGCGAACATCGTGGGCAGCGTCGACGTGGAGGCCGCAATCGGCGTCTACACGACCGCGCTCCGCGTCAACCTGAGGTTCCGCAAGCTCGGCGCTCTCGAGGCGATGGAGCAGAGCGGCGGCTCGCGTCTGCTGGAGTACCGCGGCATCGTCAAGGCGCGCGAGCTCGACCCCCACCTCGCTGACGTCTCGCGCCTGGTCGCCAGCCTCTGGATCGCGAACGATCGCCGGATCCAAGGGCTCAAGATGCTCGAGATCGCGGGCGCGCTCTACGGCCGCCGCACAAAGGACGGGATCGCGACGCGGCGCGCCGCCGAAAAGCTCCGCGTGGCACTCGAGCGCGAGTACGGCCTGCGCCCCGACTAGGGCCGTGGAGCGTCGCAGGTGCTCGGGCGGAGTTCGACGCGCACGTCACGGCTGCACGGGTCGTAGACTCCGACCACCCAGTCCTCACCCTGGTAGCGCTCGATGAAGCGCCGCTTCGCGGGCCTGAGCCACGCGACGTGACGCTGTCGCAGGGTCAGCATCTCGAGCGCCTCCTCGCGCGTCCTTCCCATGTGCTCGATCTGGTACAGGGCCGACGCCTCGCCCGCGCGGTCGGCACCGCTCGCGCAGTGCACGAGAATGGGGCGCTCGGCCGTTCGATACAGGGCGAGGAGATTCGCGATCTCTTCGGGACGCGGCAGGCGGCGCGCGCTCAGGTGGATGTTGTGGAGCGCAACGCCTCGCTCCTTCGCGACGCGTGCCTCGTCTCGGTACCAGTCGTGGTGTGTGCTGTGGCCGCGCAGGCTGATGATCGTGCGCACGCCGAGCGCATCGAGGGTCTGGTCGAGTGCTCGAGCCGATAGCTGGCCGGATCGGTAGAAGCGCCCGGGATCGACTTCGCGGAGATTCCCCCAGATCGAGGGACCGAGCAGACCCGAAATCGGCTCGGAGGTGAACCCCACGAGGGCGCCCAGGGCTCCCAGGCCAAGAGAAACCCCGCCAACGATCCGCCGCAGGGTTCTGCTACGGGGGGTCGGCTTGGGACTCGGCTCATCGAACGGCACGGAGTTCTCGTTCGTCGCGTGGGGCTGTCAGGTACAGCGTCGGAGAAGATCGGCCGACACAGAGTAGTCCAGGGATCCGTCCATGAGCCGACTCATCGAGAAGAGCCCGCAAGTTCTGGCCGACCGGCTCCTCGCCGAGGGGCAGCGCCGTGCTTCGCTCGTGCTCGACGCCGACACCGGCCGCTACCGGGTTTCCCATCCTCTTCTGCGGGAGCTCGCCGAGTTTCTCGAGGGCGACTCCCGCGACTGCCGGAACCACGAGGCGATCTTCCTCGAGGCCAGCTTCGAGTGCGGAACCCTCTTCTCGGCGTTTCTCCACCGCACCGCCCGGGGCCAGGCGCAGGGAGGACTCCGCCACTGGCCCTACGAGAGGCTCGAGGACTATCTGCGCGACGGGCTGCGATTGTCCCTCGGAATGACGCGCAAGACCGCGACCGCCGGGCTCTGGTGGGGCGGAGGCAAGGGCATCATCGCGCGCGCGCCGGGCTCGGCGTACAGCGAGCCCGGCTACCGCGCGATTCTGTACCGGCGCTACGGCGAGTTCATCAGCTCGCTCCGCGGCTGCTACGTCACCGCCGAGGACGCCGGCACCTCGCCCCTCGACATGGCCGAAGTGTATGCGGCGACCCGCTTCGTGACGTGTGTACCCGAGGAGGTCGGTGGCTCGGGGAACCCGTCGATCGCCACGGCCGCGGGCGTGGTCTGCGGGATGGAGGCGGCTCTCGAGTTCCGCGAGATGGGCGGGCTGTCTGGAAAGACGATTGCGATGCAGGGAACCGGAAATGTCGGCGGCGCGATGATCCCGCTGCTCCTCGAGCGGGGTGTCTCGCGGATCGTCGCGAGCGAGATCTCCGAGGAGCGCCGCACCGGACTGCTCGATGCGTTCGCCGGGGAGAACCTGGAGGTGCGCCTCACCCGCGACGGGAACCACGACATTCTCGCCGAGCCCTGCGACATCCTCGTGCCGAGCGCTCTCGGGGGTGTGATCGGGCCCAAGAGCATTCCACAGATCCAGGCGCCGATCGTCTGCGGCCCTGCGAACAACCAGCTCGCGGACGACGAGCGCGACGCCGAGGCCCTGGTGGCGCGCGGCATCACCTACGTGCCCGACTACATCGCCAACCGCATGGGTATCGTGCACTGCAGCAACGAGCAGTACGGCTTCGTGAGAGCGGACGAGATGCTCTCGCGGCACCTCGGTCGTGACTGGGAGTTCGGGATTCACCAGACCACCCTTCGGGTGCTCGCCACGGCCCATCGGGAGGGCGTCTCGCCGGTTGCCGCTGCCAACCACCTCGCTGACGAACTCGCCGAGCAGCCCCATCCGATCTGGGGCACGCGCGCCCGCCAGATCATCGCTTCGCTCGAAGCCGACCGCTGGCCCGACCGGGCCCGCTGACTCCGCGAGAGACCGATCGCGACAGTTCCAACCTCGCCGGCGCTGACGCTACAATGGGCGCCTTCATTTCTTGTGGCCGCCGGATGACTCGGCGGCGACCCGGGGAGTTTCCAATGGATCTGAGCTATGGCCAGGAGTACGAAGACTTTCGGAACGAGGTTCGCGCGTTCCTGGACGCCAACTGGCCTCCGAAAGAGTCCGCAACCGACGGGAAGTCCCTCGGCGACATCGCGAACGAGTTCCGCGAGAAGGCGGTCGATCACGGCTACCTGCTGCGCAACATCCCGAAGAAGTACGGCGGATGCGAGCAGTCCCCGGACTCGATGAAGGCAGCCGTCATCACTGAGGAATTCCGGAAGGTCCACGCCCCCCAGTCCTTTGGGGGCATCGGCCCCATGATGCTGGTGCCGACCCTCCTCGAGCGAGGAGAGGAGTGGCAGAAGGAGAAGTTCGTCGCGAAGTCCGTGCGCGGCGAGTACCAGTGGTGCCAGGGGTACAGTGAGCCCGGTTCCGGCAGCGATCTTGCTTCGCTCAAGACGCGCGCGGACCTCGTTGGCGACGAGTGGGTGATCAACGGTCAAAAGATCTGGACCACCACCGCGCGCGAGGCCGACTTCATGTTCTGCCTCTGCCGCACCGAGCCCGATGCGCCGAAGCACGGGGGCATCTCCTATCTGTTGATTCCGATGGACCAGCCCGGCATCGAAGTCCGGCCGCTCAAACAGATGACGGGCGGCGCGGATTTCAACGAGGTGTTCCTCACCGACGCAAAGACGCCGAAGGATTGGATCGTCGGGAAACGCGGCGAGGGCTGGCTGGTGTCGCGCACGACCCTCAAGCACGAGCGCAACGGCATCGGAGGCGCGGGTCGCAACGACGTGATGCTCGCCGGTCTCGTGTCGCTCGCGACGAACGCGGTGCGCAACGGCAAGCCCGCCATCGAAGATGCCGAGGTGCGCCGGCAGCTCGTGTTCATCGAGGGCTACATGAAGAGTCATGAATACTCGAGCTTCTACCAGCTCACGCGAGACGTGAATGGCAAGGAGCCCGGACGCCTTGGCCTCATGAACAAGATCGTGGGGACGAACATCTCGCACCACGTGGCGCGGTTCGCTCTCGATCTCCTGGGCGACGGCGGGCTCCTCGATCCGTCGGCCGACGACAGATCGCTCGGCCGGGTTCCGGGTGAGGCCCGACAGTGGGTCACCCAGTACATGTACTCGCTCGGAATCGCCGTTGCGGGCGGCACGGCCAACATTCAGCGCAACGTGGTGGGCGAACGTGGACTCGGCCTGCCTCGAGATACCTTTGCGAACGCCGACAGGAGCGCGAAACAGTGAATTTCGATCTCTCGGAAGAACAGGAACTGCTGCAGGAGACCGTCAAGCAACTGCTCGCGAACGAGCTGCCCGCGACGCACCTGCGCGAGATCTTCGAGGGCGACACCGGGCACGACCCCGCGCTGTGGAAGGGCCTCGTCGAGATGGGAATCGCGGGTCTCATCGTGCCCGAGGAGTACGGCGGAGCGGACCTCGAGCTTCTCGACCTCGCGGTGTGCGCCGAAGCGCTCGGCTGGGGGGGCGCTCCGGGGCCGTTCTTCGGCCACTCAGTGGCGTGCATCGCCCTCGAACTCGCGGGAAGCGAAGCGCAGAAGAAGAGCTGGCTGCCGCGGCTGGCCACCGGAGATGCGGTCGGTACGTTCGCCTTCGGCGAAGCGGGCGGGCTGTGGAATCCCTCCGAGTGGACGCTCGTGGGGGGCGATACGCTGACCGGTGTGAAGCTCAATGTGCCCACGGCATCGCTTGCCGACCTCCTCGTCGTGGGAGTTGCCGGTGGAGGGCTCGTTCTCGTCGAGCGCAGTGCTTCGGGGATCAGCGTCGAAGACATGCAGGGCGTCGACCGCTCGCGCCGCATCGACTCGGTGACTTTCGAGAACACTCCGTGCGAGGCAATGCCGGGCGATCTGGCTGCGGCAAATCGCGTACGTGACGCCGCGCTCATCCTGCTCGCAGCCGATGCGTTCGCGGCGGCGTCGAAGCTCGTCGACATGTGCGTCGAGTACGCGAAGACCCGCGAGCAGTTCGGTGTGACCATCGGGCACTTCCAGGGGCTCAAGCACCAGCTCGCCAACATGGCCATCGACATCGAGCCGTCGCGCGCCCTCTACTGGTATGCGGCGCACGCCTTCGATCACATCCCGGAGGAGAGCGAGCGGAGCGCGGCCCTCGCAAAGTCGCACATCTCCGATCGAGCGATGGAGATCGGTCGCGATTCGGTGGAGGCCCACGGCGGCATCGGATTCACGTGGGAGTGCGACGTCCAGCTGTGGTTCAAGCGGGCGATGTTCGATCGCGCGTTCCTCGGGACGCCCTCCCTGCACCGCGATCGCATTGCGCAGATGTCGGACTGGTAGGCACGGTCAGAGAAGGAACTCCAGCACGGCCTCGCGGAATTCGCGCGGGCGGTCGAGCATGAGCGTGTGTCCGGCCCCCGCGATGGCCACGGCTCGCGCACGGGGCAGTACTTCGTCCACCATCCGCTGGGCCGTCGCGCTGGACACCATCTGCGAATTCTCGCCGTGGATCACGAGCGTCGGGCATGTCACCCGCTCGAGGTAGTGCCAGAGGCGATCTCCCTCCTTTTTCGCCCAGGCCGCGCGGTCGAATCCCCCACGCCACTCGGCGGACTTCTTGAGCTGCTTCGTCAGGAACCGCTCGTCCAGCTTCGGTTCGACGCTTCCGTCGTCGCACTCGCGGGTGAAGTGCGTTGCGAGATTCTCACGCTCCGCCGCGTCCAGCTGCGGGTAGACCTCGCCGAGCACGTCCGCGTAGGCGTCGCGCGACGCGAACGACGGCGCGAGCAGGCGCACGGCTTCGGTGGGGCCGTCACCGCTCGCCGCGACGATCTCCGGCCCGGACTCGGCGAGTACGAGCCGCGCCATTCGTTCGGGGTGACGTCCGGCGAAACGAATGCATGCGTGGCCGCCCTGCGAGTGGCCAACGAGTGTGACG
>JABSQW010000594.1 GCA_013215605.1 Myxococcales bacterium
CCCCGCGATCCTGAGCGAGCTCGAAGACGGCGAGTGCGCGCTCTCCGACGCCACGCACAGCCGACTCGCCCTGAAGGCCTTCGAGCGCACGGCGGGTTACGACGCCGCCATCCACGCCTATCTGTCGGGTCGCGAAGCGGGTGAGGCGGATCCGCTGCCGCCGCGCATCGAGCTCGACATGCCGCGCACCGCGACCCTGCGCTACGGCGAGAACCCCCACCAGCAGGCCGCGCTCTACGGCCGCTTCCTCGACCTCGCCGAACCGCTCCACGGCAAGGAGCTGTCGTTCAACAACATCGTCGATGTGCAGTCGGCCCTCGCCCTCATTCTCGAGTTCGACGCGGACGAGAGCGCCGTCGTCGGCATCCTGAAGCACAACACACCGTGCGGTGTCGGGAGCGCCGAGGCATCGCTCGAGGCGTACCGCCGCGCCTACCAGACGGATCCGGAATCGCCCTTCGGCGGCATCATCGTGTCGAACCGGGCCTTCGACCTCGATCTCGCCCTCGAGGTCGACAAGATCTTCACCGAGGTGTTGGTCGCACCCGACTTCAGCAGCGATGCGCTCGAGCTGCTGAAGAAGAAGAAGAACCGTCGGCTGCTGCGCTTCCGTCCCGAGCGCATCGACCGCGCCGAGATCGATGCGAAGCACGTCTACGGTGGTCTTCTCGTGCAGACGCCCGACGTGGAGATGGCCGACCTCGCCGCCTGCGAGGTGGTGACGCAGCGCGAGCCCAGCAGCGACGAGCGTCGCGCCATGGCCTTTGGCTGGCGTGTCGTAAAGCACGTAAAGAGCAACGCCGTGGTATTCGCCTCGGCCGACCGCACGCTCGCGCTCGGCGGCGGCGCCACGTCGCGCGTCGACGCGATCCACGCCGCCAGCGCCAAGGCCGCGCGCGTCGGTCTCGACCTCTCGGGGTCCGTGCTCGCGAGCGACGCCTTCTTCCCGTTCCCCGACGGCCTCGAAGTCGCGGTGCAGGCGGGAGCGACGGCGGTGGTGCAACCCGGCGGCTCGATGCGCGACAAGGATGTCCTCGAAGCGGCCGATCGCCTGGGCGTCGCGATGGTGTTCACGGGGACCCGGCACTTCCGCCACTAGCGCGGGGTTCCGAAATCGAAGATCGTCTCCCGGGAATGCACGTGGTGCGAACGGGAAATGCGAACAGGGAACGCAAACAAGTCACCCGAACAGTGGAGGGGGCGTGAAGGTCCTCGTCGTCGGCTCCGGAGGTCGCGAGCACGCACTCGCGTGGAAGATCGCCCGCAGTCCGCTCGTGTCTCGTGTCCTGGCCACTCCGGGCAACGCCGGCATGGCGCGCGACGCCGACTGCTTTCCCGAGGTCGGCGCGTCCGACGCCGACGCCGTCGTCGCCCTCGCGAAGGCGGAAAATGTCGACCTCGTGGTGATCGGGCCCGAGAACCCGCTCGCCGATGGGCTCGCCGATCGCCTGCGGGAGGAGGGGCTCGCGGTCTTCGGACCGTCCGCCGCCGCGGCTCGGCTCGAGGGCAGCAAGTCGTGGTCGAAGCGTTTCATGGCGCGGCACGGAATCCCCACCGCGGCCTTCGAAGTCTTCGACGACCTCGCGGCAGCCAGCGCCCACGTGCGCGAACGCCCGGGCGGCTGCGTGGTGAAGGCCGACGGCCTCGCCGCGGGCAAGGGGGTCTTCGTGTGCGGCGACTCCGCTGCCGCCGTGGCCGCGCTCGACGAAATCATGGCTGACCGCCGCTTTGGCGAGGCCGGTGCCTGCGTGGTGATCGAGGACCGCCTGCCGGGCGAGGAGGCGTCCTACTACGCGATCACCGACGGTACGCACGTCGCCACCCTCGCGCCGGCGCAGGATCACAAACGCGCCCTCGACGGCGACCGCGGCGAGAACACGGGCGGCATGGGGGCCTATTGTCCGGCGCCCGTGGTCACCGAAGCCGTCGAAAAGCAGATCCTCGAAACGGTGGTCCACCCGGTGATCCGGGGCATGGCCGCAGAGGGGCACCCCTACGTCGGCGTGCTGTACGCGGGCCTCATGATCGACGCGGACGGCGCGGTCAACGTCGTGGAGTTCAACGTCCGCTTCGGCGACCCCGAGACCCAGGCCCTGATGCTCGCGATGGAGGGCGACTTCGTGCCGCTTCTCGACAACGCGGCGCGCGGCACGCTCGATCGCGCGGCGCCCGTCGGGTCTCGCGACGCGGCGGTGTGTGTGGTGATCGCTTCCGGGGGCTACCCGCGGTCCTTCGACAAGGGGCTTCCCATCGAGGGGCTCGACGCGGCCGGCGGTCTCGCCAACTGCGATGATGCCGTCGTGTTCCACGCGGGCAGCCGCCGCGAAGGAGATGGCTTCGCGACCTCCGGTGGACGCGTGGTCGGCGTGACGGCTCGCGGCGCCACGGTGCGCGAAGCGCGCGATCGCGCCTACGCGGCCGCCGACCGCATCTCGTTCGCCAACGCCCACAAGCGCAGCGACATCGCGTCGCGTGCCGTCGATCGGTGAGCGTGCCCGCTCACCGCGATCCGCTCGGTGACGCGACTCGGCGTGTCGCCGAGGGGGGCCTCGTCGCCTACCCAACGGAGACGGTCTGGGGTCTCGCCGCCGACGCCCGCAGCGAAGCCGGTCTCGAGGCGTTGCGCAGCTGGAAGGGGCGCGACGCCGGGCAGCCGATCTCGGTGCTCGTCGACGCGGTCGCCGCCCTCGAGGACTACGGGTTCGAGAGCGACGGCTGCGCCGCGACGCTCGCGAAGAAGTTCTGGCCCGGACCGCTCACCCTCGTACTGCGCTGTCGCACGGCCTTCGCGCGGGGCGTCGCCAGGGAAGACGGGGCGGTGGGCGTGCGCTGCTCCGCGCATCCCCTGGCAGCCGCCTGGTCGCGCCGGCTGCGCGCCGAAGGCGCCGGTCCCGTGACCGCTACGAGCCTCAACCGTGCGGGGACTCGCGCCGCGCGCACGCGTCGGGAGGCCGAGACGCTCTGCGTGCGCGGTCCGGTCGGTTGTGAGTCCGTCTCGCTGCTCGCCGTCGAAGGTGCGGAAGCCGGGGGCGACACCCCGAGCACCGTTCTCGACCTCACGGAGGCGGAGCCGCGGGTGCTGCGCCGGGGTTCGATTCCCGAAACTGAACTTCTGTCCGCGATCGAGGAGATTCGCAGTCGATGACGCTCGTCCGTCCCTTCCAGGCTCTGCGTTACGACACCGACCGCGTCGATCTTTCGAACGTCGTGGTGCCTCCGTACGACGTCATCGCCGACGACGAGCGCGCTGCGTTCTTCGACCGCGATCCCCACAACGCGATCCGCCTCGAACTCACGAAGAATGTCGAGGACCAGGCGACCACCGATTACTCGGAGATCCGCGCGACCCTCGACGCGTGGCAGCGCGATCGCGTCCTGTGCCGCGACGCCGAGGCCGGCTTCTACGCCCTGCGGCAGCGCTTCACGGCCCCCGACGGAAGTGTGTCCGTTCGCGAGGGCTTCTTCGCGCTGCTCCACCTCGAGGACTATGCGAAGGGCATCGTGCGGCCCCACGAGCGCACACTCGCCGGTCCGAAGGCCGACCGGTTGAAGGTGATGCGCGCGACGCGCGCAAACCTGTCGAGCGTTTTCCTCCTCTACGAAGATCGCGACAACGAACTCGCGAAGGCCATCGCGCCCAACTTCGACGGCGAGGCTCTCGCGAGCGGCACCGACGCCAGCGGTGCGACGCACACGCTGGCGAAGATTGCCGACCGCGAGCGCGTCGAAGCGGTGGAGCGCTTCCTCCGCGAACGCCAAGTCGTGATCGCGGACGGCCATCACCGCTACGAGACCAGCCTCGCCTACCGCGACGAGCAGCGCGCCGCCGGTGCCGGCGACACCGGCGCTCACGAATGGCTGCTCGCCTACTTCGCAAACGCGTGGGCGCCCGGCTGTCTCCTGCTTCCGATCCACCGCCTCATCCTGAAGGCCGCACCGCTCGCCCAAGGCGCCCTCTCCGCGCGCCTGCCCGGCTGGACCGAGTCGACGGTCGCCGTGCCGAACGAGGAAGCCGTACCCGCCCTCCTCGAGAAGCACCTCGAACCGCTCTCGGACCGACCCGCCTTCGCCGCGGACGACGCGTCCGGCGTGTTGCGCATCTTCTCGCGCGAACCCGACGCCACGGGCGAGCTGTCGGTGCGCATCATCCACAGGGAAGTCATCGACGGTGTCTTCGGTCTCGACGAGCGGGCCGTACGCGACGGCGCGATCGAATACCCGAAATCCGCGCTGCGCACCGCGCGAGACGTCCGCTCGGGGCGCGGCTCCGTGGCCCTCTACTTGAACGCACTCTCGCCCGACGACGTCTTCCGGGTGGCTGGCGCCGGCGAGGTGCTGCCCCAGAAGTCGACGTTCTTCTTCCCGAAGCTCCCCACCGGCCTGGTGTTTCGGACCTTCGAGGACGGGGCGGCGTGAAGCGCGTCGGTCGGCGGAGTCCGCGCAAGACACGGCCCGAGGCCGTGGGGTCGCTCGTCGCCCGCGTGCTCGGCGACCTCGGCCTCGGGGAAACCGCGGCGGTCATGAAGGTGGCGGGGTGCTGGGAGGCGGCGGTGGGTCCGGAGATCGCTCGGCACTGCCAGCCCACGGCGCTGCGGGGAGCCGTCCTCGAGGCGACTGCGGATTCGAGCGTGTGGTGTCAGCAGCTGCAGCTTCAAAAGCCCGAGATCCTGGCTGGCCTGCGTCGCGAGCTGGGCGCTGAAGCGCCCCGCGAACTTCGGTTCAAGGTGGGGTAACATGCCGTTCGTGAAGGATATTTCTTCCGATCAGCCGCGCCTCGAAGGCACGCCGCAAGCTCCTGAAGCGATGCGCTGCGACTTTTGCGGAGAGGAGACCGACCACGTCCGCCGCGTCGCCCTCGACCGCGGCTACGAGCG
>JABSQW010000595.1 GCA_013215605.1 Myxococcales bacterium
AAGCACGCCGCATCCAGCGGAGGGCCCGCCCTCGACGGTATCTTGGAGAAAACAGGCTGTCTCAATTGGTTGCAGCAGGCGTGAACTTCGGAACGAATCTTCACAATATGTGTAGATGTTTTCCAACCGCCCCAAACGATCGGTGGCGTGTTGGTGACGTAATCCTGTGATTCAGCTGGGGGAATCCATAAGTGTCGTTTTCGGCATCGAAATTGCACTTTAGAGGGTGCAATTCTGGCGCTACACCCTGGGAAGGGTAGAGCAATGCCTGGGTTTCACGACCCGGCGAGCCACTGACGCGCCAGTATTGAACAGAAGCTAGTAAGCAGCTGCTGTTTTGATCGCCGGGATGGCGCCCTCGAGGTGCCATCCCGGTTTTAGTTTCTGGACCCGGTGCTCGCGCCCCGAGCGCGGGATCAGAAGGCCGGGCTGGAGGTCCGTGGCGCGGGCTCCGGCGTGTACCAGATGGGCGACGTCCAGGCGCGCTCCTGAATGACCGGCGAGTAGAAGGGCTGCTCCTCTTCGACGAGGCAGCAGTTTCCAAAGACGTCACCGGTCGCTCCCTCGTCGACCGCCGCGGCCGTCGCGGCCTCGGCCCGGTCGCGGCAGTCGGGCGCAAATGGGTTCACGCCGGCCGCCTGACACTGCAGCGTGCTCCAGCGACAGGTGGGGTTCTCGAGGACGCGCACGTAGTAGAAGGCGGGCACCGACGGGTCGAAGAGCGGATCCTCCCACACGGCGCAGAGCTCGCGGAACCCCAGGCCAACCGGTTCGCACGTGTCGGGATTCACTCGGGATCCGTTGTTCGCCGTGCCCGCGATGTCGAAGACGATCTCTCGCGTCTGTCCCTGGGCGTCGACCCAGCCCTTCACGATCTGGATCCGCTGCAGATCCGTACCCGGAAAGTTCGGGCTGCCCGCGTCCTTGGCGGCCAGGACGAGAAAGCGCGGCGCCCGGGAGCTCGAGTCGCGGGGCGGAAGGTCGCCGCCCATGGGAACGCCCTGCGCGTAGGCCAGGGCGATGTTGTCCGGATCGTCGCAGAGCTCGCGGTCGAGGGCGTGGCCGCCGAAGAACCGGACGACCGGGCGCGTACCGCTCGTCGCGTAGGTCTCCTTGCGCCGGATGCCTTCGAAGATCGAGTCGCGGGAGTTCTCCTCGGCCCACACCACCGCGAGACCGCCGGGGTTGTCCTCGATGTGGTCCTGGACGTTTCGGTACCCGGTGTCGCGGCGGCCGAGATGTCCCGCGTACCCCTCCTCCATGGTGGCGCCCGGTGTCGCGCTGTGGGTGTCGGTACTGCCGATGAAGCCCATCTTGAACGGGTTGGTGCCGTCGCGCTGGCCGAGAATGAGGCCGTCCTTCAGGACGTTGCGCATCATGTTGCGGCGACCGAAGTCGTCGAGGGGCCGCGGCGCGCCCTCTTCGGTCTGCATCTCGCCGTAGAGCACGGCGAGCGACGCGAGGCTATCGGTCTTGTTCTGCTCGAAGGTGCACAGCTCGTCCTCGGTGGCGACACCGCGGCCGAGCAGACGATCGAAGCGGCACTCCGACGCTGCCTTGTGCTGAACGATCTCGGTGACGGGCTCGAAGAAGAGGCGCTCGCGCGCCTCGGTGGGATTCGCGGGGTCGGGGAACATCAATCCACCCGATAGATTCGGATTGTGGGGAATCGACAGGACGTCGCAGCCGTTGCCGCGGTCGATGCACTGCTCGCGCAGCATGCGCCACAGCGCGGGGAAGTTCCGCGTGCCGGTGTCGTAGGTGCTGATCGGCCGCTCGGTCACCTTCTCGTTCCGAAAGATCACGTTTCGGTGGAGGTTCTTGAAGCTCGGTGCGTCGCTGTACTCGTAGCCCACGAAGGTGGTGAGCTCGCAGTCGTCGCTCCGGTCGTAGCTCTCCTCGGTGGCACGCTGGATGTTCGCCCAGAACTCGGCCTCGCCCTCCGGGCATGTCTTCCCCGGCAGGTCGCAGATGTACGCGCGCTCCTTTTGATCGTTCTCGTCCGTAACCCCCTCCTCGACCCAGAACCGGGCGGCGAGCAGCTGCAGGTAGAACCACCCCGATCGCGTGAGGAGGCAACGCGGCGTCCAGTACGCGAGCGTCCAGGGATCCTGCGAGCACAGGTTCATCTCGCCGAGGAACTCGGCGTGGTCGGTCACGGAGACGAAGTCGAGGGGACGGCGCAGCCGTGTCTCGACGACCTGCTCTCCGTCGACGTCCGGCAGGTTGATCGCCTCGCCCGCCGCGTAACGGTAGGCGGCGAACGGATCGTTGCGCTGTCCCGACGTATACGAGTCGAACGAGTAGCTCGTGTGGACGTGGAGATCGCCGAACAGCGGCTGCTTGAGCTCGTGGTAGCTCCGGCAGTCCTC
>JABSQW010000596.1 GCA_013215605.1 Myxococcales bacterium
AAAGCAACTGGAAAAGAATTAATTTTGAGGAAAAATAATTAAAACTTTTAATAATACAATAGCTAAAATACAACACGATCTCCCTTATTAATATTCAACGAAGTAAAACAATATATTTACATAGTGACTACGGTTGCTTCGCACTTACTACCATGGGTTGTGGCGAAACCCCAAAGAAGAGTTCTTTAATTTACCTTACCTTTGATACCAATTTTCTTGTTCTCTCTTATTTTAGTTTAAAAGCAATATCGACTTCAAATTAAAAAAAGAAATCATTGCAAAGAAATCAACACTAAAATTATTAAGTAAATCCGTTTAACTGTTCACCCCAAAAAAGTAAAAAGAAATTCCCTTTTATTTTAAAACTGAAATCCCTCCTAATTGTCTAAAAGAAATACAAATTTCATTCTATAAAGGAAATCCCTCTAAAAATCAACCCGAACTAAAGGTGCGAATCCCCCATAAAGCTTAACGAGAGAACTACACTTTAAATTTAAAATGGTATTCCCTTTTAATTTAATGGCAAGATTCACTTTGATTTTCACAAAAGACTTAAACGGTTTTAATAAGTAAATTCACTCAAAAATATACTCAAAAAAATATATAAACTCCTATTTGCTCTAAAGTGAAATCCCTTTTAATTGTCTGGAAGAAGCCAACCTTTAATACTCTGGGGTGGCTTCTCAAAATGTTCCTCTCAATTTTACAAAAGATATCCCTTTAAACGAAATTTCTGACAAGTTAAAAAAATTACTTAAAAAAGTGAGGCGAGGGTTAATTTCACAAAAGAAATCCCTTTAAACGAAATTTAAGAAAACCTCAAAGCCCGGGATGGCTTCTGGGGTCAATTTTTCAAAAGCACTCCCTTTGAGCGAATTTTCTTGAAAAACTCAAAATTTTGGCCAAAAATTGAGGGGGGGGGTCAAATTTACAAAAGAATTCCTTTTAAACGAAATTTACAAATTTTGCTCAAAAAAGTGAAAGGGGGTCAATTTTACAAAAGAAATCCTTTTAAACGAAATTTCAGAAAACCTCAAAAATTTGCTCAAAAATTCCTTACGGAGGATCCGATACTTTTACATACAAAATTCCAAAAATCCAGATCCCCATAAGGAATTTTTTTTTCTTGGGTCCAACCCTCCAACTTGTTGAGAATATTAAACCCATAAGATAATTGTTGTGCACATTTTCCTCGAGTAGCGTTTTAGGTATATACATGATCTATAATATATGTAAGTTTCAGGAAAAATAAAGGACCAAAAATTGATCACTTCACTTTCACTTTTACTTTTCACTCACAACCAGAACCCTTGCGGGTTCCGGCGCTACACGGGGGTGGAGGTCGTCGGCGAGGTTCGAGCACAGCGGCTTGGGTGCACCGGATGTCCGCTGAGTTCGCTGCCTGTCGGCAGCTGTGCTGGGGCGGCTTCGCCGCCGAATTTACAAAAAAGGCCTCTCACCGTCGGTGTTTTCGACTTTTAGCACGATTAAAAAAAAATCATGTAGAAATTGTGATTTTGATTTTTTTTGGTCGGGTCCCCAAAAGTTTGCAAACTTTTAAACCCATAAGAGAGTTGGCGGACAATTTTAATACAAATAGGGTTATAGGTCTATACATGATCTATCATATATATAAGTTTCAGGAAAAATAAAGGACCAAAAATGGATCACTTCACTTTCACTTCACTTTTTTCACTTTTTTTACTTTCACTTTTTCACTTCACTTCACAACCAGCGCTTCGCGCGCTGGCACCCACGGGGGTAGGAGGTCGG
>JABSQW010000597.1 GCA_013215605.1 Myxococcales bacterium
ACAGGGAACGTGAGCTGGGTTTAGACCGTCGCGAGACAGGTTAGTTTTACCCTACCAATTAGTCACAATATCTTGCAGGAAATCGGGTCCAGTACGAGAGGAACCATCCGTTAGTTCTTTTGGTGTTCTTCTTAGGCGAAATTCTATTGGACACCAGCTAAGAGCGCTGTGTCGATATCTGAACGCCTCTAAGATATAAGCATGTCTGTAAACGATATTACTACCTTATGAGTCCTTTTACAATTTTTTTTTTTCGCTCATAATGTAAACAAATAGCGTATAAGTTGAATTCTAACAGTTTTCCTTTGTCCAACCTATTCTATGTCAACGAATCCCGTAAGGGGTTTATCTTACTTTATATCTTCCTCGTTTGGAGGGAAATGCGAAAACGTATACAAAGTCCAGCAACTCACGTCACTCTCGGTCCTGAGTCGATTGTAATTGACACACCTTCGCACCTAACAGTGCACGCAATCAGTTACACACGTCTACAGGAAAAGAAAGATGTCAGTTCGGTTCGTATTTATGTGCTCGCACGTCCTGAGAGATTTTATTCGCTTTGTAATGCATGTTTAATGTTTTTACACGACTCACGGTGGTTTTCCTAACACGCGTACTCAATCGAAATTCGCATGTGCATTTTATGTATTCACGGGTATCTTGGTATTGGTTTAAGTCAACACGAACTGCATCGTCTATACATCATAACTCACTCTGCAATTGGTAAATATCCCCATCGAGCTCTTATTGAGATTCCCACGGAAGATGGCCAGGTTGAGGACATTATGAATCTACTTCATTTCGTCCTGTTAACACCTATATTGTATTTCCCAAGCTCCGGCACTTCCACGTCATGCGAGAGATTGATGTTTTAGGTTTATAACCTGTTATCTTATATCTTATTCCTCCCTCTAAGGTCATAAGAAGTTCTTCTTCTTGTGGTGGAGGGTAGGCGCGTGTTTATTTGATTTCAAGAGGGACGCCCTTGAATGATAGTAGGTGCGCGCTTATTTTCCGATCCAACAGAAATCGCTATCAGTTATATATAGTTTAAGTATTGTCGTTTTTCTGTTTATCTTAAATGTATTCGTTTGACTTTCTGCAACGGTAACGAGATATTAGCGCCGTTTGTTGGAACAAATTGATTTTAGTATTTTCGTATTTCTGTTTGTCTTAAAGGTATTTTTGTCTTTATGTTCGACATCCTCTACTATGTGTAAAGGTAGTTTTTAACTTTATTTTTTTTTTACTTTACCTTTAACTTTGAATTTATCCGTTGTATTTGCTGTTAACTTTATCATTGCGTTTGTGTTTGCTTTCAACTTTATTATTATTTTTTTCAATTTTAACTTTAAAAAAATAAAAATAAATAAATAAATAAATTCGAAAGCAATACTCGAAGTTCAGCATACCTATACTTTGAATATATGTTGTTTTGGTTACTTTCAAAAAAGTAACCAAAACAACCTGTTTAGTGAGAACCTATAATAGGTTCTTGCTAAACAATTTTTTTGGTTACTTTTTGAAATTTAGATTTCACATTTATATTTTCAAAAATAAATAAATATTTTTTTTATATTTTCGTTACTTTTTTCATTTTTTTTTTTATATATTTTCGGGGAGGGTGG
>JABSQW010000598.1 GCA_013215605.1 Myxococcales bacterium
AATCGGAAGATTCAACCCGCGGCGACAGACAGGTCGCTTCGCCAGGCTCGAGAGCCAGCGTTCGAGATTGGGGAAGGCGTCCAGGCTGAGCCCCACCCACTCGCAGGTCCCGATGGTGAGCGGGTCCGCGGCACCCTGGGTGGGTCCGATGTTGGCCGTGTGGAACATCCGCCACTGGATCACCTGAGAGCGCTGCCGAAGTTCGGTGGGGAGCAGCCGTTCGGTCTTCTCGGCGAGATGGATCAGGATCGCTCCGGACTCGATGATGGCGAGGTCAGCCTCGTCGGTGTCGACGCTGGCGGGCACCACGCCCCAGGGCGAGATCTCGAGAAACTCGGGTCGCTTCTGTTCCTGCAGGGACATGCGAACGCGGTGGAGCTCGCTGTCGTCGAACGCCAAGGACTCGTGGTTGAGCCGCGAAGCAATCTCGTCACGAATATCGGCTTCAATGCCAGCGCTATCCACACGGTTGGTTCGTCCCCGGTACGGGATCTCGCGTCGATTCCTCTCGAATTTCCGCTTCGCCATCCAACAGAGCGAGTCGTCCGTCGCGACTACGACCGAGCGGTGAGTCTCCTCTTCATCCCGAAGCGGAAGACACGTCTGCTGCGCAACCTGAGGAAGCTCCGCAAGTTGGTCCCCTATTAGCCTCCGCCCGCAGCGAGTCGCAGCTGCGCGAGACGTCTCGAAGCAGGCTCGATTCCGCGGCGCTACGCTCCGAGCGGCGAATCTGATTAGCCGACTCCGCATGGGGCTGCTATCGAACAACGGATGGACAACCAAACGAAGACAGCACTAATCACCGGTGTGACGGGTCAGGACGGCAGCTACCTCGCGGAGTTGCTGCTCTCGAAGGGCTACCAGGTGCACGGGATCGTCCGCCGGGTGAGCCTCTTCAACACGGCCCGCATCGACCACCTGCACACCGGCGAGAATCCGAACCCCAGCTTCTATCTCCACTACGGCGACCTGTCGGACGCCGGCTCATTGCGGAACCTCCTCGACGAGGTGGAGCCCGACGAGGTGTACAACCTCGGGGCCCAGAGCCACGTTCGCGTGAGCTTCGACCAGCCCGAGTACACAGCGGACGTCACGGCGGTTGGGGTCCTGCGGCTCCTCGAGGCGATCCGCAGCTACATGACGCACAACGCCCGTCAGGTCCGCTTCTACCAGGCGGGCAGCAGCGAGATGTTTGGCAGTGCGCCCCCGCGGCAGAGCGAAAGCACGCGGTTCCGACCGCGCAGCCCCTACGCCTGCGCGAAGGTCTTTGCCCACTATCAGGTCATCAACTACCGCGAGAGCTACGACTTGTTTGCCTGCAACGGGATCTTGTTCAATCACGAGAGCCCGCGGCGCGGAGAGAACTTCGTCACCCGCAAGATCACCCGGGCCGCTACCCGGATCAAGCTGGGCCTCCAGAAGGAGCTCAGCCTCGGAAACCTCGAAGCGCGACGAGACTGGGGTTTCGCGGGCGACTACGTGCAGGCCATGTGGTCGATGTTGCAGCAGGACGCTCCCGACGACTACGTGGTGGCTACGGGCGAGTCGATCTCGATTCAGGATTTCCTCGCGCTCGTCTTCGAGCAGCTCGATCTCGACTGGCGCCAGTACGTCCGAACCGACCCGATCTACTTACGGCCGGCCGAAGTCGATCACCTGGAGGGGGATCGGTCGAAGGCCTCCGAGGTTCTCGGTTGGGAGCCGACGGTCGACGTGCGCGCGCTCGCGAAGATGATGGTGGACAGCGACCTGCGCCTGGCGGAGACGGAACTCGTGGTGAGAGACGCGGGACACTGAAGGGCCGACGGCGTCGGCCGCGACTGATCCCGGCGCTCGCGAGCGCTACCGAAGAGCGGATCAAGCCGAGCCCTGCTCGATCAGTCGCTCGAGGGGGTCGCCGGCTTCGTAGCGCCGCACGAGAACGTCCGGGTCGAAGCCGACACCGATGGGATTCGCGAGGAAGGACTCGGTCTTCATGAAGGCCTTCAGGTCCTCCTCGGTCTCGTAGTTGTCGACCTGCAGCTCGACGCGGCAGCCGTCGGGGTCCGCATAGTAGAGGGAGGTCGTCGGCCCGTGGTTGACGCTCCAGACCGGCAGGATGCCCTCCTCCTTGAGACGCAGATAGCTCCCGAGCAGATCGCCGAGTGACTCGAACGTGTAGGCGACGTGGTCGAGTCCGGCGGCGCCCGGCGGTGCCACGCTCTCGACGGGAGTCTTCACGAGCGCGATTCGGTGGTGTTCTTCGTCATACGTCATGAAGGCGACGGCGTCGTTCCGGTGCACGACTTCCATGCCGAGCATCGTCGCGTACCAGTCGATCGACCGCTGCAGGTCGTGCACCCGCAGCACGAAGTGTGCAAAGCGGGCCGGCTTGATGCAGGTCCGAGAATCGAGCTGTCGAGTCATGGCAGATCGCTCCGAACCTGCGGAAACAACACCCGGGTGTTCCTCGTCGAAAACAGGGCCAGGGTCTTCTACGAGGGCTCGCCTTCCGGAACCGACTGGAATTGTCGGTGCATCTCGATGATCCCCGGCGTGACGGCCAGCGCCCAGACGACCCCGGCGGCGACCACGAACGGCGTGGGCAACCACGTGAAGGCAGCCGCCCACGCGATCAAGAAGATCACGAGGTTGCGGACCGCTCCGCGCGCTCCCGCCTCGACGTCGTCGGAGCCGCCTCGCGTCAGGGGGAACGGTTTGGGCCTCAGAAACTTGCCGTTCGCCAGGAGCACGAGCGTGAAGATGGGCCAGGGCGGAGCTTTGAAGTCGAACTTCTCGACCTCGTTGTCCAGCGGAGCGTCTTCGCTCCCGTTGCTTGCGATCACCTGGCGAATCCGCTCCCAAACGTGTTCCGGAACGGGTCGATGGGTGGCACCGCCGGCGTTCTGGCGGGTCGGCCGGCCCCGCCAGCGATACAGCACACGACCTTCGCTCGAGACGGCCAGGACGCCGGGTTGGAAGAAGCCGTTCGGGTGCGCGGCGAATCCGGTCTGCTGCTCCAACATACCGGTCTCCCGGTTGACGAAGAGGTGGAGCCAGCCGCGCTCGCGAATCTCTGCGGCAATTTCGTGGTGGGGATCGCCGATGCTGGGGAAGCCGAGCTCCCAGCCGCGCTCGGCCTCGGATGCGAGGGTCTGGGGTTCGCTCGTCACGGCGAAGATCGCCCCGCCCGCATCGCGAATCGCCTTCGCTACTCCTTCTTTCGCGTAGCCGCGCAACTCGCGGCGACACGGCGGTCACCAGAAGCCGCGGTAGAAGACCACCACCACGAAGGCGTGCCGCGCGAGCTGGCCTGCAAGCCAGCCGTTGCGCGTGCCCGCCGGTGGGTCGAGGAGGGGGGGAGGATCATCGGATCGCGGCGAGTCCACTGGCGCGCACTGGATCTCGTCGCCGCTTCGCCGAACCCGGACCTGCTCCCGACGGCAGAGATCGCCCTGGCACAGAACCAGGCCGAGATCGAAGCCGTCTGCGTCACCGCGTCGCGCCAGCGTCTCCTCGGGATCCACGATCCCGGTCACGCGAAATGCGCTGTCGCCTTCGGCGTTGATCCAGGCCAGCGCCGCATCGACCTCGGCGCGCAGCTCCCCGGGGATCTCTTCGACGACACGCGGCACGTTGCGTCTCCCGTCCTGGTCGCCCCGG
>JABSQW010000006.1 GCA_013215605.1 Myxococcales bacterium
GACCTCGGTCGCATGATCCCGCCCGTCGATGGAGATCGCCTTCGCGGCGCGCGAGAGAGAGACCAGCGGGAAGTCGGCCGGGGCGCTCGGCACCGCGACGAGTTGCCTGCGCGCCGGACTCTGCGATCCGTCGGCCTCCTGCGAGGTGGTGGTCGTAAACAGGCGTCCCGCGACCTGCTCGCTGAGTACGCGGCGCGAGAGACGGGTTGCGTTTCCCTGGCCGTGGCGTTCGCCGAATGCAACCCACGATTCCAGCGGAAAGGCCGCCCACCCGTTGCGACGGATCGCCGCCGGGTCGCGCAGGATCTCGAAATCGCCGGGCGTGAAGCGCTGCTCGAGGCGAACCTCGAGGGGTTCGATCCAGGCCGGGCGGCGCGGCACCCGGACCTCCGATGCGAGGTCGAAGCCGGGGTCGACGAGCCACTGGGGCTTGCGGCCGTTCAGCGAACTCATGGCCTCGGCGCGGACCTCGACGGCCTGCCAGCCGTCGGCGCGAAGCTCGTCCGCCAGGTGGTGGGCGAACTGCAGGATCATGCGCGGCTTGGTGCTCATCGCGTTGCGCTGCTTGGGGGTCAGGTAGTCGAGGGGATCGATCTCACGGCTCGCGCCGCGCTCGGGATCGGTCGCGAGGAAGCGGATCCGCGTGTGGAGGACACTCATCTTCATCCTCCAGGAGTAGCGGAATCCCTCCTGTGTCCAGAGCACGTTTCCCGGCTGTAGGAAGTGACGGAGCGGCACGAGCAGCTGAACGCCCACGTACACCAGAAGGCCAAGGAGCAGCAGTCGCTGAGCGGGGCGCCCCCACGGCGTCGCAGCCGACGTTGGCGACGGATGGAGCGCCGCGGCGCGCGGCGCGCCCGCATCGACCTCGGCCCCGCGCCGCCGGAGACGAGCGACCCAGGTCCGCGGCCAGTCGGGCGGGAAGAAGAGAGTCGTCGCGGCGATCATGAAGGGCGGGAAGAAGTCGATCTGGAACATCAGGGAGTTCGACAGGTGGAACGCCACCGCGACCGCGTAGGCGGCCAGGCGAGTCTTCCGCCACAGCAGAAAGGGCACGACGAACAGATCGAAGCCGAGCCCCCCCCAGCTGAACGCATACACGACCCAGGGCTCGCGGAACAGCGGACCGAAGAACGGGGAGTCGGTGGAGACCGAGAGCCGCCACGCCATGGGCTGCCCGTGGAGCCAGTCGTAGTTGAGCTTCGCGATGCCGCCGAAGAAGTAGGGCACCGCGATCTGGAAGCGCAACAGCCAGAGCATCCAGGCGGGCGCCGTCGAACGCCTCGCGGCGGGACGGCGCCGGGCGTCCAGCGAAAAGGCTCCGTGCGCCGGGACGAAGACCAGGAGGAGACCGATCAGGCAGACCAGGTAGTAGTGGTTCTGGTACTCGCTCTGCTCGAGGAGGAAGGTGTAGAAGAAGACCAGAGTGAAGAGCGCCGCGCTGAGTCGATACCAGAGGCCCAGCGCGATGCACAGCGCCAGTGCACCGGTGACGTAGAAGAGCGCCAGCATGCCGGCCTCGGGCAGCCGTTCGACCCAGCCGAAATGATCGTAGGCGAACAGGTACCGGGGCTCGACGAACACCTCGCGCACCAGGTCGTCGCGGATGTACCTCCAGGCATGCCAGGCCAGGACCAGCCCGAAGGCAATGCGAAAGAAGACCATCGATGCGATGTCGACGGGTTCGAACAGCCGGCGCGCGAGGCCGGCGCGCGACGGGAAGAGACCAGCTCCAGCGGGTTCGGGCCGTTCCGTCACACGGGTAGGGTATGGAATCGCGGGGGCCGCTTCGCGCCCCGCGTCGCGACGCTGGCAGCGTCGGTCGCAACCCCGGCCGCGCCGCATCGCCCACGATGTACCGGCTCTCCAGCGACGGCGACGAGCCCCGCTGACACCGGCGTCAGACCACCGCTCCCGCGCTGGTATGGATCGTCTGCGCCGTGATCTGCCGGCTGGCCGGCAGACACAGGAACAGGATCGCCGCGGCGACGTCCGCGGGTTGTGAGACGCGCTGAAAGAGGTTCGCCAGCGGACCCTCGGTGACGAGCTCGCCCAGGGCGTCGTCGTCTCCCAGGGCTCCCGTCATGGCGGTCGCCGTGAGTCCCGGCGCCACCGCGTTGACGTTGATCTCGTAGGGGCCCAGATCCGCGGCGGCGCTGCGGGTGAGCTGGACGAGGGCCGCTTTGGAGCTCCCGTACGGAGGAATGGATTGCCGCGCTCGGAATGCAGAGCTCGAGCTCACGTTGACGATGCGTCCACCGCCGCCGCGCTCCACCATGTGGCGACCCACGTGCTGCATCAGCAGGAACGGCGCCTTGAGGTTGACCTGGTGGACCCGGTCCCAGTTCTCCTCGCTCTGCTCGAGGATCGAGCCCTGCTCGCCGGAGATCCCCGCGCAGTTGACGAGGATGTCGATGCGTCCGAAGGCCGCCAGCACCTCGGCGACACTCGCCGGGATCGACGCGGTGTCGATGAGGTCCAGGGGGAGGGCCAGGGCCTTGGCGCCGGCACTCTCGAGTTCGGAGACGACACGGTCGAGGCCCGCCGCGTCGCGATCGAGTGCGGCGATCGACGCGCCCGCGTCCGCAATGGCGCTGGCCGCCGCTTCCCCGATGCCCGACGCAGCGCCGGTGATCAGCGCAACCCGACCCGAGAGAGGAGTTTCATCCATGTCTCATTGCTCCTCGAGGCCAAACAACCCCGTCCGCCGGAGGTTCCCACTCCCGTGGAACCGTACCGGGTTCGGCGGACCGAAGTCTCGGAAATCCACGAGTGGGGACCTCCGACGTCCGGTCGTGGTAGAAAGCCAGCTACCCCTACCCCGCCCTCTCACCGCGAGGATCCGCCGTGACGCCGCGTCGCCCCCGTCGATTTCGTGCCGCTCCGATCCTCCTCGCCGCCAGTCTCGTGGCGTGCGGTGGCCCTGGCTCGTCGCGCGACGATTCGGGCCCGCTGAGCGGCTGGCCGGAGTACGGGGGCGACAAGGGCGGCGGGCGCTACGTCCTCGCCAACCAGATCACGAGCGCCAACGTCGACGACCTCGAGATCGCCTGGATCCACAACAACGGCGACTACTCCGATGGCAGCGACGGTTCGGCTCGAACCTCCTTCAACGTCACGCCCATCCTGGTGGACGACACGCTCGTCTTCTGCACGCCCATGAACCGCGTCATCGCCATCGACGCGGAGACCGGCGAGGATCGCTGGGCCTACGACCCGGTGCAGGAACAGACCCGCCTCCCGGATCCCCACACGCGTGTGTGTCGCGGCGTCGCGTACTGGGAGGAGCGGGACGAAGCCGTTCGCGCCCGTCCCTGCGGCCGGCGCATCTTCACCGCCACCCTCGACGCGCAGCTGATCGGGATCGACGCAACCACGGGCGAGGCGTGCCGCGGCTTCGGCGTCGACGGTCGCGTGGCCCTGCGCGAGGGCATCGGCGACGCCGAGATGTGGGAGTACTACACGACCTCCCCCCCGGTGGCCGTGGGCGACGTCGTCGTGGTGGGCGCCATGGTGTACGACAACCTGCGCGTGGACGCGCCGCCGGGCGTGGTGCGGGGCTTCGACGCGCGCACGGGAGCGCTGCGCTGGGGCTGGGACCCGGTGCCGCCGGACTACGCGGGCCCGACGCCCGCCGACGGAAGCTACACGCGCGGCACGGCGAACGTGTGGTCGATCCTCTCCGCGGACGAGGAACTCGACCTGGTCTTCGTCCCCACCGGCAACGCCTCCACCGACTACTTCGCGGCCACCCGCCAGGGCCTCGACCACTTCTCGAGCTCGGTGGTGGCGCTGCGCGGCTCGACGGGCGAGCTGGTGTGGACCTTCCAGCTCGTACACAAGGACGTGTGGGACTACGACACCGCTTCCCAGCCCGTTCTCTTCGATCTGGAGACGGACTCCGGCAGCGTTCCCGCACTCGCCCAGGCCACCAAGATGGGACACGTCTTCCTGCTGGATCGACGCACGGGAGAGTCCATCTTCGGCTACGAGGAGCGACCCGTCCGCCAGGATGGCGTGGCTGGCGAGGTACTCGCCCCGACCCAGCCCTTCCCCACCCACATTCCCCCGTTGCATCCTTCAGCGCTCACACCGGACGACGCCTACGGGTTCACACCCTGGGACCGCGCGAAGTGCAGCGAGTTGATCGCCCGCTACCGCTACGATGGACAGCCCTTCACACCCCCCACCGCCGAGGGCAGCATCCAGTACCCGATCAACATGGGTGGAGCCAACTGGGGGAGCGTTGCAATCGACCCCGAGCGCGGCGTGCTCTTCGTCAACATGACGCGCATGGCGGGCAGCATCGAAATGGTGCCACGCGCGGAGTTCGATGCACTCGACGACAAGGCATCGCGTTGGCCCTTCCAGCTCGTCCCCCAGAACGGGACTCCCTACGCGGTGCGCCTGGCGCCGCTGCTCTCACCGCTGGGAGCACCCTGCAGTCCGCCGCCCTGGGGAAGCTTGACGGCCGTCGAGCTCGCCTCCGGGAAGATCCTGTGGGACGTGCCACTGGGGAGCCCGCGCGAGCGGGCGCCCTGGCCCATCTGGTGGCTCTGGAGCGATCTCGGTTCGCCCAACCTCGGCGGCTCCATCGTCACCGCCGGCGGTGTCGTCTTCATCGGTGCCGGTACGGACAACACCCTGCGCGCCTTCGACGCGGAGACCGGCCAGGAGCTCTGGAGTCACCATTTCGATCACTCGGCCAACGCGACGCCCATGAGCTACCGGCTGCGCCGCGACGGCCGCCAGTTCGTGGTGGTGGCGGCCGGAGGCCACGCCTGGTCCGACGCCGGCGACGCACTCGTGGCGTTCGCGCTGCCCGAGCGATAGGAGATCCCGCATGCCGACCCTCTACGATCCGTTCTCCCCGGAAGTGGTCGCCGATCCCTTCCCCTACTACGCGCGCCTACGCGACGAGGCCCCCGTGCACCCGGTGGCGAAGCGGCTGTGGGCGGTGTCGCGCTACGACGACGTGTCCAACGTGCTGCGCAGTCCCGTGTTCTCGTCCTCGGCGACGCGCCTGATGATGATGGGCGGGCTCGAGTCCCGGATGCAGGCCGACGAGGCGACCCTGCGCAAGGAGCGGCGGCGCGTGCAGCGGGAGCTCGGGCTCGGACCCCGCGGCACGGAGGAGGGCTGGAACGAGAACTCGCTCATCTCCCTCGATCCCCCGCAGCACGACCTGGTTCGCAACATCGTGAATCGCGGCTTCACCCCGCGGCGAATCGCGCGCCTGGCGCCCCGCATCCGCGAGATCGCCGAGGGTCTGGTGGACGACATCATGGCCCGCGGCGACGAACTCGACCTGTCCGTCGACTACTCGACGCCGCTGCCGGTGCGGGTGATGGCAGAGCTGCTGGGAGTCGATCCCGGCGATGCGGACGACTTCAAGCGCTGGTCCGACGTCGTGATTTCCGGCGTCACCGGCGACATGGCGGTGGAGGGCCCGGCGCCCCTGCTCCGCACGCTCGACGAGTTGGGCGCGTATTTCCTCGAGGTCGTCGAGCAGCGGCGGCGCGAGCCGCGCGACGACCTGATCAGCGTGCTGGTCGCCGCGGAGGACAACGAGACCCTGAGCGCCGTGGAGACGGTCAACTTCGCCACCCTGCTGCTCGCCGCGGGCAACGAGACGACCATGCACCTGATCGACAACGCGATGCTCGCACTGCTCGGCCATCCCAAGCAGCAGCAGCAGGTCGTGGCGGAACCCAAGCTCGTCCCCGGGCTCGTGGAGGAGACCCTGCGCTGGGACGGACCGGTGCAGATTGCGTTCCGCGAGGCGACCCGGGACGTCGAGATTGCGGGCACGCTGATTCCGAAGGGCGACATCGCCATCGCGCTGTTCGGCTCCGCCAACCGCGACGACCGTCAATTCCCCGACGGCGAGCGCTTCGACATCTTCCGCGACACCCAGGGCCACATGGGCTTCGGCTTCGGCGTGCACTTCTGCCTGGGCGCGTCGCTGGCGCGCCTCGAGGCGCAGATCGCGCTGGAGACGCTGCTCGCGCGTCTGCCGAATCTCCGGCGCGGCAGCGGTGAGATCGAGCGCTTCGATTCATTCCTGGTTCGCGGCCCGACCCATCTGCCGCTGCGCTACGACGCGCCCGGGGCGTAGCCGGGACCGGCGAACCCGTTCGGGGGATCAGCGGTAGAACTGCTCCGTCCAGCGCCGGAACACCGGGATCGGACCGTCGCCGTCGCACAGCAGGGGCTCGGCCATGTGGCGCTTGTGCTCGAAGATCTGGATGTCGGCGTCGAACTGCTCGAGCAGCGTCTTCGTCACTTCCTGCGACACGGCCTCGTTGGCTTCGGCGCTCCCGAGATCGCGCAGGTAGATCCGCGAGCGCATCAGCACGCGTTCCTCGTCGAGCGGCGTCATCGTGTCGAACTCGAACAGCGGAACCTCGATCTTGTAGCGAAGTGTCGCGACACCGAGGCCCCAGAGCTTGATGTCCAGATCACTGCTGCCGCCTTCGGCGTCTCCACGGATCTCGAACTCGAGCTTGCCCGGCTCCTCGTTCGTCTTGTCGATGCGCGGCACGTCCTCGGAGCCGTGCACGTACTTGAGGTGCGCGGTGTCGAAGATGTTCTCGAGGGCCTCGTGGACGTGGGTCTTCACCGTCCACTCGAGGCGCGCGGACTGGATCCAGTCCGGGTCCGACAACTCGGGCAGCGTGTCGACGCTCCACTCGGGAGGCTTGCCTTCCGGGTCGACGTAGACCAACACGAGGCCGTTGCGCTCGTCGCAGGGCCACGCCGTCAAAGCAGCCTTCGCGGGAATCCGTTTCGCGTAGGGAATCGCGGCACACTGGCCGTCGGCCGCCGAGAACTGCCACCCGTGGAAGGGGCAGCGGATGTTGCCCTCCTCGATCGTGCCGCCGTACGCGAGATGCGCGCCGAGGTGTGGACAGTAGGCGTCGTAGATGCGCGCGCGCCCGTCTTCCGCGCGCACCACCACGAACTCCTGCCCGAGCATCTGGATGGGCTTGATCTCGGCCACGGCCAGCTCATCGCTGTCGCACAGGCTGTACCAGCCGCGCGGGTAGGCGGGCATCGGGTAGCGGGGATTGACCCCGGTGATCGGAGCGATGGCCATGTCGAATCCTCTGGGTCGGCGTCCGCGCTCGGTGTCCGCACAGCATGGAACGCCGAGGCGACCCCTAGCAAGTGTTCCCGTCGGCGGCCGCTCGCTCGGGCCGGCCGATTGACCACCCGGCGGTCAACCACTGCGCAAGATGACACCCTGGGAGTTGAAGAAGAAGCCACCCGGGGTCACGAGCGCCGTTCGCGCGCCAGCGACCTGGCGGTCGCCCGCGTCTCCCCGGAGCTGCACGACCGCCTCGCGCAGGTGCCCGGAGCCGCGCGTCGCCCCCTCGGAGAGCGAGCCGCCGTGGGGGTTGATGGGCACGCGGCCATCGATGAGCGCCCGGCCGCTCTTCTCGTCCCAGTGCGACTCGAGGAACTTCCCGCCCTCGCCGGGACCGCAGAACCCCAGGTTCTCGATCCAACCGAGGGTGATGATCGTGAAACCGTCGTAGGGGAAGAAGACATCCACGTCGTCGAGCCACAGGTCGCTCTTGGCCTTCAGCTGCTCGACCACCACGTGCTGGCCGGTGCGTGACAGGCCGCCGAGCTGGTCTTCGTCGCCTTCGGACGCGAGTCCCACGGTCGCGGCGTGGATCAGCACCGGGTCGTCACGCAGATCGCGGGCCCGCTCGGCGGTGGTGATCACGAAGGCGTCGGCGCCGTCGACGGGCAGGTCCATGTCGAGCAGGCACAGGGGATCGCGAATCATGCGCGCCGACAGGTAGTCGTCCATCGTGAGCGGCGCCCGCATGGCCGCCAGGGGATTGCTGGCCGCGTTCGTGCGGCTGTTCAGTGCCACGTAGCCGAAGTCTTCGCGGCGGGCTCCGTACTCGTGGACGTAGCGACTCGCCCAGGCCGCGTAGGCGGGCGCGCCCATCAGCATCTCGGGAATGACGGAAGCGCCGAAACCGAGGTGCTTGCGGAACGGATCCGCGGCCGCCGAGCGCGAACCCCAGGGAAGCCGCAGCATCGAGAAGAGCAGCAGCGCCGTGTCACACGCACCGGAGAAGACGGCGTTGATGGCGTCCACGAGACCGAAGACCGCGACGGGGCTCGGGCTCGCGTAGTGTCGGACGTTCGGAATCCCGAGCATCGCGGCGACCTGATTCGGCCGCGGCGCGCCGGGCTCGGCCACAGCAGTGATGCCGTCGATGTCAGCGGGCGTGAGCCCCGCATCGCGGATCGCCGCGATCGCGGCCTCCACGCCCAGGGACGCCGAAGAGCGGCCACCCGCGTCGCGTCGGAATCCCGTGGTGCCGATTCCGACGATGGCCACCTGATCCTTGATGGGGTTGCGCGCCATGCTCAGCTCCCCCGCGTGCGGAACGCCGGAAACGGTGAACCGTGCCGTTCGATCCAGGTGAGCTCGACGGGCGTGCCGATCGCCGCGGCCTCCGGCCCGTCGACCAGGGTGGTCGTAATCCGCAGCGCCGCCTGCTCTTCGAGCTCGACGGTCACCACCGGGTGGGGACCCGCCACGTAGTCGACTCCGGGGGCCCGGGGGCCCTGGTGGAGAAGCATCGAGAGGTGGATGACACCGCGGCCGCTGACTTCCGTGGGTTCGAGGCTGCCGGAGAGGCACTGGGGACACACGGGCTTCGGGGGATGGTGCCAGTGCCCGCAGTCTCCGCAGCGGTTCACGAGGAGTCGGCGCTCGAGCCAGCCCCGGTAGAAGTGCTTGGTGTCGTGGTCGACCTGGACGTAGGGGAAGCTGTCGACGAGTTCGGCATCCGTCGGGTCGGGGTTCGAGGGGGGCACGGTGTTCCTCCGGTTCTCGCTGCGGCCCGCGGACGATCGCGGACGCGTATCCTCGATACTACAGCGAGTCGGGAAGGCTCGACGCGGACATCGCAAACACGGCGAAATCAGGGGATCCAGACATGGCGAAGCGAGAGGCGATCATTCCGAAGGGGATGGAGGTTCAATACGAGGGCTGGGGACTCGCACCGGGAATTCGCGTGGGCGACACGCTCTACTGTTCGGGGCAGCTCGGTGTGGGGCCGGACGGCGCGGTCCCCGAGGACGCCGAGGCGCAGTTCACGAACGCCTTCGAGGCCGCGAAGGCCGTTCTCGAGGCGGCCGGGGCGAGCTTCGCGGACGTCGTCGAGATGACGTCGTTCCACGTCGGACTGATCAGCGAGCTCGAGACCTATGCGAAAGTACGCAATCGCTACATCGAGGAGCCCTACCCGGCCCAGACCGCCGTCGGCGTCGCGGAGCTGGGACACCCCGGGGCAATCGTCGAGCTGAAGCTGATCGCGAAGCTGGACGGCTGACCGGCGCGACAGGCGACCGACGGGGGAGTCGGCCTCCGCGCAGCGAGCCGAAGACGAAGGAAGTTCGGGCGAGCTGATTCGCGAAGTCCTTCCGCTACAGCGGCGCCGGGATCCGGCGCATCACCGGGGCGCGCTTGCGGGGTCCGCCGGGTCGCTTGCACGCCGTCGACGCGTAGTGGGTCGAGATCGCGCGGCGGAAGTCGCTGCTGCGGTTGCGACCGCTCCCGTGGAGGAGGAGCGGGTGGAAGAGCAGTGTGTCGCCGGGCTCCATCTCGAGGTGGACGCGCTCGTCGACGTCCACCCCCTCCGCGGCGAAGAAGCCCCCGTTGACGTACTCCCAGTCCGGCGTGCCGTGCGGGAGAAGGCCCCGGCGGTGGCTCCCGGGCACGATGGCGAGGCAACCGTTGTCGCGACGCATCGGCGACATGGCCGTCCAGGTCGCGAGGATCCCGTCCGCGGGACGCAGCGTGAAGTAGCGCAGGTCCTGGTGGAGGGGATGACGGCCGTCGACCCCCGGCGGCTTGTTGAAGACGTTGGTCGACAGCGTCACCAGGTCGGCACCGATCAGCGCGCGCACGATGGCGAGGAGCTCCTGGTGAAGCGCGTAGGCGAAGAGCGTCTCGTCGTCTTCGAAGCTCAGGATCTTGTTCACGGCGTGCAGCGGCGTCAGCGGCTTCACCGCGCCCTTCACCACCATGACGTCCCGCATGACGACGAGCCGCGCGGGCGCCGGCGCCGCACCGCTCGCCAGCTCGACGAAGCGCGCTTCGAGACGCGCGAGCGCGTCGCGTTCGAGAAGACCCGGAAGCAGCAGGAAGCCGTCCTCCCAGTAGCGGGCGAGGTCGTTGGCGGCGTCACTCATCCCGGCCCGAGGTGTTCGTCGAGGTAACCAGAGACCCGCTCGAAGAACACCTGGTGGGCTCTCTCGTTCGGGTGTTGGTCATCGAGGGTGATCCAGTACGTGTCGTCGCCCCCTTCGCTGAAGTCCCGAAGAAAATCGAAGTAATCGATGCGCTCCGCGGTCATGAACTCGCCGATTTCCCGGTGGATGTGGCGGAAGGAATACTCGTCCAGATCGACGAACAGCGGAAAGATCAAAACGAGCAGGGGAATGTCCCGTTTCGCGAGAGTGGCAGCGAAGGCTCGGAGTTGGCGGAAGAGCCTGGCTTTCGACTCGTCATCGTAGGAGGCCAGGATTTCCTTCTCGTTGAGGTCCCCGCTGGCCTTGAGCTCCCACCGCGACAGGAGAAGATCCAACAGGTGAAAATACTCGCGGATCGGGGTGTCGTAGGTCGTCCGGATCAGCTGCGTGGGAAACACCAGAAAGTCGTTCAGGTGCAGACCGAGAATGATGAGGTCGGGTTCCAGGGGCAGCACGTGTCCCCTCAACAACTGGTAGGCGTCGTCGAGGTCGTCACCGGGTCGCGCGCTGTTGATGACTTCGATTCGTTCGGAACCGAGCCTCGCGGTCAGCGATTCGTGGAGCCGGTAGAGAAAGGTGTCTTCGTGATCCACGCCGTATCCGTAGACCATCGAATCCCCCAGTCCGACGATGCGGAATCGGGGCTGAGCGTCTGCGTGGACGTCGAAGAGGTTGCGGGATCCGACGTTGTTGCGGGGATAGAAGACACACCCCGGGTAGCGTTTGCGGCTCTCGAAATACGGCCTCGTGACCTCGGGATCCGGGCAGAAGACCCGGCCTCCCTCGACTTTTCGCGTCTCCTTGCTGGGGTAGATCTGCTGAGGCGGGGAGGAGTCGATCTGGCTGCGGACGAAAACCTCGACGCCGACGAGCACCGCCAGGATCGATACAACGGCGATGGCCAGATTGGCTGCTCTCACACGCGCGCGCCCCGGAGTCGTCTCTCACGCGCAGCCTAGCGGAGGTCAACCACCGCAGACCAAAGGAAGTCTCCCTTGTTCCTCGAGGGCCGGCTTCGTGGCATGATCCAGTGCGCGATCGGGAGTGGGCGTCCGCTGCCCGGAAGACGACCCGAAGTGGATCACCCGCAAGCGCGACGGCAGGAGGAGCCCGGTATGAAGGGGAGTCTCGAAGGCAAGCTGGCGGTGGTGACGGGTGCGAGCCGCGGGATCGGCGCGGAGATCGCGCGGCGCTTCGGCGCCGAAGGCGCGATGGTGGCGGTAACGGCGCGCACCACCGAGGCGGGACAGAGCCCCTTCGACGGCACACTCGCCGAGACCGTCGACGCCATCGAGCAGGCGGGCGGAAGAGCCTGTCCCTTCGCCGCGGACCTCAACGCGCCCGGCGATCGCGAGCGGCTGGTCGGCGAAGTGCAGCGGACCCTGGGCGACCCCGACATCCTGGTCAACAACGCCGCCGTCACATTTCTGCGGCCCCCGGCGACCTTCCCGCGCCGCCGCGCCGACGTGATGTTCGAGGTCCAGGTGTTGGCTCCCATGGACCTCGCCCAGCGGTTCCTTCCCGCCATGCAGAAGCGCGGCTCCGGCTGGATCCTCAACATCTCCTCCGGAGCGGCGCAGCACCCGAGAAAGCCCTACGTCGCAATGGCGAGCAACTTCACGGTCTACGGGATGTGCAAGGCGGCGCTCGAGCGCTTCACGACGGGGCTGGCCTGCGAGGTCAGTACCGACGGGATCGCGGTCAACGCGCTCTCGCCAGCGGGGCTCGTGAGGACGGCGGGAACCGGCGCCCACAAACTCGAAGAGCGCAACCCGAACGTCAAGCTCGAGGCTCCGGCGGTGATGGCCGAGGCGGCACTCGCGCTGTGTAGCGGGGATCCCGGCGAACTCACCGGGCGGGTGGTGTACAGCCAGCCACTGCTCAAAGAGCTGGGTCGGTCGGTCGCAGGAACGTAGGGTCGGGCGAGGGGCGATCGCCTAGTCTTGCGGCCGCTTGAAATGCGGGATGACGTGTTCGCCGAACAGGCGAATCGAGTTCATGATCTTTTCGTGCGGAACGTTGCCGACCTGCATGAAGGTCAGGACCTGGTCGACGCCCGCTTCTTCGTACATCTGGATCGTCTCGATGCAGCGGTCCGGGTCGCCGATGCAGAACGAGCCGTTCTCGATCAGCGGTGTGTAGTCGAGCCCCTGGGACGAGGCCTGGTTGTCCGCCTGGGTGATGTTGAGCGCGTGGTAGCGGTAGCTCGGGGGGATGTCTTCCTCCGACCACTCCTGCCAGGCGGGCCCGTAGATCTTCTTGATGACGTCGAAGTACCACAACGCCTGGGGCCCCATGAGTTCGCGGGCGGCTTTGTCGTCTTCGTCGCAGTAGGTGATGGTAAACCCCGCGACCTGGTCGTTCTTGAACGCCCCGACCTGCTCCGTTGGATTGGCCACTTCGCGCCGGTAGTCCGCGATCCGACCCGCCAGGTCACCGGGTGGACCAACGGTGAAGCAGAGCGCGCCGATGCCTTTTCTTCCCGCGATTGCGAAGGTGTCCGGTTGCTGGCAGGCGACCCAGATCGGCGGATGGGGTTTTTGGATCGGCTTGGGGATCACGTTGCGTTCCGGAAGCGTGAAGAAACGACCCTCGGTTTCGAGCCACTCGTCTTTCCACATCCGCGGGATCACTTCGACGAGCTCTTCCCACTCTTCACGATTGGTCTCGAGATCGACTCCGAAGGGCTCGATCTGGAAGGGGTTTGAGCCCCGCCCCGTACCGAAGTCGACTCGACCGCTGGACATGATGTCGAGGGTCGCGATGCGTTCGGCGATCCGCACGGGATGGTTGATCATGCCTCCCAGCAGCACCACACCGTGACCCAGACGAATCGTCTGCGTGCGCGCGGCCACGTACCCGAGCCAGACCTCGGGCGCCGACGAGTGGGCGAACTGCTCGAGGAAGTGGTGCTCGACGAGCCAGACGTAGTCGAACCCCATCTGCTCGGCGAAGACGGTCTGCTCCACCGCCTCGTGGAACACGTCGTACTCGGAGCGCTCGTTCCACGGCTTGGGGACCTCGAGCTCGTACATCATTCCGAACTTCATGGAGATGTCCTCTGCTCGGAGTCATCGCTGGAGGCGGTGGAAATCAGTTCGCTGCGGGCTTCGGAGCGAGCCTATCACGCGATTGAACCGCGGTGTGCGGCCCGATTCCGGCGCCAACCCCTGATGTAGAATGAGGCGCTGTGAATCGCCGCGCGCGGCGCGGCCCTCGAAGGGAGGCCCCATGACCTCGCAGGCGCTGCGCCCGGCGTCGCAGTTCGCGGGCAGGCTGGCCGGGTGGTGAGCGAGTTCGAGCGCTTCTTCTCGGAAGTGCGGGCGCGGTGACCCGAGAGAACGCGCGCGACGGTGGGATCCCGATCCTCTCGCGGGGGCCGCGGTGGGCCACCGCGCTGCTCGTCCTCGCAAGCAGTCTCCTCGCCGCGGCAGCGCTGATCGGTGCCTACGAGGTATTCCAGCGCTATCGCTACAGCGAGTGGCGCGCCGAATTTTCCGACGAAGGAGAATGGCACGGCCAGCTCGTGATACCGTCCGACAACCCGGTGCTGATGTGGGAGTACCGGCCGAACGGACGCTTCCGCGACGCTGAGCGCGGCTACGCGATCGAGACCAATCGCTACGGTTTTCGCGAACGGGACTTCGCGACGCCCGAGCGCCCCGACGGAGTGTTCCGGGTCGCGTTCGTCGGAGACTCCGTGACCCTGGGTCTGTACGTGAAGAACTCCCGCACCTTCGTTCGCGAGTTCGAACGCCGAGCCCGCGCCGAGGTGTCGGGTTTGAACGTGCAGGCGCTGAACTTCGGCGTGGACGGCTACAACACGGCCCAGATCCGCGAGCTTCTCGCAACCCGGGTATTGCCCTTCGACCCCGACCAGGTCGTCTACGTGATGAGCCTCAACGACTTCGACTTCGAAGACGCGTCGGGCGAGAAGATCCGCTTCTTCCGCCCGCCACCGAGCTTCTTTCTCGACAGCCTCCGACGCCTCTACCGCGTGCTCTCGAACGTGGAGTACCACCGGTACCACTACGAGCGAAACCGTGAGGAGGTCTTCCGTCACGTGGTCGCGATGCGTGACCTGCTCACCGCGAGACATGCCGGGTTCACGGTGGTGCTCGTGCCGGTCTTCGCGTGGTCGGAGAAGAAATTCGACGACTACCCGCTCGCCGCCATGCACGGCGAGATCACCGGATTTCTGGGCGGCGAGGACGTGGCCGCCATCGATCTGCTGGCGGCATTCGCAGCCGCGGACCCGCCTCCGAGGGCGTTCTTCCAGGACGCCTGGCACCCCAGTCCGAGGGGACACCATTTCATCGCTGAGCGCCTCTTGGCTCCGGTCCTCGACGGCGCGATGGCGAAACGGCGCTGAGCGCGTCAGCCTCTTTTCCCCACCCCCAACGAAACGAGCCGAGGTCCCCCCCCATGACCACTTTCTGCGAAGATCGCGTTGCCATCGTCACCGGAGCCGGCCGCGGCATCGGCCGCGAGTACGCCCTGATGCTCGCCGAGCACGGCGCCAAGGTCGTCGTGAACGATCTCGGTGGCGCCCGCGACGGCGTCGGCTCCGACCTGGGACCGGCCGACGAAGTGGTCGCCGAGATCAAGTCGAAGGGCGGCGAGGCCACGGCCAACGGCGCCGACGTGAGCAACTTCGCTTCCGCCAAGGAGATGGTGCAAGCGGCCATCGGCGCCTATGGGCGGCTCGATGTGCTCGTCAACAACGCCGGGATCCTGCGCGACCGCATGCTCGTCAACATGGCTGAGAGCGAGTGGGACGCCGTCATCCAGGTGCACATGAAGGGCACCTTCGCGCCCGCCCACCACGCGGCCGCCTACTGGCGCGAGCAGAGCAAGGCCGGTCAGCCGGTGGACGCACGCCTCATCAACACCACCTCGGTTTCCGGCATCTACGGAAACCCGGGACAGACCAACTACGGCGCCGCCAAGGCGGGCATTGCGGCATTTTCGATCATCGCGTCGCGTGAACTCGCGCGCTACGGCGTCACGGTCAACTGCATCGCCCCGGGTGCGCTCACGCGGCTGACCGAAGACCTCCAGCCCGGCGAGATCACGGACGAGATGCGCGAGGCCCAGAGCCCGCGCTGGATCGCGCCAATCGTCACCTGGCTGGCGAGCAGCGAATCCGCCGACGTGACGGGCCGCGTCTTCGAGTCCTCCGGTGGCCTGCTCGCTGTCGCCGAGGGCTGGCACCGCGGACCCAGGATCGACCCGGTGGAAGACCCCACCGCGCTGGGCAGCGCCGTGCGAGACCTCGTCAAGCAAGCCCGCCTCAATGCCGGCATGGACGGCAAGGACTTCGACGGCGGCCTCGGCTAGGGGGACCCTCCGAAAATCGAGGAACCGCGTGAAGAGCCAGATCCAGGGTTACGAGATCTTTCCCGGCGAGCATTGCGGCAGCGTCGCGATGCGAGGTCTGTTGAACCACTACTGCGATCTGCAGCTTCCGGAGCCGGCGGTCTTCGGCCTCGGTTCCGGGATCGAGTGTCTCTACATCAACAAAGGACCGACCGACCCCGCAATCATGGTGGTCGGGCGCACGATGGGCCTCGAGGTGGACCTGGCCTCGGCGCTCGGCATCGACTATCGCGAGCAACGCGAGGACGACGACGCCAAGGCCTGGGAGCTCGTGCGCGACGAGGTCACGGCAGGGCGCCCCACGATGCTCTCGGGCGACATCTTCTATCTCGACTACCGCGAGTACAAGGTCCACTTCCCCGGCCATCGCTTCGTCCTGCTCGGCTTCGACGACGAAGTCGAGAAGGCCTACATCGCCGATCGGATCCGCGACGTCCCCGAGGCCTGCTCGTACCCTGCGCTCGCCGCGAGCCGCAATCCGCCCGTGGGCATGTCGCTGGGGAATCTCTGGGGCCGCTTCCACGACACCGGGGTCAAGCGCGACCTCGTCGAGGCCACCCGGCTCGCCATCGAGCGCGCTTCGCTGCGTATGCTGGGCGAGTCGGCGGACGGCCACGACGCGCCGGCGGGCGAGTCGAAGACTGCGTCTCGGGCGATCAACGGCGTGGCGGCAATTCGCCAGCTCGCCGAGGAACTCCCGGGCTGGGCCGAGCGCGACGACGCTCGCTCGGTGGCCCGCTTCAACGCCAGCTGCATCGAGAAGTTCGGCAACGGTGGAGGCAACTTCCGCCGGCTCTACGCGGGCTTTCTCGCGTGGGCGCGCGAACTCGACGAAACGCTGGTGCCGGAAGACGCCGCGGCGCTCTCGGTGAGCGCGGCGAACGGCTGGACGGCGATCAGCAGCCACCTCGCTGCTGCCGCCGAGGAGGGGGCCGACCCCCGACACTGGACGCAGGCTGCGGATCTCGCGCGACACATCGCCGTCACCGAGGAGTCGCTCTTTGCCGGCCTGGCGGAGCGCATCGCCCCGGGCTAGATCGCTCCCAACAGCCCCGGTAGACCGCGCCGCTCGTCGAGTCCCGCGTCGATCTTCTGTTGGGCCGCCGTACGGGTCGATCCGTCGGGCGACCAGCCGGGGGGCTTGACGAGGTAGCGGAGCCGATCCCCCCAGCCGTCGGCGTCTCGCACGTCGCGCCAGAGCAGGACGAACTCCCTGAAGTGGACGTCGAAGAAGCTACCGGTGTCGCACTCCCGCGTGATGCCGTACACGGCGGATTCGTCGTCGCGCAGTGGTTCGAGGGTTCCGAACACCCAGTCCCAGAGCAGCGTGACCGAGTTGTAGTTGCGGTCGAGGTAGCGGGCGTTCTTGCCGTGGTGGACGCGGTGAAACGAGGGGGTCTGCATGAACTTCTCGAGAAATCCGTAACGCCCGTTCGGAACGACCTCGTCGCTGATGTGGAGGAAGCTGCCCCAGAGGCCGTCGATCACGTTGAAGCCCACGGCGAGGATCGGGTGGACGCCGCAGAGCGCCGTCATGAACCCGAAGAAGAAGGGGAAGACCAGGAGGCTCTCGAGGACGTGGTGGTTGGTCCCCACCGCCATGTTGATCGCACCCGGAGCGTGGTGGGCCGAGTGGGTGCACCAGACGAGGCGCACCTTGTGTCCCGACCAGTGCATGACCCAGTACCAGAACTCGTAGACGATCCACGCATGGATCCAGGCGCCGAAGGACAGGCCGAATTCGAAGGGAGCGAGTCTCGCCCCCAGGCCAGCGAACTCGGCGATCCCGATGAGACCGATGACGCGAGTGAGCGTCGCCGCGACGCCCCCGGTCGTGAGGAGGGAGAGCAGGACCATCCGCATCTCGCGCGCACGGAAGCGGTGTCGCCAGAAGTGGAGAAGCAACGCCTCGACGAGCACGTAGGCGAAGAGCGCCGCGAACAGAACACCGCTGGTGCCGGCGATCGCAGTCTCGAGCTCAGCCGATTCCATTCGTGGACCCGTTGGTGAACCCGTTCGCCGCTCGTGCTTCGCCGCTTCCGATAGCTACTCGACGATTTGGGCGGTCGCGGGCCAGTATACTGTCGACGGAGGCACGAGATGGCCAAAGACGACTGGCGACAGTTCGAGCTGCGCGAACAAATCGAGATGCTGGAAACATCGGGAGCTCCGTACCGGGAGTTCCTCCGGGTCCCCACGTTGAGCGCCGGGGTCTATTCGCTTCCGACCGGGGCCAAGGACCTGCAGAGTCCGCACGACGAAGACGAGGTCTACTTCGTCGTACGGGGAAAGGGGCGGGTCCACATCGGAGGCGAGGAGCGGTCGGTGCAGGCCGGCTCCATCCTCTACGTGAGGGCGACGTCCGAGCACTCGTTCTTCGAGATCGAGGAAGACATCACGCTGGTCGTGTTCTTCGCAACGGGCGGTCCCCTGGAGGCCTGACCCGCCGCGCGCCCGCTCAGTCGCGCACCTCGCCGGTCATGGGCACGAAACGCACGGCCAGGTGGCGCTTGCGCTCGAAGCCGTCCTCGCTGCGCCGGTGCACCTCGAGGAGCTGCCCGCCGCCGAGGAAGCGCAGCGCCGCCGGGTCGTCGACGGGAATGACGAGCCGTCCCCCGGGCGCCAGCTGTTCGAGGAGCGGCTGGGGTACGCGCGGCGCGGCGGCGGTGACGAGGATGGCGTCGAAGGGGGCCGCCTCCGGCCAGCCGCGATACCCGTCCCCGTGGCGCACGTTCACATTGGTGTAGCCCTGCTGCGCGAGCGTCTTGCGCGCCCGCGCGGCCAGTGGCTCGAGGATTTCGATCGTGTGCACCGTCTTCGCGATCTCCGCCAGAACGGCCGCCTGATAACCGGAGCCGGTGCCCACCTCGAGTACCCGCGCCTCGCCGTCGATCTCCGCGAGCTCCGTCATCAGCGCCACGATGTACGGCTGGCTGATCGTCTGTCCCTTCCCGATCGAGTGCGCGCGGTCCGCGTAGGCGGAGCGCAGCGACAGCTCCGGCGCGAACGTGTGCCGCGCCACCTTGCGCATCGCCGCGAGCACGCGTTCGTCCACCAGGCCGCGCGGGACGATCTGCTCGGCGACCATCTGTGCGCGCAGGTGCTCGGCCAGGTCGGGCTCGGCGCTGGCGCCGCCGCCGAGCGCGAAGACGATCGCAAATCTGAGCGCCGTGCTGCGCATCCGATCAGGATACCCGAGGCCGCGGCCGCGGTGGCCCCGCCCTCAGTCGGGGATCGACAGCTGATAGACCTTTGCCGCCGTCTCGTAGAGAAGCTTTCGCTGCACCCTCGGCTCGAGCCCCTCGAGGCTCGCCTGCATCGTCTCCTTCACACCGGGGTAGAGGCACGTGGCGTGCGGAAAATCGGTCTCGAACATGAGATTGTCCTCGCCGAGCTTCTCGATCGCGTGGGACGGATCGCTCTCGAACCAGTACGAGCCGTAGATCTGGCGGCGGAAGTACTCCGTGGGTCGGAGCTTCAGGTCGTCGACGCCGTTCTCGACGAACTGGTAGTCGAGGCTCTCGAGCGCGAAGGGCAACCAGCCGATGCCGCTCTCCACCGAGACGAACTTGAGCCTGGGGAAACGGTCGAGCAGGCCGCTCGAGATCAAGTTCACCACACAGACCAGGTTGCCCATCTGCGCCATGGTCGACAGCGCGGCAAACATGCGCCCAGGCGGGTACCGATCCCACAGGCGCATCGGTCCGCCACCGCCGCCGATGTGGAAGTTGACGGGCACGCCGCGCTCCTGGGCGGCGTCCCAGAGCGGGTCCCAGTGCGGATCGTGAAGCGGCTTGAGCCCCCAGTCTTCCATGCTGTCCGTGATCACGAAGCCCGTGAGCCCGAGATCGTCCTGGGCGCGCTCGAGTTCCTTGACCGACGCCTCGATGTCCCAGAACGGCAGCATCGCCTGCGGGAAGAGACGGCCCTTGCTCTCGGCCTGCAGCTCGCCGCACGCGTCGTTGTACGCGGTGCTGCAGAACGCGCGGTGCTCGGCGTCCTTCACGTTCATCACCATGTGGCCCACGAACCCGAGGATGTTCGGGTAGACGATCTGCAGGGTGAGCCCGTGCTCGTCCATGTAATCGAGGCGCGGCGCCACCTCGATCGCACCGGGGTGCACTTCGTCGAACGTGTCGAAGGCGATCGACGCCTTCGACTTGCTGCCGTCGGGCCGGATCGAGCAGTAGCCCACCTGCCCCATCACCTGGCCGTCCTCGATGACCCACTGCTCCACGCCCTCGGCATTCTTCGCGACGCGCAACACGCGGTCGCGAAACTTCTCCGGCGCGCGCTTGGACCAGAGGTCCGGCGGCTCGGTCCAGTGGGAGTCCACGTCGATTACGGGCATCTGGGTGACGTCGTCGGTCATGGGGGTCTCCTGGTACGTGCACTCCCGGGGAGGCGGTTGCGTACTCTCGCAGGGATTGTAGTTCCTGCGGAACGGACACGTGAAGTCCTGGAAGGCCCCGCTGGGGCTCCAGCCCGGGGCTCCGAGAGGAGGGGGGAAAGCCGATCGTTCAGATGTCGAACGACCGGGAGATGTGGGAGGGTGAGCCACGCCTTCTGGCTCTACGCTGTGGCTGGAGAGACCCGGGATCGCGCGGATTCTGCGCAAGCGCGAACGCACCGGGCGCTAATCTCCCTCGACAATCGGGACTCCAGCAGGCCACCCCCATGTCCAGCCCCCTCTCTCCCCGTGATCTCGTCATCACCCAGGGCACCGCGGCCTTCGCGCCCTTCGCGGAACACGCCGCCGCCACCGCCGCCGCCGGCTGCCGCGGGGTCTCGATCTGGATTCGCGAGTACAAGGCCGCGATCGACGCTGGGGCGAAGCCCGCCGAGCTGCGTCGCCTGCTCGACGACCAGGGGGTCGTGTGCAACGACGTCGATGCCCACGTCGTCTGGGCCGGCGCGGGAAACGAGGACGCGAGTCCGCTGCGCGGGCTGCCCCTCGAGCTGTGCGTCGAATCCGGACAGGTGCTCGGCGCGCGATTCGCGAACCTCGTCATCACCGGCGACGAGGGGTACGAGTTCGCGCGCGGCGCCGACGCGTTCGCTGCCGCGGCGGAGACGACCCTGGCCGCCGGACTCATCCCCACCCTGGAGTTCGTCCCCCAGCCGGTGTCGCCCGTCGACGACATCGCGAAGGCGTGGGCGATCGTCGAGGCGAGCGGTATCGGAGAAGCGGGGCTGATGCTCGACACCTGGCACTTCACACGCGGGCCTTCGACGCTCGAGATGCTGAGCGAGGTGCCACTCGATCGCGTGCTCGGCCTGCAGATCAACGACGTCGGGTCCGAAGCGTGGGACGATCCGATGCGCGAGACCATGCACGCGCGGCTGCTTCCCGGGCAAGGGAGCGCGCCGCTGGTCCCCATCCTCCAGGCCCTCGACGCCGGCCACGCACCGGCAGCCTGCACGATCGAGATCTTCTCGGACGCCCATTCGGCGCTCGACGCCCGGGAGGCGGTCCGCAGAGCCGTCGCGGCGACGGAATCGGTGCTGACGCGCGCCGGCTCGCGCTAGCGAGACGTCCTCCCGGCGGCCGCAGCTTTGCGGCAGAAAACCGACAACCCGTGGTTTTTCGAGACTCTGTGTCCCTGTCCACGACTTCCCGTACGGCAGCGAAGCACGCCATCGTCCGCGTAGACCCTCGGGCTGCCGCTGCGATAGATTGGATCCCCTCGGAGTGCCGGAGATCCCCATGGACATTCGCAGCGTCCCGCTCATTTCCGCCGACAGCCACGTCGAAGAGCCGAACCGACTCTGGTTCGACGAGCTCCCGAAATCCGCGCACGGATTTCTGCCGCCCGAGCTGATGCCTCGCAGCGAATCCGAGAGCGCATTTGCGAAGCGAATCGGGGCCCGCGACGACGCTGCACCGCAGACCGACGACGAAACCCGGGGCAATGCATGGCGCCAGGAGGTCGCGTCACGCGGCACCACCTCGGTGGACGCGCGCTACGAGGTCATGCGCGTCGACGGCGTCGCGGGCGAGTGCATCTATCCCACGAAGGGCCTCTACATCTGGAACATGGACGACGCGAAGACGGGCAAGGCCGCCTGCCGGATCTACAACGACTGGATCCTCGACACCCTCGAGAAGCGCTCGCCGCGTTTTCGCTGCGCGGGTCTGATCCCGACATGGAGCGTCGACGCTGCCATCGAAGAGGTCGAGCGCGTCGCAGCCATGGGCCTTGGTTCGCTGATGCTGCCGCTCGTCGGGACACCCGAGTACAACCATCAGGACTGGGAGCCGCTCTGGTCGGTGATCGAAGCGACCGGCCGCCCAGTCGTCATGCACCAGGGCAGTGGTCACAGCATGCTCTTCTATCGCGGGCGCGGCGCGAGCGTCGCAAACCTGCTCGCCACCCAGTCGATGGCACCGCGCACGGCGGGTCTCCTCGCCACGTCGGGGGCCCTCGCCGACCACCCGAACCTCCACTTCGTCTTCGTCGAGACGAACGCGGGCTGGCTCTCCTGGGCGATGAACACTCTCGACCACTACACCGAGGCCTTCAAGCAGAACGTCGGCTGGGTGCGCCCGGTGCTCCCCGAGAAGCCGAGCTTCTACATGAAGCGCCAGCTCCACGGCACGTTCCAGGTGGACCCGGTCGCGATTGCCAACCTCGCTCACACCGGTGTCGAGCCGCTGCTCTGGGGCTCCGACTACCCCCACACCGAAGGCACGTATCCGCACTCGCGGGACACCGTCGTCGAACTCTGCGGCCACCTCTCCGACGAGGACGCGGTCAACATCGTGTCGGGAACGGCGGCGCGACTCTTCGGCTTCGCACCCGAGGTGCTGACTACCCCCGTGTAGGATGGGGAGGATGGGACGATGGAAGCGAGCCCCCCCGACCCACCTCCGCGACCGCGGGCGCGAGGAATCGAGAGAATCCTCGCCGAGGGCGCACCAGGGTATGCTGGGGCGATGAAGGCCTCTGAAGTCGTCGTCCGTCTCGCCGTGAATCCGGCGGGGGCAGCCCTCGACCGCTGGGGAGTGCGCTTCACCGGACACTCGATCGTGAGCTGGATCTTCGCGCGCTCCGAGGACGTTCAGTACAACGCGCCGCTCCTGCTCACGACCATCGGCGCAGTCAGCGGCAAGCAGCGCACGGTCGTGCTGCCCCATTTCTCGGCGGGCGATGCGCTGTGCGTGGTGGGTTCGCGCGGCGGCATGGCCACCGATCCGTACTGGGCGCGCAACCTGCGCGCAAATCCGCAGGCCTGGATCCGAGTGAACCGCAAGC
>JABSQW010000060.1 GCA_013215605.1 Myxococcales bacterium
CAGGTGATCGGTCATGCAGGCGGATGCGTCACGGGCTCGTACTTTCCGACCTTCAAGCACACACACAATCTCCACCACCGCTACAACCTGTCCGAGAAGGACCCGCAGTTCCACGAAACCGCGGGACTCGATGGTGCATCCCGCCGTCAGCTGGTGTGGCATCTCACCAAGGCGCTGTTCGGATTCCGTGTGCTGGAATACGCCGGTGACTATCTGGGATTCAGTCGCGATGACGAGACTTCGGCGGATGCCGGAGCCGACGGCCCCGTTCCGAAACCGCCGCGCTCATGGCTCCTCTGGGTGATCGTCACCCAAGTCGGCATCGCCACCCTGGCCACGGGTTTCGGCTCCGAGCCGGCGCTCGCCCTCGTATACCCGGTGGCAGCCGTCACGGTGTCGCTGTTCCTTGGGCGCCTGCGAACGGTGGCCGAGCACATTCAGGCGGACGGCGATGACCTTCCGGATTTCGCGCGGAGCCACCGGCCCTCTCTTCCGGACCGGACCTTTCTCTACGTGGCCAATTTCAACTATCACCTCGAGCACCACGTTTACCCGAACATTCCATCGTGCCACCTGTGGAAGCTGCACGAGCGCCTGCGGGACACCGTGCACACGCCCAAGACCCTGGGCACTTCGATGTTCTCAACGCTGTTCGCACGGCTTCGTGAATGTCCGCGTTAAAGCGCGTCGAGACGATCGAATCCGATTGCTGTTTCTGCCATTCGAAGAGCGCCTCCTCCGTTTGTAGAACACTCGATTTCTGCTATGAGACTTGCAGCAACGAATTCGACTACGTTGCCTGCGATGACTGCGGCCATGTCTATCTCCGGAACCGACCGACCCTCGACGAGCTGGGCACCATCTATCCGAGTAACTACCTCGCCTACCAGTACGAGGAGCAGCTGGGCTCGTTCATCAACGAGGTTCGAAACTGGGTACAACGCGGCAAGGTGTCCCCCATACGAAAGTACGCCCAGCACGGCGATTTCATCGTCGACGTGGGATCGGGAGCGGGAGACCTTCTCGATATCGTGAGGCGCTTCGGGGACCCGTCGTGGGAGCTCGTGGGTGTGGACTTCTCAGAAGCTGCGATTCACGGCCTCGAGCAGCGTGGGTTTCGATCGATCTCGGAGCGCTTCGAAGAATGCGACTGGCCGTTCGAGCGGTCGGCCGGCGTCATCGTGATGAATCAGCTCATCGAGCACTTGGAAGACCCGCGTATCGCTCTGCGCAAGGCGCGCGAGCTGTTGCGGCCCGGCGGCGCGCTGATCATCGAAACGCCGGCGCTCGAGGGACCGGATGCGCGGATTTTTCGCGATCGCTACTGGGGTCAATGGCACGCTCCGCGGCATTGGAACGTTTTCTCCGCAAAGAGCCTGAGCGCTGCGGCCGAGCAGGCGGGGCTGAAGGTCCTGTCCGTCGAATACATCGTGTGTCCGTTCTCGTGGCTCCACAGCCTGCAATACATGCTCCGTGATCGATGGGGCTGGGAGCGACTCGGGCGCTGGTTCGACGTCGACCACTTCGTCCCGTTGGTCGCTGCGACCGGGCTGGACCTGATTCAGCGGGCCTTTACCAGCCGCACGTCGAACATGCGAGTCGTCGCGCAGCACCCGTAGCTCGCTTCTCGAACGAGGGGGAGCGGCTCTGGGTCAACGAGGCCTGGTACACACTTGAAGTTCACCCGCGAAGTGTCGTTCATGGGGCTCGTGTGGAATCACTTGAATCCCTTCACTCCGGCCGCCCTCGGCCTGATGTCTCGCCAAGCGCGGTCACATCACGCTGCAGGACCACGGCGACGTGGTCTGGTATCGCAATATCAAGGTTTTTGAGATCGGACGTTGACTGCATCACGGGGTACGCGCAGTTCGAAGAACGCGTCCATCACTGGATCCCCAGCCGCTTCATCTTCTTGTAGAGTCCCTCGCGCGTGAGGTGGAGCTTGCGCGCAGTCTCTGCGCGCCGGCCTCCGTTGGTCTGCAAGGCCTCGCAGATTAGCCACGCTTCGATGCGATCCACGGTCGCTCGCAGCGAGTCCCCCGGGCGGAGGTTGTTCTCGATGGGGGCGAGGGCGTGGACGAGTCGCGGGGAGAGGTGCTCGGGACGGATCTCCGGGTCGCTGTCGCAGAGCGCCAGGGCGCGCTGCATCTCGTTGTCGAGCTCTCGGACGTTGCCGGGCCACGGGTACGCGCGAAGCAGATTCGCGGCCTTTGCGGAGAGCGCCCGCGGCGCGAGGTTCTCCTCCGCGCAATGGCGCGCGATGAAGTGGCGAGCCAGCGGCAGGATGTCGCGCGTTCGTCGCCGGAGCGGAGGGAGCGTGATCGGGAACACCGCGATCCGGTAGTAGAGGTCCTCGCGGAAGGCACCACGGGCGATCTCGCGCTGCAGATCCCGGTTGGTCGCGGCGATGACGCGCACGTCCACACGCTTCGGGTGGGTCGCGCCGACCGGACGCACCTCGCGCTCCTGCAGTGCGCGCAGGAGCTTGGCCTGGAAGGACGGGGTGGTCTCGCCGATCTCGTCGAGGAAGATCGTTCCGTCGTTGGCCGTTTCGAACAGTCCCTTCTTGTCGCGGTCGGCCCCGGTGAAGCTGCCGCGGACGTGCCCGAAGAGCTCGCTCTCGAGCAGGGTGTCGGGGAACGCCGCACAGTTGACCGCCACGAAGGCGCCGCCTCGCCGGCCGGCCGCGCACGCGCCCTCGTGGATCGCGTGCGCAAGCACCTCCTTTCCGGTGCCGGTCTCGCCGCTGAGGAGCACGCTGGCTCGCGTTTTCTGCGCGCGGTCGAGAAGCGCGAAAACCTCGCGCATGGCCGGACTCTTGCCGACGATTTCGGGCGAGGGCGACTCGCCGGTGAGCCGGTCGCGCGGAGCCGCGACGCCGTGCCGGGTTCCACCCCTCACCGCCAGGTCGAGACGCTCGAGGAGGCGGGTTGGAGCGTCGCGGTCGCGCAGCCACACGTCGACGGCACCCGCGCGTCGCAGGGCGCCCTCGTGGGCCGCCTGGTCAGCATCGATTCTCGCGATGACGGGTGGCATCTCGTCACGCGCCGCCAGGCGGCGCAGGTCGGGAGCGGCGGTCGAGGCATTCGCCGTGTCGAACACGATGGCGTCGAAGCGCTCGAGGTGCGATGGGGTCAGCTCCGCGAGATCGTTCTGCCAGACCACGTCGAGCAGCGGTGCTTGTTCGACGAGGTCCGCGGCAAACCGCTCACCCTTTCCCAGCCAGAGGACCGAACGGATGGACTGCATGGTGGCTCCTGTGTTCCCCCGTTCGGGATGCGGAGCAAGTGGTGTGCCGACACGAGTGGGCGCGCGGCGTGTTCCGGTGCCGCGCGACGGCCGAGCCGCTGCGCGACGCGGCGGATTTCGCCGCGGTGGTCGACCCATTCCGCCACTTTCGCCGGCCCCTGTGTTCGCCGGGGGTGACGGCGGTCGGCGGTCCACTACACTGCGCCGCTCGGCGTCAACCGCGCGACGCCTTCGCCCGAACCCACCGCAACCCTCGGGACGTCACGGAAGATCTGCCATGGAAGCAGGCATCGTCGCCACTCCGAGAAGGCCGCCCTCTAGAGGTTCGGTGGAATGAAGTCCTGCTTTCCGACCGGCACGGCGGGTAGACCCACCGCTCGGGCGCTTCTTCGGCTCATCGCCATTGGCGTGTTGGTCTCGCGTGTGGGTTGCTCGTACTCGATGCTAAGCGAGGGACGACTGCGCGAAGGCGCTTTCACGAGCGTTCTCGACCGGACCGTCGCTGCGCGTGGCATCGGGTTGGACGGGCCCGTTGACGCCCGCCCGGTCACCCAGGCCGAGCTCACGGGTATTCTGCAAGACGCGCTAGACGCCGAGTTCCCAGAGGGCGAGCTCGAGGACTACGAGCGCGCGCTGACGACCGTCGGATTGTGGCCTCCCGATACCCGATTGCGCGATGTGTTCCTCGAGGTCATGACTCAGGAGGTCGCGGGACTCTATGTCCCCGCAGATGCTGCGCTGTACGTGGTGACTGACGTCGATCTCCCGGTGACGCTGCGGGTCGCGTCCGCGCTCCTGATGCGCGATCTCATGATGGAGCTGTCTCTCGCGCACGAGGTCGTCCACCTCCTCCAGCACCGCCGCTATCCGGAGCTGTTCGATCCCGACACGGCGCTCGATCGCCAGGACGATCTCGGCAACGCGGTGCAGGCAGCTCTCGAGGGCGACGCGACGCGCTACGGCTTCGAAGCCCTCGGCGTGCCCGTGGGCTCGGTGACGCCGTCGTCGCTGCGCGAGCAGGTCGACCGCGAGCTGTCTTCGGACGACGGGGCGCTCGCCGAGGCACCGCTGCTGCTCCGCCTCACGCTCGGCTTTCCCTACATCGAGGGCTACGCGATGTCGTTCGCCGAAGGGCGAAACCTTCTCGAAGACCCGCCCGCATCCACGGAGCAGGTCATGCATCCAGATCGCCGCCACCAGGCCTTTACCATGCTCGATCTACCGGAGGCCGACCTCCCGACGGGGTGTCGCGTCGTCCACGAGAACACGTTCGGGGAGCTCTATACGTCGGTGCTGTTCCGTGACCTCGGAGCGGATCTCGATCCGCCGCTCCACCCCGAAGTCTGGGAGGGCTGGGACGGGGATCGCTACCTGGTCGCCGCGTGTGGAGACCGGTTCGAGCTCGTCTGGGTGACCTTGTGGGATTCTCCCGAAGACGCCGAGGACTTCGCGATCGGCTACCGACGCATCGCCGAGCGCGTCGCCGCTCGCGCCGGATTCGCGGACGTGCCGGCGATTCGGAGCCGTGGCTCGGAGGCGATCGTGGTCTCCCAGGGGCTCGCCACCTCGGTCGAAATCCTCACCGCGAATTCGCGTCGCGCCCGCGTCAGCCGTCGCTCCGAAGCTCATGCCGTTGCGCTGGACTTCGCTCTGTCAGCGTCCCCACCAACGGGAAAGGCCCGGAACGCGGTGCGCTCCGGGCCTTTCGGCGAGCTTCGAGCGGGCTGCTTCTACGGGCAAGCCGTCAAATCGCGATACGCGGCCTTGGACGGACCCGGAACTCCGGCACCAAACTGCGCACGGAAGATCAGGAAGTCGTTACCGGCGACGATGCCATCGCCGGAGTGATCCGCGTTCTCATTGTAGCCGGCGCCAAGCGGTGTTCCCGCGAGGAACGACGCACGGAAGATCAGGAAGTCGGTACCGGCGACGACGCCATCCTGATCGTAGTCACCGTCGCAAACGGCCCCGCAGCCGTCACCATCGGGATCTCGCTGATTGGTGTTCGAGGCGTCTCGGCAGTTGTCAAAGAGGCTGTCGATGCCGTCGAGATCGTGATCGCCCATGGTCGGGCCGGCGAATGCGGGGCTAACAAGCCCCAGAGTTAGTATGACAAGGAGAGAGAAGAGTAGGCTGAGTCTCATGTGTCCTTTCCTCAATTTCAATACTTTGGCTTCGCGGTGCCTGATAGGCTTCCTCGATCCTTTCAGAATGCTTTTTGTGCAACGTTTGTACCGGTTTCCAGCTGCCTCTAAACCCTTGTTTCCACACGGCAGATATGCGATTCGACGGCTAAATCGTTGCTAGAATTCGGAAAATCTTTCCGTCTTGTGGAAATCTTTTTCTCTGGAACGAAGCGGCTCGGCTTTTTCGCCCTTTAATTTTACGACAAATTTACTCCAATAGGGTGGGTTTATTTGCCCACGCAATTGGTTAAGGAACTCCTGGAAAGTGTAGGTTGACGAAACCTCCAATGACTGAGAAACGCTCTCGATTGGGTCAACGCTTCCACCAGAATGGGTGGAAGCTCCCGCATCCAAGCTTCGCGAAACGCCCCCCGTCGATCGCCGTTTTGCTCCCGAGCCCCACGGCGGTGTCGCCCTCGAAGGCTTGATCGAGTTCGCCATCGAAGTCTGTGTCCTCTTCCTGCCGGGTCATCACGTCGCCTTCGAAACGCTGGATGACGTCGGGACGGCCGTCGCCGTTGGTATCCGCGTCGAGGCGCACACGCTGGCCGTCGACGTAGATCTCGCGCATGTCGACGACCGCGTTGCCGGTGGTGTCGATCCAGACCTGTGACACCACCCCTTCCGTCACCACGGCGCGGGTGTCGAGCTTCTCCGACTCCGGATTGAAGAGGCACTGGGCGGTGACCTCGCCCGCGGGATCGAGGAAGAGCTTCTTGTCCGGGGCCGTGCCTTCGCTCGACAGCTCTTGAACGGCGATGCGGCCCTCGCCGTCCAGGATGCTGAAGACGTCGGGGCGTCCGTTGCCGGTGGTGTCCTGACCGAAGCGCGCGAGCTTCGTGTTCTCGAAATAGCTCCAGCTGTCCGTGCGGCAGCTGCCATTGGTATCGCGGTACTCGGCCCGGACCTGCCCGTCGCCGTCGAACCACTGCCTCAAATCGACGCATGTGCTGCCCTCGCTCTGCTGCGCAAGGCGCACGAGCTTGCCGCCTTCGAACCAGGCGGTGAAATCGGGCTCGCCGTCGTTCAGGCGGTCCTCCGCGCGCTGCGTGGCAATTCCATTGGCGTCGAGCGTGATCCAGGCGTCGATGACGCCGTCGCCGTTCGAATCGATCTCCTGCACGCTCGTTCCATCCGGCCCGGCCGTGCTGCTGACATCGACCGTCCCGTCGAAGTCGGTGTCCTCCTCCTGGCGAACGACGCGATCGCCCACGTAGAAGGCGAACAGGTCGGGCTCTCCGTCGGCGTTTCGATCCTGCACGGTCTTCGTCCGCCGCCCGGCCTCGTAGCTGGTGACGGTGTCGAATCGGCCGTCACCCGTCGAGTCCTCGTCGATTCGCGACGAACGCCCCTCTGCGTCGAACAGCGTCACGACGTCGTCTCGCCCGTCGTGATCGCGATCTTCGGTCTGTCGCGTCTTTCGGTCGTTCTCGAAATCGATCCGGATGTCGGGCACTCCGTCGCCGTCCAGGTCCGCGTAGGAGCGCTGGCGGGCGGCATCCGCGTACACCGTGGTCAGCTCGAAACGGCCATCGCCGTCGGCATCGGACTCCTCGCGAACCAGCACACCCGCTTCGTAGTGCTTGACGAGGTCCGCGGCGCCGGTTGCGCTCGTGTCGATCTCCTCGCGCAGTGGGCGCTCTTCCGCGTCGAATCGGACCACGACGTCGTGGCGACCGTCTCCGGTGGTGTCGCGTTCTTGTACGGACTGTCGGCCCTCGGCGAACACGATCTTCGAATCGAACTGGCCGTCGCCCGTGGTGTCCCGATGCTGCAGAACCGGAAGTCCCGCGGTGAAGGTCGTCGAGACGTCGTGGCGACCGTCTCCGGTGGTGTCGCGATCCTCACGGACCTTTTCGCCGCCGGTCCAGTGCACGCGCAGGTTGAAGACGCCGTCGCCGTTGGTGTCGTGCTCCTCGAGGATGGGCTCGCCGTTGGGATCGAGCCGACCGCGCAGGTCGACGCGGCCGTCGAAATCGCTGTCCTCCTCGAAGCGCGCCGGGGCTCCGGCATCGAAGAAGACGACGCGGTCGGGCGTCTCGTCGGCGTTGTGATCCTCTTCGACCTTGTGTGTGACGCCCTGGCTGTCGGCCGTGCGCCAGCGGTCGATCTTGCCGTCAGCCGTCGAGTCGCTTCGCACGGAGGTTTCCTTGCCCGTCGCGGGGTCGAGCTCGATGAAGGTGTCGGGGCGCTGATCCCGGTTCGTGTCCTGCTGCTGGCGAATGAGGGAGCCGTCCTCCGTGTAGTAGCTCCAGAGGTCGATGGCACCGTCGGCGTCCTCGTCGACCTCGACCCGCGCGATCTCACCGTTCTCGAAGTACTGCGTGCGCGGGGCGCCAGCTTCGCCGGGTTCGGCGACTTCGGCTCGCACGACCACACCAAGGGCGAAGTGGTTCGTCGTCTCGAAGTCGCCGTCGCGATCCTCGTCGAGCTCTTCGCGGATGCGGACCTCGCCGGCGTCGAAGTGGTAGACGGCATCCATCTCGCCGTCGTGGTCGCGGTCCTCCTCCTGGATTTTCTTGCGGCCCTCTTCGAACGTGATCTTTGTATCGATCCGACCGTCGTGATTGGTGTCGGCGGTGCGCGACAGGGCGGTGTCGCCCGAGTAGAGGGTCACGACTTCGGACTTCCCGTCGCCCGTCTGGTCCTCTTCCTCGCGGACGCGGATCCCACCCTCGAAAGTGCGCACGATGTCGAGGTCGCCAGAGGCGTCGCTGTCGATTTGTTCGATGAGCTTCTCGCCGCCCGCGCCGAGCAGAATCACGATCTCGGGGTTGCCGTCCGCGTCCTCGTCGAGCCGCTGTTCGCGCTCGGTGCCGTCTTCGAAGAGCGCGACAGAGTCGAAGTGACCGTCGCCGGTCTTGTCCGCCTCGCGGCGCGTAATCACGTCTCGCGCGTAGGTGGTGACGACGTCCTTCACGCCGTCGCCCCGGGTGTCCTCTTCCACCCGGACCTTTACGTCGTTCTCGTAGTGGATCGCGACGTCGAGTGCGCCGTCGCCGTTGGTGTCCTGCTCCTCGACGCTGCGCTGGCCGCCGGTCGTGTACTCGGCGCGCACGTCGATCCGGCCGTCGAAGTCCTTGTCCTCCTCGACGATGCTGGGCTGGCCCTCGCGGTAGGTCACCATGCGATCGGGTCGGCCGTCGAGGTTGGTGTCCTCTTTCAGGCGCTCGGGGAGGTCGTCCTTGTAGTAGAGCGTGGCGTCGGCGGTACCGTCGGCGTTGCGGTCGTCGAGCTGTGTGGCCTGCTTGCCGTTGCGAAACGCGATCCAGCGGTCGATCTTTCCGTCACCTGTCGTGTCGTGTTCCTGGCGCCCGACCCGGCCGTCTTCGCCGTAGAAGATCCACAGGTCCATGCGCCCGTCGAAGTCCTGATCGCGTTCCGCATGCTCGGGGTGCTCGTTGATGTAGTACACCACCTCGTCGTAGCGGCAGTCCTTGTTGGTGTCGCTGTGTTTCTCGGCGAGCTGCTCGCTGTCGTCGTAGCGAAGCTCGACCGCCGGGCAGCTCGTCTGGGCGGACGTCGCCACGGGAGCGATCCACGAGACCGCGACGACGGCAGTGGCGATGTGCAGGAACGACCGGGTCACGTGGGGCCCTGCGGATCAGCTCGCACTGGACTCGTTGCGGAATGTCGCGCGAATCCGGTGACCGGAAAGGCAGCGGACCGACTCCGGCATCGGCGGGAAGGGCGACGCCGCGCGCATCGCGTCGACGGCGCTGGCACCCAGGGCGTTGTTCTCTGCGCGAACGAGTTCGACGTTGGTAGCCGAGCCGGCGACATCGATCTTGAAGCGCAGCTGCACCTCGCTCGGTGGGACGCCCGGCGGCAGCTGCCAGCGGTCATACGTACGGAGATTCACCGCATCCAGATAGCGGGCGACCTCGGGTCGATTTGCGCACTCGATGTCGATCGCCTCAGCGCGACTACCCGACGGGCCACCGGTGCCGGTGCCTCCCGGTCCGCGCAACAGTCCCTCGCCCACTGCCGTGTCGACGCTTACGAGCACCTGACCGGTCGGCGCGCCCAGGACGTCACGGTTCGACACGATGCCCTCCTGCACCGAGGAGCCGCTACCGATCGACAGCGTTCCCGTCCCCATCGACTTCACGGGGGTCGCGACGTCGACGCGCCGCGGACCTGCGGAGGGTCCAGATGGGGCGTCGATCTTCACGGGGCCGTGCACCGCCGCGCCGATCGCGGTGGGCAGGTCGAGCGTGCGCGCCCGCTGCGTCGCGAGCGGGTCGACGCGGCGCACCGTCTCCACCGAGATGGAGCGGGGGTCGATGGCGGTCGGTCCGCGCACCGCCGTCACCGCATTCATTCTCACGGCCTCGACGGTGACGCGGGGTGTGGCGTCGGCGATCACTCGAGGGTTCACGATCTGGGGCGCCACCGACTGCACGCTGGGCGCGAAGCGCGGGGTTCGGCGCTCGGCGAGGGTCTTGGGGGCCGGCGCCGGTGTGTCGGGGGTCTCGGGGAGGTCCTTGATCAGCTGGACGGGGATCAGGACGTCGTCGAGATGCGGCGCGAGGCTCGCGAGCAGGAAGAGGAAGGCGAGCAGCCCGAGGTGGAGGAGCGCCGCAAAGGAGCCCGTGACCAGCGCCCGGCGCCCGTCCTCGGGGACCACCGTATCCATCCCCGGGTACGCGTAGGTCGCCGCTCCCCCGGACACGTCTACGGGACGGAATGCCGCGGAAATGCGGGTACCGGCTCGGGCGGCCTTTTTCGGGCCTCGCCGACGGTCACGGATGATGGGCGGCTCGTTCATGAACGCGCGAAAAAATCCCGGGAAATGTCGGTGTCGGGAGTGCGGCCCCCAGGCACTCTTCGACTCATCGGCCAGACGCGAAATCTCCCTTCAGCCCAATCCCATCCAAATCGCACCTGGGGGTCCCCGGGCCGATCTCATTGGGCGTAAGGTGAGAGGGCTGGCCGCCCGAAACAGGACACATCGTATCCCGACCTCGGGCGGGGTGCGAGCCGGCAGATCCCACCCGGCGAGGTTCGGGCGGGTCCGCTGGTGGTGTGCGACTGATCCAGTAACCTACTGAATCGACACTGGGAATCGGACTCGGGCGGATCTGGGAGGGGTTGCTCCGGCCTCAGCCCCCTGACGCTTTCGCCGGGTGAACCGGCCGAATCCGGTCGATCTCGGCCGAACGAGTCGCGGGGGCCCTGCACCCGCTCGGCGGAACGGAAACGGGGGAACCGGCTTGGATGCGCAGACTCTACTCACGCTTCTCAGTGACGGCGGACTCACCGTCTATCCGCTCGGGATAGGCTCGGTCGTCGTGCTTGGCATCCTCGTCGAGCGGATGTGGCGGTTTCGAGGGATCGACGAGCAGACTCGCGGTCTCACCCGCGAGACGGTCGACGCGCTGGTGAAGCGCGACGTCGAGGGCGCCCGACGCTTGTGCGAGGCGTCGAACACCGCCATCTCGGACATCTACCTCGAGGCCATGCGCTGGAAGAACATCGCGCTCGAGGACCTCGAGAGGATCATGGCCACGTCCCGCCAGGAGACCGTTGCCGGACTCAGCAAACGAATCTGGGTCATCGGCACGATCGGCTCGCTGGCGCCGTACGTGGGTCTCTTCGGGACGGTGATCGGTATCATCCGGGCGTTCCAGGACATGGCGGAGCACGGCGCGGGTGGCTTCGATGTGGTGGCCGCCGGCATCTCCGAGGCACTCGTCGCCACGGGTGCGGGACTGTTCGTCGCCATCATCGCGCTGCTCTTCTTCAACATCCTGCAGGTGCGGGTCGGCAGCATCTCGAAGACGTACGCGCGCTCGTGCGAGCGATTCGTGCAGGCGCTTCTGTACGTCGAGTCATCCGTGGAAACGCGGGACAACGCTTCGGAGGTCGCGGATGGGCGTCTCGTACCTGCCTAGCGACGAAGAGAACGCCGACGAGGGGATCGTCGCCGAGATCAACATCACCCCCCTCACGGACGTCTTCCTGGTGCTGCTGATCATCTTCATGGTCACGACGTCGGTGGCGGCGAACCAGAGCAAGAACGTCGACCTGCCCGGCGCCGAGGTGAGCGAAACCACGCCCGAGGGCGTCACGATCACGGTGACGATGCAAGGCGAGATTCTCGTGAACGATGAGCCCACCAACGAAGCCGCTCTCTACGCCGACCTCGAGGCGGCGCTCTCGAACGCCACCGACAAGCTCGTCATCCTGCGCGGCGACAAGAAGGTGCTCCTCGGCCAGGCGGTAAACATCCTCGATGTCGCCCAACAAGCCGGCGCCAAGGGCATCGCTCTAGCAACCCAGCATCGACCCAAAGAGGGCTAGCTCGCCGGGGTTCGGCGGGCAAAGCCCGCCTCCCCAGCACGCCGCCGCCAGTTGCCGCCGCTTGGGGAGGTTCTTGCGCGGCTAGTCGCGGCGGCCTCTCAGCCACACGATGCCGCCCGCGAGGAGGAGAACCTCGGGAACGAGCAGGCCTATGCCGTACAGGGCGCTGAGCGTGCTCTCGATGGGCAGCGGGAACTGGACGATCGACCGGATCTTGGGTCTCAACGTGATCGCGGGTTCGCGCTCGGTGGCCCAGTGCACGGCGTTGAGCGCGAGATCGAGGTTGTAGAGCGTGCGCAGGTGGCGGTTCGACGCGAATTCCGCGTCGCCGAACGCCACGATCCGGATCTCGCGCGCCTCGCGGACGTAGCGACCGGCGGCGGCGATGGTCTGGTAGTTGCGACGGACGTTCGGTCCGGGTTCGGGCGGCTCGGGAGCGTCGAGGAGTGCAGGGTCCTCGAGCACCCACGCGCGGTGGCTGGCGAGGACGACCCGCACGAGTTTGTCGCTGCCCTGTGGCTTGCTCAGGTGGAACGGGCGCGCGCCGGGGAAGAACGTCATGCGGTTCTTGCCGAGGCCCTGCGTCACGGGGTGGGCCTCGTAGTTGGCCGCCACGATCGAAGCGCCGATTTCGTTTCGCCCCGCGTAGGCCGGGTCGATCACCACGGCGTCGGGGGAGGCGAGACCGTAGTCGCCGAGAAGGTCTTCGAGCCCGCTCGTGACGCCGGGTTCGAGGAAGGCCACGAGGCGCCCCCCCGCGTCGAGCCAGCGGCGGATCGCGTTCACTGCCGGGTCGGGCAGGTGCCGCTGCGGCGACAGGATCACGAGCGCGTCCGTCGGCGTCGGAACCTCGACGAGCGCTGCTGACGCGACCCGGCGCAGGCGGTAGCCCTCCGTCTCGAGGGCGGTGGCAAATCCCGAGAACCCCAGGTCGCGCTCGTCTTCGATGTCCCCTTCGCCATTCCCGTACAGCAGGGTGAGAACACCGGAGAGTCTCGACCGCAGGCGGTAGAGGGCTTCGTAGATCGTGCCTTCGGTAGGGCGCGCGATGGTTTCGAAGCGGTCGCCGTGTTCGAGTACCACGCTGTTCGACGAGCCCACGCCGTAGCGATCCTCGTCGAACACGGCCTCGTCGAGGACCTGCCCGACGACGCGGAGCGGACACCTTGCGGCGAGCGTATCGAGCAGCAGGCGCGTGCGCCGGATACGCGGATCTTCCGGGTCGTAGAACAGCGTGGCGCGCGTGTTTCCCAGGTCTTGACACGCTTCGAGGGTCGCGGGAGCGAGTTCGAAGCGCCCCTCGCGTGTCCAGTCGAACTCGACGCCACTCCACTGCGCCGCGCGCTCGAGCGCAACCGCCAGGACGAGACACACGGCGATGCGCAGCACCCCCCGGATGACGACCGGACGCGAGTGCGGACTGCCCAAGGCGCGCAGCCGACGCACGCCGAGCAAGGCCGCGGCGAGTAGCGCCAAGCCCCCGAGGCCGAGATTGATGCCCGCGAAGGCACCGAAGTGGTCGGTGGCGTAGAGCGACACGAGACCCGAAAGCGCGGCGATGAATCCGGCGAGAGCGAGTTCGCGCATCAACCGACCCTGCGCAGGTCGAACGAGAATCGCGCCAGACCGAAAGCCACGATGGCGAGCGACGCGAAGTACACGACGTTCGCGAGAGAGACGACCCCCTCGGAAAAGGCCCCGTACCGCGGGTGGAGCGAGAAGGCGTCGAGCACGTTCGCGACGCCCTCGCTGACGAACGGCTGCATCCACCCGAAGTCCCAAAGGATGAACGCGATGGCCCACCCCGAGATCGCGGATACGAGCTGGCTGCGAGAAAACGCCGAACAGGTCAGGCCGATCGATGCGAGGCCGATGGCGTGCAGCGTGAGCCCGGTGAACACCGCGGCGAGATGCTCCACACCGAGACCTCCGCGCGTGATCGCGGTGGCGGGATAGATGAAGCTTACGGCCATCATGAGTACGACGAAGGCGAACGTGACGAAGAACTTCGCGAGGACGATCTGGTTCGGAGTGAGCTTCGTCGAGAGCAGCAGCTCGTCGGTGCCTCGCGATCGCTCTTCGGCGAAGACGCGCATCGTGACCAGAGGAATCGCCGCCAGAAACGTGAGGCCGAGCTGCTCCATCACCGGGAAGAAGACGAGATCCCAGAGATTGATGTAGTCGGGGATCGAGTCCGAGGCGAAGCCGCCCATCGTGGTCGACGCGTAGGCGAACAGCACCTGGTTGTAGAGGCGCAGGTGGTCGAAGAACGTGAGCGCGGTGACGAGTGCCGCCACGGTGAGCGCAACGTACGCGAGCGACGACCCGAAGAGGCTCGCAAACTCCTTGCGAATCAGGGCGAGGAGCGGCGTCACGTCAACCCGGCTTCGGGCGCTTCGAACAGGGAGAGGGCGCGATTCGAGTCGAGCACCTGCTCCGTCGGTCCCTGCGTGACGAGCCGGCCCGCGTGGAGCACCGCCACCCGCGAAGTGAGTGATCGGGCCTCGGCGAGGTCATGGGTGGAGATCAGCACGGTCCGCTCGCCGCGCAGCGCGCCCAGGATCGCGTGTACGTCTTCGCGCTGCAGCGGATCGAGTCCGCTCGTCGGCTCGTCGACGATCACGACGCTGGGATCGTGGAGGAAGGCCTGGGCGAGGGAGACGCGCTGTTGATAGCCCTTCGACAGGTTGCCGATGTGGCGTCGCAGAACGTCGCCGATACTGAATTGCTCGACGACGCGTTCGATCGCATCGCCGCGTGGCTTTCCCGACAGGCCGTGCGCGCCGGCCGCGAACCGCAGAAACGCGTCCACGCGCAGCTCGGGGTAGAGGCGCGACGTCTCCATCACGAAGCCAACACGCGCGCGGACCCCGGCGGGGTTCGCGCTCGGCGAGATGCCGTCGACCGTGACTTCGCCGTCCGTCGGGAGCAGGAAGCCGGTGACCAGGCGAATGAACGTCGTCTTTCCGGCGCCGTTTGCGCCGAGCAGTCCGAACGTCTCGTTGCGCGGGACCTGCAGGGTGAGGGCGTCGAGGGCCGTGTGGTCGACGAAACGCCGCGTGAGGCCGAGTGCGTCGATGGCCGCCGTCACTTCCTGCATTCCCGCTTTTCTCCTTCGTCTGTCCGCGCCGCAGACATTCACGCGGCGGCAACTCCCGCGCAATCCCCGGTTCTCCCCCTCACGGGTGAAAGGTTTGAACGGCGCGTGCCGATGGTACAGGCACTGAAAGCGGACGGCGCAACCATGTCAGATCAACGACCGATCAGCGGCAGCGGCTCCTGCGCGCGCTGCGACGACGGCCTCGGGCGCGCGTCGCTGCGCCGCGGCGGTATCTGGTACTGCGGTTCGGCGTGCGCCGAGGGGCGGCCTTCGGCGGCGCGGCGCGAGGCTGCCGTAGAGGAGCCGCGCCTGTACGCGCGGCCCGCGCGCTTCTTCGGCAAGCGGCGCCCGAAGGAGCTCAACCCGGGCCCGGATCGCGATTCGTAGGCTTCGAGCCGAACCCGCCGAGCTAGCTCCGCGACCCTGTGGCCAGCATGGCGTCGAACGCGGCCCAGTAGTCGGGCCAGGTCTTCGCCACGCAGCCGGGATCGTCGATCGCGACTCCGGGAATCCGCAGACCGGCTAGGGAGAACGACATCGCGAGCCGGTGGTCGTCGTAGGTGTCGATCGTGGCCGCGCGGTGCGGACCCGGCGCGATCGACAGGGAATCGCGGTCGGCCCGCGCGTCGGCGCCCAGCTTGCGCAACTCGGTCTCGAGGGCCGCCAGCCGATCGGTCTCTTTGATCCGCAGATTCCAGATGTTGCGCAGTCGCGTGGGTCCCGTCGCGAACAGCGCGACCACCGCGAGAGCGAGCGCAGCGTCGGGCAGGTCGTTCATGTCGACGTCGATTCCAGAGAGTCCAGCCGGCGTGCCTTCGACTTCCGCCCATCCCGCGCCGCGCGCGACACGGCAGCCCATGCGCTCGAGCAGCTCGAGGATCCTGAAGTCGGACTGAAGCGACCCCTTGGCAATTCCCTCGACGCGCACGCGACCGCCGGCGATCGCCGCCGCGCAGAACGGATAGACCGCCGCCGACGCATCCGCCTCGACCGCGTAGGCGCGTGCGCGATACGGTTGTCCCGACGTCACACGCAAGCTCGACTCGTCGATCCATTCGGCGTCAGCGCCGAAGCGGCGCATGATGTCGAGCGTGAGGTCGACGTAGGGACGGGACACGAGCACACCGTTCTCGAAGCACAGGGCAACGTCCGATTTCGCGTAGGGCGCTGCAAGCAGGATGGCCGAGACGTACTGACTCGAGGCGCTCGCGTCGATCCCCGCTTCGCCGCCGCGCATGCCGCCACCGGCGAGCCGGACCGGCGGACAGCCGTCCCGTCCCACGATCTCGGCTTCGGCGCCGAGCTTCGTGAGCGCGTCGACGAGGTCGCCAATCGGTCGCTCGCGCATGCGCGCGTTTCCGTCGATCACGACCGGGCCCTCGCCGAGGCACGCCGCCGCGGTCAAGAAACGCGCGCTCGTGCCGGAGTTGCGCAGATCGAGGGGGCCGTCGGGCCGGCTGAATGCGCCGCCGCGACCGGTGATCCGAAGGGCATCGGAATCCTCCTCCACCCGGCAGCCGAGTCGACGCAGCGCGCCGATCATGGCCTCGCTGTCGTCGCCCACGAGACCGCCCGTGACCTCGCTCGTGCCGTTGGCGAGGCCGGCGATGAGGTAGGCGCGGTTCGTCAGGCTCTTCGATCCCGGGACCCGAACCACCGCGTTGAGGGCGCCCGAGGGGGAGATCTCGCGTGGCGTGGAGGGACGAGGCGACATGGCGTGGACAGGGTAGCGGTGCAGCCAGGCCTTCGCGGGCGCCCTCGTGGCCCCAGAAGGCCCCAGCGACCGTCGCCTCGACCACCGTTGAGAGTCCCCCGGGGCTCCGGTACCCTCCAACTCCGCGTGATTTCCTCACGGGGCGGGTCCGCGTCCTCGACCGGCCGCTGGCCCCACTGCGATCCGTCGTACCGGACGCGCGTCGCGACCCGAGGGGTCGCGTGCGCGCGCCTCCCAAGAGCCTGGAGAACCGGGAGCAGGACCAGTCCGATGTTGAAGCGTCGTCTCTTTACACCGGGACCCGTCCCGGTTCCGGATCGAGTGCGTCTAGCGATGGCGCAACCGATCCTCAATCACCGCGCCCCCGATTTTCTTCCGGTGTTCGAACGCTGCCGCAAGGGCCTGCAGCAGGTGTTCCAGACCGAGAGTCCCGTGGCGATCTTCGCCGCGTCGGGCACGGGTGCGATGGACACCGCGGTGTCGAACCTGCTCTCTCCCGGTGATCACGCCCTGGTCGTTCGGGGCGGCAAATTCGGAGAGCGTTGGGCCGAGATCTGCGAGGCCTACGGCGTGCGCACGACGTGCATCGACGTCGAGTGGGGCCGCGCCGTCGAGCCCGCAGAGATCGCACGCGCTCTCGAAGTGAGCCCCGACATCCTCGCCGTCTACCTCACGGCCTCCGAGACGAGCACCGGGGCGCGCCATCCCGTGAAGGAGATCGCCGAAGTCGTGAATCACAGCGGCGACCGTATCATCGTCGTCGACGCGATCACCGCCGCGGGCGTCTACGAGATGCGCATGGATGCGTGGGGCCTCGACGTCGTCGTGTCCGGTTCTCAGAAGGCGTTCATGCTGCCGCCGGGCCTGGCTTTCATCGGCGTCTCCGAGCGCGCGCAGCGCTTCATGGAGACTTCGACCTGCAGTCATTACTACTTCGATCTCAAAGCGGAGCTCGCGGTCCTGCCGAAGGACCAGACCGCCTTTACGCCGGCGATCGGCCTGATGCTGGGACTCGACGAGGCGCTCAAGATCATCCTCGATGAGGAGGGCCTCGAGGTGACGTGGGAGCGCACCGAGCGCCTTGCAGCCGCCACGCGCGAAGCGATGCGCGCGATCGGACTCGAGCTCCTCGCGCCTGACGCTCCGAGCGCGGCCACCACCGCCGTCGTGATTCCCGACGGCGTAGACGGCCCGGCGTTCCAGAAGTATCTGCGAGAACGGCTCGGCTACACGGTCGCCGACGGCCAGGGACACCTGAAGGGCAAGATCTTTCGGATTGCCCACCTCGGCTACTTCGACCGTTTCGACACGATCGCCGCGATTGCGGCCATCGAGATGTCGCTCGCGGCCAACGGCTACGTCGCCAAGCTCGGCGAAGCCGCCCGCACGGCGACGGAGCTTCTCGCCGACTGATCGGCGCAGACGAACCCGCGCACCAACTCCGCTGGAGACCACGTGGTCAAAGTTCTCGTAACGGATTCACTCGCTCAACAAGGGCTCGAGATCCTCGAGCGCGCGCGCGGAATCGAAGTCGACTACCGGCCCGGGCTCTCCCCGGAAGAGCTCATCGGGGCGGTCGCTGGCGTGTCGGCCCTCGTCATCCGCAGCGCCACGAAGGTCACGGCGGACGTCATCGAGGCGGCGACCGAGCTCACTGCCATCGGCCGCGCGGGCATCGGCGTCGACAACGTCGACGTCGGCGCGGCCACGGCGCACGGCATCGCCGTGATGAATACGCCCGGCGGCAACAACATTACGACGGCTGAGCATGCAGTGGCGCTGCTCGTGTCGCTTGCGCGCTACATCCCGCAGGCCACGGCGTCGATGAAGTCGGGTCACTGGGACAAGAAGAGCTTCACGGGTGTGGAGCTCTACAACCGCACGCTCGGCGTGATCGGTCTCGGCAACATCGGGCGAATCGTGTCGGAACGCGGCAGCGGACTCGGCATGAAGGTGATCGCTCACGATCCCTTCCTGTCGGAGTTCGCGGCCAGTCGCGCTGACATCGAGCTCGTGTCGTTCGAAGAATTGCTCGCGCGCTCGGACTTCATATCCATCCACGTACCGCAAACGAAGGACACCACCGCCATGCTCGACGCCGCCGCGTTCGAGAAGATGAAGCCCGGTGTGATGGTCATCAACGCCGCGCGCGGCGGCATCATCGACGAGGATGCGCTGCTCGACGCGCTCGAGAGCGGTCAGGTGAGCGGAGCCGCCCTCGACGTATTCGCCGAGGAGCCACCGAGAGAAGACCACCCGCTCGTCGCACACCCGCAGGTGATCTGCACGCCCCACCTCGGCGCGTCCACCGAGCAGGCGCAGATCAACGTGGCGATCGCGGTGGCCGAGCAGGTGCGCGACTTCCTCCTCACCGGCGTGTTCAACAACGCTGTCAACGTGCCGTCACTCTCGAGGGAGTTGTGGGCGCAGATGAGGCCCTACATCACGCTGGGCGAGAAGCTCGGGCGCATGCAGGGGCAGCTGTGCCCGGGGCCCATCGAGCTGATCGAGATCGAGTACGCGGGAGACGCGGCTTTCGGCGACGTCGCGCCGATCACCGTGGCCGTATTGAAAGGCCTCCTCGAATCGGCCACCGAGCAGGTCAACATGGTGAACGCACCGCTGCTCGCCCAGCAGCGCGGCATCAAGGTCATCGAGTCGAAGTCGAACCGGCCGATCGACTTCGCGAGCTCCATCAGCACGAAGGTGGCCGGCGCCCTCGAACGGTTGATCGTCGGCGCCGTCTTCCACGGCGGCCAGCCGCGGATCGTACGCGTGGACGACTTCATGCTCGAGGCCATCCCGGAGGGCCCGACCCTCCTCATCCACAACCACGATCAGCCCGGTGTGGTGGGGATGGTGGGGACGATCCTCGGCGAGGGCGGAATCAACATCTCGCGGATGCAGCTCGCGCTCGTCCCGGAGCGAAGCGAGGCGGCGATGCTCGTGAATATCGACGGAATGCCCAGCGCGGAGGTCATGGAGCGGCTGAGTGGCCTTGCCCAGGTGATCTCTGCCCAGATCGTGGACCTCGGCTCATGACGACACTCGTTGCGGTAGGCGCCCAGTGGGGTGACGAAGGCAAGGGGAAGCTGGTCGATTGGCTGGCCCCCAAGGCGGATCTCGTGGTCCGCTTCCACGGTGGCAACAACGCGGGTCACACCCTCGTGGTGGACGGAGAGCGGACCGTGCTCCACGTCGTTCCGGCGGGTATCCTCGACCCGGGAACGATCAATCTGATCGGTCCCGGCGTCGTGGTGGATCCGACCGTGCTCCTCGAGGAGCTCCTCGCGCTCCGCGAGCGCGGCGTACTGCGCGATCCGTCGCGGGTGCGCGTGTCGGGACGCGCCCACGTGATCCTGCCCTGGCACAAGGCGCTCGACAAGGCACGCGAGGAGAAGGCGGCGAAGCACGCGATCGGTACCACCGGGCGCGGTATCGGTCCGGCGTACGAGGACAAGGTCACGCGGCGGGGCATCCGTGTCGCGGATCTCCTGAACCCCGAGCAGCTGCGCGACAGCATCGAGCGCGTCGCCGAGCAGAAGAACTTCGAGCTCGTGAACTACTACGGCTGGCCGGCGATCGACGTCGCCGAGACCACCCGCATGGCGATCGAATGGGGGCGCGAACTCGAGCCCTATGTCGGTCACGTGTCGCGCACACTCGAACGCGCGCTGCGCGACGGACGCAACGTGCTATTCGAGGGCGCCCAGGGGACCTTCCTCGACATCGATCACGGCACCTATCCGTACGTGACGTCGTCGAACTGCGTGGCCGGCGCGGTATGTGCCGGCGCGGGCGTTGGTCCGACGCGGATCGACCGCGTCCTCGGCATCACGAAGGCGTACACCACGCGCGTGGGCGGCGGGCCCTTTCCGACGGAGGAAGAGGGTGAGATGGGCGCGCGTCTGCGCGAGGTGGGATCCGAGTTCGGCGCGACCACCGGGCGACCGCGTCGCTGCGGCTGGCTCGACGCGGTGATGCTCCGGGAGGCCGTTACCGTGAACGGCTTCACGAGTCTTGCCGTCAACAAGCTCGACGTCCTGCCGGGCCTCGACGAGCTCAAGGTCGCAACGGCCTACAAGGTGAACGGCAAGATCAGCCAGGACTTCCCGATGACACTCGCCGACATCGAGGCCGCCGAGCCGGTGTACGAGAGCCTGCCTGGCTTCACCGAAGACATCCGCGGGTGCCGCCGATTCGAGGATCTCCCGGAGAATGCGCGCAACTACGTGCGGCACATCGAGGCGCTCGTGGGAGTTCCCGTCGAGATCCTCTCCGTCGGGCCGGGGCGAGACGAGACGATCCACGACCTCGATCCGTTCCGACCGCGGCGCTGAGCGCGCGAGCCGCGTCACCGGTTGGGTTGCTTCCGGCACTCGCTCGCGTGCCGGTTCATTCACCCGATGAGATCCTGATCACCGAGGGGGTGGGCGTCCGCCGCCGACCGTGCGGTCACTCTCCGGCGTCGCAGATCCGGCTTCTGCCGCGTGCTGGCGCCGAAGCCTATCCTCGCCTGGGTCGGGCTCAACCTCGGACGGGAATCGAACGAAGAGGCGTTGCATGGGCGCCCACCTGCGATTGTTCACGGCCAATCTCCTGAACGGTGGCGCCGACCCGGATCGCTTCGCCGACCTCCTCCAGCGTGAACAGATCGATGTCGTGTGCCTGCAAGAGCTCTCGCACGACCAGGCCGACGCGGTCGCCGAGGTGCTCCCGTACGGGGAGCTCATGCCGTCGGACGATTTCGTGGGCATGGGAATCGCGCTGCGTCGACCCGCCGTGCTCGAGGTCATTCCGATGGTCTACCGCCGCGCGCACGTCGCGACACTGTCCCCGGAGCACTGGCCCGAGCTGCCGAAACCCGTCGAGGTGATCGACGTGCACTTCGCTGCGCCCCACAGCCCGCCCGTGTGGGCGCAGCCGGCCCGGCGCGCCAGCCAGTTCGACGACCTGCTCCGCTACGTCCAGGCCAGCTCCGAGCGGACCCGCGTGGTGGTGGGCGACTTCAACGCCTCGCCGGTGTGGCCCCTCTACCGGCGCATGGCGGCGTTGCTCGACGATCTGGTGTCTGCCCACGCGCGTCGCTGTGGAAAACGGCCGCGTCCGACCTGGCCCGTCTGGGCTGGGCCGGCGCTGCTCCGCATCGACCACTGCTTCGGCCGCGGCGTGGACGTCGAGACCTGCCGGATGCTCGATATCCCCGGGTCGGACCACTACGGGATCCGGCTCGATCTCTCCATCGCCTGAGGGCGGGTTCGAAAATCGAATCGGAGCCGACGCGGAGCCCGGGGATCCGTCGGGGGAAGGGGGGAGTGGCGAGCGAGCGGGGACCGCGAGTCCCATGTTCAATCGGCAGCACCTGCCCGCTCACCACTCATGCGGTGCCCGAGGCGACAGCCGGCTGGGAACCCTTCCCGGTCCGGAGGTCCGTTCTCCATTCGCCCTGGGCGTCACAGGGGTAGGCGATTCAGCATACGCGAAAGAAAAACGAAAGTCAATCCGGGATGTCGATTCGGCTGGCGCTCAGCGCACCCGGACCTCGCGGATCCGCCCGTAGTCGGGGTGTCCCGCGTTGCCCGCGGCGACGAAGTGGCGCGGCTCGAGGAGGCGGGCCGGGTGCCCGCCGAGGCACGCGAAGACGATCCGCATGACGTTTGCGGGGATGAGATCTTGGGCGAGATCTTCGCGGCAGACCGGCGGCAGCCGCACGGCGTTCAGGATGCCCAGCGTCTCGCGGATCTGGTCGGCGTCGTAGTCGTCGATCGCGACGTCGTTGTGCACGGTGAGGCGCGGACCGTGGTCCGAGTTCAAGAGGACGACGGCACTCGGATCGTCGCGTGAGATCTGGTCGAGCAGCCCGAGGAGCTGTCGGTTCACGCACTGGAGCTGGCGCAGGTAGTCCGCGGAGGTCGGGCGCGGCGGACTTCGCTCGAGGAGATTGCAGTGCTCGTCGTTCGAGTAGGGACCGTGGGGTGAGAAGATGTGCGCGTACACGAAGAAGGGACGGTCGCGGGGCAGGGCGCGAAGGCCGGCGGCGAGCTCCGGGATGCCCGTCCCCGATGCGCTCCGATCGCCCTTGACCACCGGCCGGGCCATGGGCGCGTCGCCGCCCGCAAGGGCGAACGGCAGCCGGTAGGGGAGCATCTCGAGGAGTACCGATTGCAGGTCGCTCGGTCGCGTCGGCATTCCGGTGATGCAGACGTCCTCGTAACCGCGGCAACGCGTGATGTGGTAGGTGCGTCCCTCGAAGTGAACGTACCGGTAGCCGGCCTGCTTGAGGAACCCGACGGTGCGGTTGTCGCCCACGGTCGTCTCGACGGGTCCGCGGTTCGCGCGCCCCGGCAAGGTCACGCGGACGCCGGAGCGAAGCTCGGAAAATCGCTCGGTCGGCTCGTAGAGGTAGACCATGTCGAGCGTCGAAGACACGGAGAGCAGGGTATTGCTGAAGCTCGCGTAGCTGGCGTTCGACACGTAGAAGCCCCGCTCGCCGAGTGCGTTGAGGAATGGCCGATTGTCGAAGCCGAACTGCTCGGCGAGGACGCGGGCGTTCGGATAGCTGTCGGCGACGAGCCAGTAGACGTTCGGCGTGCGCACCGGAGCGCCGGACCAGATGGCGTTGTCCGCGAGGGGGAACGCCGCTTCGAGGGGGAGCGCGGGACCTCGGGGAGGAGGGCGGTACGAGATCACGCTGAACAGCGGGAGCAGGAGCGACAGCGCGGCGAAGACCAGCGCGGCCCGGTGCACGACCGGACGCCCACCGAATCGCACGGCGGCGGCCACGGAGAGCGCACCGATCGCCACGAAGGCGAGCGCTCCTCCTTCCTCGCCCAGCGCATCGGCGAGGGCGCCGTAGGAGAACGCGACGAACGCGCACGTCGCACACACGCACGCCGCGCGTCGCGTGTCGGCGCGCAAGAGCGCGCGGCCGAGCAGCAGCGCGATCACCCAGAACGAGGTCCAGGCGATGGCCCAGAGCGCGAGCTCGAAGGCGTCGATGGCGTTTCCGAGGTTGCGCGAGTAGAGCCGCGCGAAGGGCGCGACGGAAACGAGAGCGACCAGCAGGATGGAGGGTGCAAGGCTTCGCAAGGCGCTGGCTCAGAGTACACGATCGTCCGTTTCCGGGTACCTTGAGGTGCGATGTCCGACGACGCCCGCGCAGCGCGCACTGCGAGCTCCGATGCGGTGGCGCGCGTCGCCCCCGGCACGTGGCTCTGCGCGGTGTGCATCGGGCTGACACTCGCTGTCGGCTTCCCCGGTCACCTCGGCATCGACTCGCGACAGCAGCTCGAAGCCGCGCTCGCTGGGAGCTTCTACGCGTGGCACCCGCCCGCGATGGCGGCGGTCTGGATGTTCGCGAACGCTCTCGTGAAGGGACCGTTCCTGATGTTGCTCCTGCAGGTGACCGCGTGGTGGCTGGGGCTCGCGTGGATCGCGCGTTCGCTGTTTCCCGGTCGTCGCGCGTGGCAGCTCGCGTTCTTTCTGGGGGTGGGCCTGTTTCCGCCGTGCTTCGGACACGTCACGCACATCTCGAAGGACGCGCAGATGATGAGCGCACTCGTGCTCGGCGTGGGCGTGCTCGTCCGCTTCGAGCGCAACGAACATCCGTGGCCGCTGTGGGCGGCACTGGCGGCGCTCCTCTACGGATCTGCGGTTCGTTACAACGGTACCGCTGCGGTGCTGCCGTTCGTCCTCTGGATCCCGTTGTGTCTTTCGAAAGGCCCGCTTGCGGCGTTCGATCCCCCGCTGCGCCGGCGCGTGGTGCTGGCGTCGGGGGTTGCGCTTCTCGCTGGCAGCTTCGCGATCAACGCCGTCCTGCTTCCGGCCGACGCCGGGGAGACGCCCATGACCCAGACGGTCGCCTACGACCTCATGGGTCTGTCCGCGCGCACCGATCGCGATCTGCTGCCCGCGATCGACGGCGCGCCCCAGCGGACCGCCGCCGAGTACGACGCGGTCTACGCCAGGGGCTGGACGAAGTACTTCGCAAAGCCCGAGAACCGCATCGCGCTCGGCGCCGCGCACGCCGAGCGCTTCCGCGAGGCGTGGCGGGAGGCGATCCTTTCGCATCCTCTCGCGTATCTCGCGCACCGCTGGCACACCTTCGCGATCGCAACGGGCTTTACCGACCTCGCCGGCTTCTACGTCACCATTCCGTGGGACTGGACCCGCGTCGAGCTCCACTACCCGCGCCACGGCCTCGAGGTGAGCTGGGAGCGCTCGGGGTTCTCGCTGCTCGTGCGCTCGTGGCTGGGCGCCGCGGTGGAGAACCTCCCGGGTCTCTTCCGAAGCTGGCGGTATCTCCTGCTCGCGGGGATCGGTCTGGTCGTCTGTGCGACGCGAGGTGCGCGCGGCCGCGGCTGGCCGGTGCGTTCGATGCTGCTGCTCTCGAGCGCCTGCCTCTACAGCGGAACCTATTTCTTCGCCGGCGGACAGACCAACCTGCGCTTCCACCTCTGGAGCGTCACCGCGGTGGTGCTCGCAGCCGCCTTTCTCGTCCACGAACTGCGCGCCCACCCCGCCGGCGAGCGCGACGCGTAGCGCCAGCGCTCTCGTCGCCGCGGTTCCCAACACTGGCGCGTGGCGCCCGGACGGGCGAAGTTTCGGCGTTTCGGGCCGTTAGCTCAGTTGGTAGAGCAGCGGGCTTTTAACCCGTTGGTCCGGGGTTCGAGTCCCCGACGGCCCATCCATGAATTCCGTCCGTTGAGTCTTCCGCCCTTCGCATCGTGGAGAGCGGAAGCCGCGGGGCCCCGGGCCGCTCCCGACGCACCTTCCAACGGCACCCCCTTCGGCCTCACCGGGGGAGCTTCTACGGGTGGACGATCCTTCCCAGCGCCGTCTCGAGCGGAAGGGCCAACGTCGGTTTCTGCGACGCCCCTGCTTCGGCAGCGCCGTGCGGACGTCTAAGGCGGCAGCGAGCGCCATTTCGAAGATTTTTCTGCCCTTCTGTCTTCGACCTTGAGACAATCGGACGAGCTGCCGCTGGACGGATTCTGTGAGGGAAACCACGCGCATGCGCCTCGTTGTTCGGCTCTTCAGCTCGGCCTGGTCGGCGATCAGCGTTCGTTCCCGCAATCACGCGGCCCCGGTCCAGCCTGCTCCGGTTCACGGGTACGTCGGCCAGTCCCCGGGTTCACGCGGGCACGTCGTACGGGGCCTCGTCTGGGCACTGGTGTCGCTTGCGCTCGGCTCGGCGCCCGCGGCCGTGCTCGCTCAGTCGCTCGGCAAGACCGTGATCGTGAGAGGTGCCGAGTCCACCGCGTCGGCGGGGTCCCGGCGCATCGATATCGATCTTCGCAAGCTCCCCAAGGCCCAGCCGTGGCGCTCGGGCGATCCGACCCGGGAAATTCCAAAGCGGACCTACCGGATGCCCGAGCACCTCGAACATATCGCCCGCCTCGTGCCCCGGGCGCCGAGCCTCGATCCCCTGCTGGCCCAGCAAGCCGCGGCACCCACGCAGCGGGCCTTCACCACGCCGATCATCAGCTTCGAGGGACAGGGATACACCGGCGCCCAGCCTCCGGACACCGTGGGCGACGTCGGCCCGGACTACTACATCCAGATGGTCAACGGCCCGGGGGGGGCTCCCGTCACGATCTTCAACAAGAGCGACGGCAGCGTGGCCGCCGGACCCTTTCAGATCGACAGCCTAGGGACGGGGGATTGTGCCAGCGGGAACGGCGATCCCGTCGTGCTCTACGACCATCTCGCAGAACGCTGGCTGCTCACGGAGTTCTCGACCGCGGGCGACAAGCTCTGTGCCTACGTCTCGCAGACCTCCGACCCGGTGAGTGGGGGTTGGTTCGCCTACGAGTTCCAGGCGGACTTCTTCCCCGACTACTTCAAGTACGCCGTCTGGCCCGACGGTTATTACATCGGGACCAACGAGGACACACCAGCCGTCTACGTGGCCGACCGTACCCAGATGCTGCTCGGGGCTCCTGCGACGGTGCAGCGCTTTACCGCCTCGCCGCTCGCCGGCTTTGGGTTTCAGATGCTGATTCCGGCGGATCTGGATGGCACCACGGTCCCTCCCGCCGGTGCCCCCGGATATTTCCTGCGCCACCGCGACGACGAATCCCACAACCCCCCCGGCACGTCACAGGATTTCCTCGAGATCTTCGAGTTCCACGCGGACTTCGCGAACCCCGCGAACTCGACCTTCACGGGCCCGACGCTGATCCCGGTAGCCGAGTTCGACTCCGATCTCTGCGGCCTCACCAGCTTTGCGTGCGTCCCCCAACCCAATTTCGGAACCACATTGGACCCGCTGCGCGAGGTGGTGATGTGGCGCGCCGTCTACCGGAACTTCGGCACCCACGAGATGCTGCTCGGGAATTTCGTGACGGACGTCAACGGCTCCGACCACCACGGCATCCGCTGGTTCGAGCTTCAAAAGACCACGGGACCGGACTTTTCCCTGTTCCAGGAGGGCACCTACGCCCCCGATTCGACCCACCGCTGGATGGGAAGCATCGCGATGGACGGCGCCCAGAACATCGCCCTGGGTTACAGCGTGTCGAGCNCCTCGCTCAATCCCGGGATTCGCTACACCGGTCGACTCCAGNGCGACCCTGCGGGCACGCTTCCCCAGCCGGAAACCACGCTCCAGGCCGGGGCCGGCGTGTCCAACTCGAACCGTTGGGGCGACTACAGCGCCATGAGCATCGATCCCAGCGACGACTGCACTTTCTGGTACACGAACGAGTATGCGAGAGCGGACGGAAACTGGAATACGCGCATCGGATCCTTCAAGTTCGACGCCTGCAGTGCAACTCCCCAAATCCAGATCGTTGCCACGAACCTGGCCCAGCAGGTCTGCGTTCCGAATGATCTCGCCGACATCGGCCTCACCGTGACCGGGCTGAACGGTTTCGCAGACGACGTGACGCTCTCCTACGGTGGTCTCCCGACCGGATTCAGTGGGGTCTTCTCCACCAACCCGGTCACGCCGCCGGGCAACAGCACCGCCACGGTGAGCATCGACGTGTCGGCTCCCACCGGCGGGCAACAGTTCCTGATCCGCGGTTCGGGAGCCGGGGTTCCCGATGAGGACCACACGGTCGATGTCGAGGTGTCCAACGCCGTCCCCGGCACGCCCACGCTGTCCTCACCGGCCGCCGGCGCTGTTTCGGTCCCCACGAGCCCGACCTTCAGTTGGAGTGCGGTGTCCCAGGCCGTCAGTTACACCATCGAGGTCGACGACGATAAGGCGTTCGGGAGCATCGACTTCACGGCCAACGCGAACGCCACGAGTGCGACCCTGGGCTCCGCCCTCGCCCCGGGTACCGAGTACCACTGGCGAGTCGGCGCGGGAAATGCCTGTGGCGCCGGGTTGAATTCAGCGACGTTCAGCTTCACCACCGCGGTGGATCTCTGCAGTTCTCCGGCCGTCGCGATCCCGGACAACGACGGGACCGGCGTGACCGACTCTATCGTGGTTGGGATCTCGGAGCCGGTCGCCGATCTCGACGTATCCCTCGACATTTCCCACACCTACGTCGGCGACCTGTTCGTGACTTTGACCCATCTGGACACCGGGACCACCGTCGCATTGCTGGACCGCCCGGGCGAGCCGAATTCGTTCTTCGGCTGTAACAATTCCGACGTGGACGTGACCCTCGACGACGAGGCCGCAAATCCAGCGGAGGACGCGTGCGAGGCGGTCCCCCCCGCGATTGGGGGCAGCCTCACGCCCACGGACGCGTTGTTGACCTTCGATGGGGAGAGCCTCGCGGGCACCTGGAGCCTCACGGTCAGCGACGCGGTCGCCGCGGATACGGGCACGCTCAATTCCTGGTGTCTGGTGCCGACGACGTTCGTGAACGTCTGCGGCGACGGCATCACCAGCGGAGCGGAAGAGTGTGACGACGCGAAGCCAGTTTCCGGAGACGGCTGCTCCGACGTGTGCACGGTCGAGCCGGGCTACGTGTGTTCGGGAGAGCCAAGCTTCTGCGAACTCGACACCGACGGGGACGGGATCGGGAACGGGAGCGATTCGGACGACGACAACGACGGAGTCCCGGACGTCTCCGACTCGGCGGTGCTCAACCCGGACCTCTGTATCGATTCGGACGGCGACACCTGCGATGACTGCGCGGTCGGGACCGACGACTTCGGAGCGCTCGCGGACAATACACCCGCCAACGACGGGCTCGACACGGACGGCGACGGGGCCTGCAACCTGGGCGATACCGATGACGACGATGACGGCCTCGCGGACTTCATCGAGGACGGAATCGGGTTCAATTCCCTGCTGGTCGACAGCGATGGCAATGGGACGCCGGACGGACAGGACTTGATCGAGTTCGTGCTGCTCTGCGTCACGCCGCCGACCCCGGCAGTTCCCCCGGTCGGCATTGGCGTGCTGATCGTGCTGATCGCGGGACTGGGCATTTCACGAAGCAGGCGACGCGGGACCCGATCTCCGTAGCCCGTGGGCTTCGAAATCGAGGGCCCGCGAGTTCGCGACGATCCAGGTCCCTTCCAGAGGAGGGGGGCACCCCGTTCCCGCGCCTGTGGGTGCTGATCCTGGGCAATGGTCGGGCCGACCCGGCCCCGTTTGCGGGCATGGCGGCCCCTCGAGGCTGGCTTCGGCTCGTCAGGTAGCGGATCATGTCCGCGCGGAGCCGTGCTCGACGATCGCGGCGCGGAACGCGCACGGCTCTCCAGCGGGCCCTGCTCTTGCCGGGAGCCCGTCTCCTGGGTCGACGACGGTGTGCAGAGTGTTGATCAGGTGAACACAGCCATGAGCGCAGCGACGGCCCACTCGCCCGAGGCGGGCGCCGGCCGGCCGGGTTGGGAAGCGCGTCTCGAGTTGGTCTTCGAGCGTGTGGGCGGCGCCCACACGCTGGTGCGTCGCCGTCACCACGGACCGCTGCGCGTGCAGCGACCGTTTCACCAGGAGCCCGACGGCGCGTGCCAGGTGATCGTGCTGCATCCGCCCGGCGGCATCGTTGGCGGCGATCGGCTGTGCCTCGACGTCAGCGTGGGCGCGCAGGCACGAGCCCTGATCACCACCCCGGGTGCGACGAAGTTCTATCGCAGCGCCGGCGCCTGCGCGCTGCAGACGACGACGTTGCGAGTGGCCCGTGCGGGCCTGCTCGAGTGGCTGCCCCAGGAGACGTTGCTATTCGACCGCGTGCGGGCCCGGATCGAGACGCGGGTGGAGCTGGCCCCCGGGGCCCGCTTTCTCGGTTGGGAGATCACCGGCCTCGGACTGCCCGCGTCGGGGCGCGCGTTCGAGCACGGCGCCTGTCACACGCGGTGGGAGGTCTGGCGCGAAGGCGAGCCCCTGTGGATCGATCGCGCGCATCTTTGCGGGGGCGACGAGCGGCTGGAGGCGGCCTGGGGCCTGGCCGGGCACAGCGTCGCGGCGAGTCTCGTTTTCGTCGGCGGCGATGCGTCCGCGCTGGAGGGGGTGCGCGCCGTGCTGGCCGAGCAGCCCTTCGAAGGCCGCGCGGCGGCGACCCGTCTGGGCGACGTGCTGGTGTGTCGCGCCTTGGCGCGCTCCACCCGTCACGTGCTCGAATTGTTTGGCGCGGTGCGCGATCGTCTGCACCGCGCCGTACTGGGTGCGCCGGCCTGTGTGCCGCGCATCTGGGCCACCTGACCCGAAGAGGGAGAACCATGGAACTGTCTCCGCGCGAGAAGGACAAGCTGTTGCTGTTTACCGCCGGCATGCTGGCGCAACAGCGCAAGGACCGGGGGGTCAAGCTCAACTATCCCGAGGCGGTGGCCTATATCTCTGCCGCCATCCTCGAGGGCGCGCGGGACGGACGCAGCGTTGCGGACCTGATGAGCTACGGCGCAGAGTTGCTCACGCGGAAGGATGTCATGGAAGGCATCCCCGAGATGATTCCCGAGGTGCAGGTGGAGGCCACCTTTCCCGACGGCACGAAGCTCGTCACGGTGCACAACCCGATTCCCTGAGCGGACAACGGAGAGAACATGATTCCCGGAGAGATCGACGTTCAGCAAGGCGAGATCGAGCTCAACCAGGGCCGCGAGACGATCACGCTCGAGGTAGCCAACAGCGGGGACCGCCCCGTGCAGGTGGGCTCGCACTACCATTTCTACGAGACGAACCCGGGCCTGGTGTTCGAGCGCGAGCGCGCGCGCGGCTACCGCCTGGACATTGCCGCCGGCACCGCCGTTCGCTTCGAGCCCGGCCAGAAACGCGAGGTGCGCTTGGTGGCCTACGCGGGCGAGCGCGTAGTCTACGGCTTCAATGCGGCGGTCATGGGCCCGCTGGGAGAAACGCGATGACCCGCATCGACCGCAGGGCTTATGCCGAGATGTACGGACCCACCACCGGAGACCGCGTGCGGTTGGGCGACACCGAGCTGTGGATCGAGGTCGAGGACGACCGCACGGTCTACGGCGAGGAGGTGAAGTTCGGCGGCGGCAAGGTGATCCGCGACGGCATGGGCCAGAGCCAGCGCAGTGCGGCGCAGGTGGTCGACAGCGTCATCACCAACGCCTTGATCCTCGATCACTGGGGCGTGGTCAAGGCGGATATCGGCATCAAGGACGGGCGCATCGCCGCCATCGGCAAGGCTGGTAACCCCGACGTCCAGCCCGGGGTGGACATCGTGGTGGGGCCGGGCACCGAGGCGATCGCGGGCGAGGGCCTGATTACCACCGCCGGGGCGCTGGACGCCCACATCCACTTCATCTGTCCGCAGCAGATCGAGGACGCCCAGATGTCGGGGGTCACGACGATGCTAGGCGGCGGGACGGGGCCCGCGGCGGGGACCAACGCCACCACCTGTACGCCCGGGCCCTGGCACATCCACCGCATGCTGCAGGCCGCCGAGGCCTTCTCGATGAACCTGGGGTTCCTGGGCAAGGGCAACGCCAGCCTGCCCGAGGCGCTCGACGAGCAGGTCGAGGCCGGGGCCATGGGCCTCAAGCTCCACGAAGATTGGGGCACGACGCCGGCCGCCATCGACAACTGTCTCTCGGTGGCGGAGCGCTACGACGTCCAGGTCGCCATCCACACCGATACGCTGAACGAGTCGGGCTTCGTGGAGAACACCCTGGCGGCCTTCAAGGGGCGCACGATCCACGCCTATCACACCGAGGGCGCCGGCGGTGGACACGCCCCGGACATCATCAAGGCGTGCGGCGAAGCCAACGTGTTGCCGTCGTCCACCAATCCCACGCGCCCGTACACGGTCAACACCATCGACGAGCACCTGGACATGCTGATGGTGTGTCACCACCTGGATCCCGACATCCAGGAGGACGTGGCCTTTGCGGAATCGCGCATCCGCCGCGAGACCATCGCCGCCGAGGACATCCTGCACGATCTGGGCGCCTTCAGCATGATCGCGTCGGACTCCCAGGCCATGGGGCGCGTTGGCGAGGTGATCTGCCGCACCTGGCAGACGGCGCACAAGATGAAGGTGCAGCGCGGCGCGCTGCCCGAAGACAACGCCCGCCACGACAACTTCCGGGCCAAGCGCTACGTGGCCAAGTACACCATCAACCCCGCGCTCACCCACGGCATCGCCCACGAGGTGGGTTCGCTGGAGGTGGGCAAGCTGGCCGACATCGTGCTCTGGAAGCCGGCGTTCTTCGGTGTCAAGCCGGCGATGGTGATCAAGGGCGGCGCCATCGCCGCCGCTCCCATGGGCGATCCCAACGCCTCGATCCCCACGCCGCAGCCCGTGCACTACCGGCCGATGTTCGCGGCTTTCGGCGGCGCGCGCGCCGCGACGGCGGTGAGCTTCGTGTCGCAGGCCGCCGCCGATGCGGGCATCCGCGAGCAACTCTCGTTGTCCAAGCGCGTGGTGGCCGTGCGCGACTGCCGGAGCGTGCGCAAGGCGGATCTGGTGCACAACGGGTTGCAGCCGCACATGGAGGTCGACCCGGAGACCTATCAAGTGCGCGCAGATGGTGAGCTGCTCCACTGCGAGCCCGCCAGCGAGCTGCCGCTGGCGCAGCGCTACTTCCTGTTCTGATGGGGGTTCCGACGGGGAGTGAGGAGCTGGCGGTGGCGCAGCAGCCGCTGCTGCGCATCACCGGGCGCTACCCGGGCGAGCCCGAAAGCGAGCAGACGCTCACGCTCCCCTGGTCGCTGCGACAGCGCAGCCGCTTCCGCACGCGGCTCGACGACGGGCGCGACGTCGGCGTGTTTCTCGCCCGCGGCGAGACCCTGCGGGACGGCGATCGGCTCGCCACCGAGCAGGGTCGTTGCGTGCGCGTGGTGGCCGCCCGCGAGGAGGTCGCGGTGGCGCAGGCTGCCGATGCCCACCAGCTGGCGCGGGCCTGTTACCACCTGGGCAACCGTCACGTGCCGCTCCAGATCGCCGCGGACGGCGTGCGCTT
>JABSQW010000599.1 GCA_013215605.1 Myxococcales bacterium
CTCACCGGCACATTCCTCTCCTGCAAGGCCGTGCTCCCGAAGATGATCGAGCAGCGCTCGGGCAGCCTCATCACCGTGGCGAGCGTCGAGGGCCTCGAGGGCTGCGAAGGCGGCAGCACCTACAACGCGTCGAAGGGCGGCGTCGTGCTGCTCACGAAGAACATGGCGAACGACTACGGGCGCATCGGCATCCGCGCGAACTGCATCTGCCCGGGCTTCATCGACACGCCGCTCCTGCGCTCGGTCATGGACAACGAGGGCATGGCGGCGCACCGCGACCTGGTGCGCGAGCAGCACAAGCTCGGCCGTTTCGGGGAGCCCGAAGAGATCGCCGGCGCGGCGTTCTTCCTCGCCTCCGACGACGCGTCGTTCGTGACCGGACATGCGCTCGCCGTGGACGGCGGGTACACCGCGGGGCACAGCTACGGGGTGGCGAAGATGATGGGGCTCAGCTGAAGCGATTTCACGCAGCGGAGGCCGCGTCGGGTCCGGGCGTCGAGAAACCCGCGGCGTGGCCTTCCTTGCGGTGGTCCGAACCGGCGCAGTACGCGTCTTCGCGTCGTTGGATCCGCTGCGCGCCTCCCGAGATGCGATGCAGCCTCTGCGACCGGTGACGGGACGAAATCTCCGATCCGAGGGTCCACATGGACGCCCACCTGAAGGGCAACGCGGGCACGATCGTAGTCTGCTACATGATGGCCCGAGGAGGGTGAGAGATGAAAACCAATCAACGAAGTGCGATGACGCGCCTGGGCGCAGCGCTTGCGGCGGGAGCGCTGCTGTTCGCGGTGACGGCTGCGCCGCCGCTGGGTGGCGTGGCGGTGAAGACCGCCCAGGCCAAGGAGTACGGCTCGGAGGCGATCGCCAAGAGCGTCCTGTTCAGTGTCTTCTATCTGCCCGCCAAAGTGTTCTACGCGGCCTTCGGCGCGGCGACGGCTGGCCTCGCCTACGGTTTCACACTTGGCGACGAGGAGGCCACCAACAAGATCTGGGTGTCTGCCGTCGAGGGCTCGTACATCATCACACCGGCCATGGCCGAGGGCGACGAGAAGGTTCGCTTCCAGGGACCCTAGGCGTTACCGCCGACCGGGTGGCTCGGTGTCGGGCGGGCGACAAAGCTGGAATCGAGAGACTCGGCGTCTACCCGGGGGACCCGGCACTCCTCGGCGACTCACCTGAAGGGTCAGACCTCGAAGAGCGGCTCCCCGACTTCGAACCCGACGTCGCCGTTCCAGCCGTTGCGACCGCTCACCTCGTGTGCCGGTCGACGCGGAGCCACGCCCCAGCGTCCCGTCGGATAGCCGAAGGACACGGTCGCGGCGCAGCTCCACCCCTCCGCTGTGGGAATGCCGAGGAGCGCGTTCAGCTCCTTGGGGTGGTACATGCTGAGGAGGCTGGTGAGCGCACTGCCCACGCCGTGGGCGCGCGCGGCGAGCATCGCGCTCCAGACCGCCGGGAAGATCGATCCGCCGGTCGTGTCGCGGTTGCCGATGCACGCGAACAGGAAGAGCGGCACCTCGGAGAAGTGATCGGCGAGGTGTCGCGCCGAGCGCGCCATCTTCATCAGCTCGATCGAGGCCGCAGCGTCGGGATTCTTCTCAGCCGCTGCGAGGGGCTCGCTGTAGACCGTCGAGAAGAGGGTGTCGAGGCCCGCCTGGTAGAGGGGCTCGAGCTTCTTCTTGAGTCCCGGGTCGTCGACCAGAATGAAACGCCAGCCCTGCATGTTCCCGCCGGTGGGTGCGCGCACGGCGGCGTCGAGAATCTGTTTCTGGACGTCCATGGGGATCGGATCGGGTCGAACACGCCGCATGGCGCGTGTGGTGTAGAGCGCTTCGAAGACATCCATCGTCGATTTCCTCCTCGGGTAGCGCCTGCTTCTTGCGCGGTTCCGCGACCGGTTCTCCACCGGTCGTTGCGAATTCGAGAAGTCGATGGGCGAGGACGCTCTCACCGTCTCCGTCAGCTAGCGCCCTCTATACGGGTCGGTCGCCGATGACCGTTGCTCGCTCCATGATGCGCTCCTGGGGCCAGTAGTCCGACGTCGCGTAGTGCTGGGTGGAGCGGTTGTCCCAGAAGGCGATCGAGTCGTTCTCCCAGCGAAAGCGGCACTGGTACTCGGGTGCCAGGGACTGATCACACAGCGTCTTCATCAGCGCGTCGCTCTCCTCGGGGTCAACGCCCTCGATGTGGCTCGCAAAGATGCGGTTCACGTAGAGGATCTTCTTCCCGGTCTCCGGGTGCGTGCGGGCGACCGGGTGTCGCGCCGGCGGAAACTCCTTCTGCTTCACCTTCAGGGCCTCGCCCTTGAGTGCACGGCCGAAGGAGTGAGTGAAGTCGTGGATCGCGAACAGGCCGTCGATGCGTTCCTTGAGCTCGTCGGAGAGTCCGTCGTAGGCGGCGACCATGTCGCAGAAGAGCGTGTCGCCACCCACCGGCGGCGCGAGAATGCAGCGCAGCACCGATCCGAGCGAGGGTTCGAGGCGCCAGCTGACGTCGCTGTGCCACAGGTTCTCGGCCCCCTTCGTCTTCTCGTTCTTCTCGAAGCGAACGAGCTCGGGAAACTCGGTGTTCGACGGCAGAAAGGGGTGGACTTCGAGCTCTCCGAACAGACGCGCGAAGTCCACGTGCTGCTTCGTCGTGATCTTCTGGTCGCGGAAGAAGATCACCTTGTAGTCGAGCAGGGCGCGGTGGATCTCTTTGAACGTGGTCTCGTCGAGGGGCTTGGCGAGGTCGACGCCGCGGATCTCGGCGCCGATGGTCGGGCTGAGCGGCCGCGCTTCGATCCTGTCGAACGAGAGCTGGGCAAGGGCTTCGCGGGTCGGGTTCAGAAAGTGACGGGGGCCCGTGCGGGTGAGATCCACAGGAGCTCTCCTTCCTCGTGTGGGGGTGCAACGAGTATAGGGAGTCGGTGGACCGGAGCTGAGCTGGCGTCGGGAGACTTGGCAGAAAACGTGGGATATGTGTCATTGCAGACAAGTCGCGGAGCTGCCACGCTGTGGGTCGTGAAGCGGTCTAACCCCCACCGAAGCTCTGAAACCCGGCGGCGCGTCGAGCCGCGCCGGATCGTGATGGTCGCCTACCCGAATGCGGCGGTGCTCGACGTCACCGGGCCCCTCGAAGTGTTCGCCGCCGCGTCGGACGCGCTCCGAGATGCGGGCGTCCGCGACGCCGGCTACACGGTGGAGATCGCGGCGCCCCACAAGGGGCCGGTCGCGATGTCTTCGACGCTTCAGATCGTGGCGGATCGCGCGCTCCGACACACACGCGGCCCGTTCGACACGCTCATCGTTGCCGGCGGTGCGGGAACGCGC
>JABSQW010000600.1 GCA_013215605.1 Myxococcales bacterium
CGGATCGCATCGTGTCGCCATCGGTGTGTTCGAGTTTGGTTTCCTGGGCGGGGGCGTTGGGTGCGTCGTCGGGGAGAAGCTCGCCCGGCTGTTCGAACGCGCGGTGGCGCGCGACCTCCCGGTCGTCGTGTTGCACCGCACGGGCGGGGCCCGTATGCAGGAAGGCACCTGGTCCCTCTTCCAGATGGCAAAGATCTGCCACGCCATCGAGTCCCATCGAGCCACGGAACAGCCGTACGTGTCCGTGCTCGCCGACCCCACCATGGGAGGCGGCCTCGCCAGCTCGGGCGCACTGGGAGACGTGATTCTGGCCGAGCCCGGTGCGCGCATCGGGTTCGCCGGGCCGCGAGTCGTCGATCAGACGATCGGTGTCCAGCTATCGCCGGGCCTACAGACCGCCGAGATGCTGCTGGAGAACGGCTTCGTGGACCGGATCGTCCCACCCGACGAGCTGCGCGCTGTCCTCGTACGCCTGATTGGTCTCGGCGCGCGCTCCCCGCGCGCCGCGCGACCCACAGAGCCGAGTCGGCCCCTGCCGCGTGTGCTCGCTCCTCCAGTCGAGCGAATGGCCAGCGTGAGCGCGGCTCGACGGCTGACACGGCCACGCTTCGACGCCTGGGTAGGCAGCCTGTGCGACGACTTCCTGGAGCTTCACGGCGACCGCCTGCAGTCCGACGACCCGACGATTCGCGGCGGCCTGGCTCGCTTGGGAGACGTTTCGATCATGCTCGTGGGAATCGACCGCGGGAGTACGCAGCGGGAACTCGGCACTCGTAACTTCGGGATGCCGCGCCCCGCGGGCTACCGCAAGGCGCAGCGCCTGTTTCGCCTCGCGGGAAAGCTCCGTCTTCCCGTGGTCACTCTTGTCGATACCCCCGGTGCCGATCCCACCGCAGAGGCAGAGCGCCACGGGCAGGCCTTCGCCATCGCGGAAACCATCCGCGAGCTCACGGTCGTCGACACTCCCGTGGTGGCCGTGATCACCGGAGAGGGAGGAAGCGGGGGAGCTTTGGCTCTGGCGACGGCCGACCATCTCATCATGCTCGAGCATACGCACCTCTCGGTGATCTCACCCGAGGGCTGCTCGGCCATCCTGTGGAGAGATCCGGGTTCGCGCGCGCCCGCCGAGCGCCGAGGCCGCGCGGCCCGAGCCATGGCTGCAATGCGATCGGTGGCGCGAGACCTGGTTCGCTGCGGCCTGGCCGACGAGATGATCCAGGAGCCACAGCCGGCGTCGCACCCGCTCGATCCAGCGGTCGTCGACGCGACGCGAGCGGCGATTGAGACCGCGCTGGAGCGGCTCACAGCTCTCGAGCCGGCCGAGCTGCAGCGCCGCCGGCGTCGGCGCCTCTTCCGCGACCGCCGCTGGATCGGCGAAGAACCGCTCGATCCTTTCGGATGACCTGTCGAATCCGCCACATCGGTGACTCGAAACCGACCCCGGCTCGACCGCCCGGCCGCGGCGAAGCGCGTCGCGCGAACGACGAGGCCGGAACTGCGCATGGACACGGCGTGCCGCGAGAGCTGGACAGGGTCGCAGCTTGCCGCGGCGCGGATGAGATCCGCCTCGGGCTGACCGACCGACTTTTGCAAGAGCGCGGCCCGATTGTGATCGGATCGATCCGCTTGCCCCCTTCGAGAGCTGCGGCCTCGGCTTCATCGAGCTTTCCTCGATCGGCGCCGACATCGAAGGCTGGCTGCCCTGCCAGATCGAGCGGCTCCGTGTTCTCTCGCTTCCACAGTGTCGACGCCCTGGCTCGACACCTCGCCGTCGCCACGTGAGCCGTCGCGATCGCGCTCATGCAATCACGCCCCCCGCGCGAGGGTGTGGCACGGAGAAGCTCACGGGATGCTGAGCTTTCTAGGCGATTCCTGGTGCGACCCGCCGGCCCGCGTATCGCTGAATCCGGGCGAGCTTCAGGTCTGGCGGGGCGCGCTCGATGTCTCCGAGCCGGCCCGCTGCGCGCTGTGGAGGTTGCTCTCGCCGATGGAGCGCGCGCGCGCCGACCGCTTCGTGCTCCCGCTCCACCGCAATCGCTTCACCGTCGCTCGAGGCCTGCTGCGAACGATCCTCGCGAGGTACACGGGCGCGCCCGCCCAGGAGCTGGAATTCGAGTACGGAGAATTCGAGAAGCCGCTGCTCGCCGGGGCCTTCCGAACCCGGGACACTCGCTTCAACCTCTCTCACTCGCACGAGCTGGCACTCTTCGCGATCGCGCGCGGACGCGAGGTGGGCATCGATCTCGAGCGCATCCGCCCCGACGTGAAGCACCGCTCGATCGCGGAGCGCTATTTCTGCTCGGCGGAAGCCGAAGCACTCCGGCGCCTTCCCCGTTCCAGTCAGTGTGCCGCGTTCTTCGCGGTGTGGACGCGCAAGGAAGCGTACGTGAAGGCGCGAGGCGAAGGGTTGAGCTACCCGTTCGATCGCTTCCGGGTGTCCGTCCCTCCGGAGCGCCCGCTCGCGCTTCTCAGCAACGAGCTCGACCCCAGAGACGTGAGTCGCTGGGGCCTGACGGACCTCTGCGTGGCGCCCGGCTATCGTGCGACGATCGCGTTGGAGCAAGCCGCCGCGACCGTCGAGCTCGACCCAGTGGTCTGACGACCCCCACAGCGGGCGAAACCGCGTCGCGAGTGGTCCCGATCCGGGCAAACTCCGGATCGGTGTACACTCCGGTGTCATGAGCGCTTCTCCTTCGAATCCGTTCCCGACCGTCGACTTCCACACCTTCCACCGCGACGAGCTGCCCCGCTTGCTCCGCGACGGCCACGGCCCCCTCGCCGCCGAGGCTGCGCGCCGCCTCGGCAGCCTCGCGTTCCGGCTGCCGGGCGGCGACGCGTACACGTACCTCCCCGGCGACACCGACATCGAGGTGCTCGCGGGCGACGATCGCGCAGACACGGTGATCGAAGTCGAGGCCGAGATCTTTTCGAACATCGTGAACGAACTCGACGCGGCCGCCGGTCTGCTCTACGGCGTGCGCGCGAAGTGCGCGCGCGGGAAAGCGATGCACTGGCTCGATTGGGAACCCGCGCTGCGCGCGATGTTCGCCGGTCGCCCGTTCTA
>JABSQW010000601.1 GCA_013215605.1 Myxococcales bacterium
GCTTCGACGCCGAGAAGACCTACTACTGGATGATGAACACCAACAAAGGGGCGATCAAGATCAAGCTCATGCCCGATGTGGCGCCGATGCACGTGTCGTCCACGATCTATCTCACGCGCCTCGGGTTCTACGACGGTGTTCCCTTCCACCGCGTGATCACGGACTTCATGGCCCAGGGCGGAGATCCTCTCGGCAAGGGCTACGGCGGTCCGGGCTACAAGTACGCGGGAGAGTTCGACCGCAAGGTGCGCCACGACAAGCCGGGCCTGCTCAGCATGGCGAACTCCGGCCCCGGCACCGACGGCAGCCAGTTCTTCCTCACCTTCGTCCCCACGCCGCACCTCGATGGCAAGCACACCATCTTCGGTGAGGTCGTCGAAGGCATGGGCACCGTGAAGGCACTCGAGGCTTACGGTTCGCCGGGCGGCAAGACCACGGAGCTGGTCGAAATTCGCACCGCCAGCATTCTCGTGGAATAGTCATGGGCTCGAAAGTCGCCGTTCTCAGAACCCATACCCGCAGCGTTCTCTCCGACTACCACCGGCTGATGAACCTCGCCGGCTATCAGGACGTACTGCGGAAGGACGTCGACACAGCGCTCAAGATCAACATCTCGTGGCACTTCTTCTACCCCGGAAGCTCCACCACACCGTGGCAGCTCGAGGGCGTGATCCGCGCCATGAAGAAGGACGGCTACGACTCGTCGCTGATCCACGGCTGTCACAACCGCACCGTCGTGATCGATGCACACCTCGGCGAGCGCGAGAACAAGCAGATCGATGTGGTCGAGGCCCACGGACTGCGAAACGTCCACCTCTACGAAGGCGAGGAGTGGATCCACGTGCGCGATGCGGTGGGGGACCTCGCCGACGATTTCCTGTGCCTCAACGAGGTGTACCCGAACGGCTTCTCGATCCCGAAGCGCTTCATCGGCGAGAACATCATCCACCTGCCCACGGTGAAGACCCACGTCTTCACGACCACGACCGGCGCGATGAAGAACGCCTTCGGCGGTCTCCTGAACGAGCACCGCCACTGGACCCACCCGGTCATCCACGAGACGCTCGTCGACCTGCTGATGATCCAGAAGAAGGTCCACTCCGGCGTCTTCGCCGTGATGGACGGAACGTTCGTGGGGGACGGTCCCGGTCCGCGCTGCATGGTCCCCTACGTCAAGGACGTGCTTCTCGCGAGCGATGACCAGGTCGCGATCGATGCCGTCGCAGCGAAGATGATGGGCTTCGACCCGTTACAGGACATCAAGTTCTTGCGACTCGCCCACGAGCGCGGTCTCGGCTGCGGCGATGTGCGCGACATCGAGATCGTCGGTGACGAAGCCGCGGCCGCCGAGAACTGGCACTTCGTGGGTCCGTTCAAGAAGATGACCTTCGCCTCGCGGATGCAGCACAAGATCTACTGGGGGCCGCTCAAGAAGCCCATCGAGTGGTCGCTCAAGACCGTGCTGGCGCCGTGGGCGTACCTCGCGAGCGTCACGTACCACGACATGCTGTGGTACCCGCTGGTGGCTCGAACGAAGATGAAGGACGTCCTCGAGAGCGCCTGGGGGCGGCTCTTCTCGAACTGGGAGAACGTCCGCGCAGATGAGCAGGGCTACGCGTCCGTGGGTGAGGAGGCCGCCGAGATCCAACGCACCGGCGTGAGGGCTTTCCTGACGTCGCTCAAGATCCTCGTGACGTGCCTGTTGGAAGCGCCCGAGTTCACGGCGCGCCGCCGCACCCGCGAACTGCGAGACCGCTCGACGTCCTAGGCGAACGCCTTCTCGAGCTTCGCGAGGGTTTCGGCCTCGGCGTCGTTGACCTTGTTGCCGAAGCCGAGGATGCCGCCGGCGGCCTCGGCGACGGCTCGCGCGCGCCCGAGCACTTCACCCTTGAGGGCGGCCTTGTCTTCTGGCGATAGGGTCTCGCACAGCGCCGAGATGTACTCGGCCCACGATTCGAGGAGCTCGGCGCCGGGGCGGCTCTCGAGCCAGCCCTCGAGGAGCTGGTAGCCGGGGCTGTTCGGACCGGCGCCGTTGGCCTCGGCGGCTGCGAGCACCGCGCGCCGCTCCTTCTCGTCGACGTCGCCGTCGGCCCAGGCCGTCTCGACGAGCGGAACGAGCGAGATGGCCGACCAGGTGTCGGGTCCGATCTCGAGCTCGATGAGGCGATCGAGCACCGCGTTGTCGCCGATGCCCGCGAGGCCGGCCAGGGCTTGGCGCGCCGCCTCTCGATCCCGCTTTTGGCGCAGCTCGTCGACGAGCGCCTGGTTCTGCTTGGCGAAGAACGTCTCCTCGAGGGCCTTCTTGCGCTTTCCGAGGAATTCATCGGACGGCATGCAGAAACTCCTTCGTCTCTCCGCTGGGGCGAACGGGGCTGGGCCCGGGCGGGAAGCCTACCCCCCTCTCCGCCGGCGTAAAGACCGCGCCGGGGTGTGACCGGTTCTGTCACGAGCGAAAGAGAACCTGGCTGCCTCGTGCCGGCTCGCCCGATAACATGGTGCCGACACCGGGGCGGGGGCAGGGGGTCCGAGGCGTGACGGCCAAGAGCGACATCGGACCGCGGTTCGACTCCACGGAGCGGCAGCTGGGCGGGGCCGTGTGGGAGTCCTGCGTCGCGCAGCTCGTACCGGGTCCGCGCGCAGCGGAGGCACTGCTCCTCGAGGTCCTGGTCGAAGCCTGCGCCGAGGCGAAGCGAGATCCCTTCCTGCTCTCACGGCCGGTCCGCGTGGTCGTGCCGTCGCGGAGTCTACGCGAACATTTGTCCTCGGTTCTCGTGAGCCGTGTCGGCCGAGCGGTCGCGGGCATCGAAATCCAGACTGCGCACCGTCTCGCGTGCGACGTGTTGAGCCGCGCCGGTGAGCTGCTCCCGGCCGGCGACGAACTCGTACCGCTCGTCGTTTCGCGCCTGGCGCGCGACGAGCCGGAGCTCCGCCGCTGTCTCGACGATCTCGCCGGCGGCTACCGCGTGGTCGAATCGGTCGTCCACGATCTGCTCGACGCCGGCTTCGAACCGGTGCACGCCGAGTTCGTGACCGAGCAGCTCGACGAGCTCGCGTACGGGAGCGCCTTCGGTCGGCGTGCCCGGGCTGCCGTGAACGTGGCCGCAGCCCTGGCCGAGGGGGTCGAGAAGGGCGGTCTCGGGCATCGCTCCGGGCTCTTCCGAAGTGCCCGGGAGGTCCTCGATCGCGACCCGCTCCGCGCGCTGCCGTCACGCGCGCTGTGGATCTACGGCTTCGCCGACGCCACGGGTACCCTCTCGGACTTCCTCGAAGCGCTCGTTCGGCGCTGCGACGCGCGCGTCGTGCTCGACCGCCCGCGCGATCCCGCCGACCCCGCGCGCGACGACGCGGGGGTCGCGTTCACGCTGCGCTTCGCCGAGCGGCTCAGCGCCATCGGTGAGCTGTCGCGCTTCGAGTCGGCCCCGCCGCCTTCGCGCGTGCGCATCCTCCGCGCC
>JABSQW010000602.1 GCA_013215605.1 Myxococcales bacterium
AGGATCGATTGCACGCCCGGGTGGTCGAGGCACAGTACCGCCAGACCCCAGAAGGGCACGCGGTTCGCGAACGACGCGAACGCGTCGCGCAGCGCGTCGTACGACCCGTAGTGGTCGAGGTGCTCGCGATCGATGTTCGTGACGATCGCGATCACCGGAGCGAGGCGCAGGAACGACCCGTCGCTCTCGTCCGCCTCGGCGACGAGCAGATCGCTCGATCCGAGCTTTGCTCCGCTCGTCGCTCCGCTCGGCGCCAGAACGCGACCGCCGATCACTGAGGTGGGATCGAGGCCGGCGCGATCGAGCACGTGGGCGATCAACGACGTCGTCGTGGTCTTACCGTGGCTGCCTGCGACGGCGATACCGTCCTTGAGACGCATGATCTCGGCCAGCATCTCGGCCCTCGGGATCACGGTGATGTTGCGGCCCTCTGCCTCCACGAGCTCCGGGTTCGTCGGGCGGATCGCCGAGGAGTAGACGACGACGTCGGCCTCGCCGACGTGACTCGCATCGTGTCCGACGGCCACGTCGATGCCGAGAGAGCGGAGTCGCGTCACCGTCTCGCCCTCGAGAAGGTCGGAGCCCGTCACCCGGTAGCCCTGATTCGCGAGCAGCTCCGCGATGCCCGACATGCCGACGCCGCCGGCGCCGACGAAGTGGATGTGCTTGATGCGACGATGCATGGCTACCTCTCTCTCATGCGGTCCGAACGCGCCGAAGACGTTGCGGCGAGCAACGCGTCGCACTCGGCGACGACAGCTTCCGCGGCGTCGGGTCGCGCGAGCGCCGTGGCCCGCGCGCTCATGGTTCGCAGCGCGTCGACACCCGCGGGTCCGATGAGGGAGCGCAGCTCGCCCGCGAGGCCAGCGCTGTCGAGCGGCTCTGCGTCGAGAATGCGCGCCGCACCCACCTCCGCGAGCGAGCGTGCGTTCGCCACCTGGTGGTCGTCCGCCGCGTACGGATAAGGAACGAGCAGGGCCGGCAGACCTGCCAGCGCGAGCTCCGCCACCGTGAGGGCACCCGAACGGCACACGGCGACGTCGGCCCAGCGATAGCGGGCGGGCATGTCGGGCTCGAACTCGACCACAGTCGCGGCGAGTCCACGCTTCGCGTACGCCTCCTCGACCCGCGCGCGATCCGCCGTGCCGGTCTGGTGGAAGATCGCGAGGGACGCGGGGTCGAGGTCGCCGACGGCGTCTATCATCGCGTCGTTGATCTGTCGGGCCCCCTGACTGCCGCCAAAGATCAGGACCCGCAGCGGCGGTGCGGGCTCTCGCCGAGCCGGCGCACCAGCGAACGCGTCGATCAGGTCTGCGCGCAGCGGAATGCCGACGTTTCGCACGCGGCCCGCTGCACCGCGTGCTTCGAACACGCGCCCCGCCTCGTCGAACTGCACGAACACGCGACGCGCGAAACGCGCAGCCAGGAGGTTCGCACGACCCGGAATCGCGTTTGGCTCGACCACCGCGATGGGCACACCGCGCAGCACCGCACCGACCACCGCCGGCACCGACGCGTAGCCGCCGACGGAGACCACGATCTCGGTCGCGTACGTACCGAGGAGCTTCCACGCGGCGGCGCACGCCCCGGCGAGTGTCGGAAGCGAGGCGATGCGCGCGAGCAGCCCCTCGCCCATCAGTTGCTTCGCCGGCAGCGCTTTGAACTCGAAGCCCGCGGCCGGAACGAGCCGGGTCTCGAGCCCGCGCTTCGAACCCAGAATGCGCGCCCGGTCGCCGCGCGCGACGACCCGTTCCGCAATGGCGAGCGCCGTCGTGACGTGGCCGCCCGTGCCGCCACCGGCCACGACCCAGCTTCGTTCCGCGCGCCGGCGCAGCTCCCCGCTCACGCGATCACCCTCTCGCGCCGGGTCGCGCGGCCGCGGCTCCGCTCGCGTGCATCGGGGGCTTTGGCCGGCGCCGCTTCCCGCGACGCGGCGCGCAGGATCAGGCCCACGGCGATCCCGCAGATCACCAGGGACGTGCGCCCGTAGGAGAGGAACGGAAGCGTGAAACCGGTGGTGGGCAGCAGGCCCATCACGACGGCCGCGTTCACCGCCGCGGGAACCACGAGGAGCGAGGTTGCCCCGAACGCGACGAGCGCAGCGAAGCGATCGGGACTCCGGCGCGCGATGCGCGTACCCACCACCGCGAGCGCCGCGAAGGCACCGAGTACGAGGAGAACGCCCACGAGACCGAGCTCCTCCGCCACGCCGGACAGGATGAAGTCGGTGTGCGCCTCGGGGAGGAAGCCGAGCTTCTGGCGGCCGTCGCCCACACCCACGCCGAGACTGCCGCCGCGGCCGAACGCCACGAACGACTGCACGAGCTGGAAGCCCTCGTCGTCGGCGTGGGCCCAGGGGTCGAGAAAGCCAGTGACGCGGCGTCGCGTGTACGGGTTCCAGGCGACGAAGGCCGCTGCACCCAGGGCTGCGATGGCCGATGGAACGAGGAGCCTGCGCAGCGGCGCGCCGGCGACGAACAGCAGAAGTCCCACGAGCGCGATGACGAGCCCGGCGTTGCCGAGGTCCGGCTGTTGGAGCAGGAGGGCGGCGGGGATCGCGGTGTAGACGGCGGTGCGTTGGATGTTGCGTCGCTCGATGCGGCCGCCCGCGAGCGTCGACGCCACCACGAGGACGGTCGCGAGCTTGGCAATCTCCGCGGGCTGGAAGCGAAAGTTCGTACCGGGTACGGCGAGCCAACGTTCGGCCCCGTTGACCTCGACGCCCGCGACGAGCGTGAGGACCAGCAGCGCGACGCTGGCGATCCAGAACGGCCGCGCCAATTGTCGCACCCGCTGAAGCGGGATCCGAAGCGTCACGGCGGCGCACAGGGTCGCGAGCAACACGGCGGCCAGGTGTCGGGTGAAGTGGGGCGGTACGGCGTGCCCCATCGAGAGCGGCGCCGTCGTGCTGTAGATCATCACCACGCCGATCGACGTGAGGATCGCCGTAGCGGTCAGAACGCCACCGTCGAGGGTCGCGGGGAGGCTCGGCGACGAGATCGCAGCGCGGGAGGCGCGACGGCGCTCCGCCTCGGTCTGCCGGCGTCGGCGCGCCGGCGTCACCACGCGCGGCCGGCTCTCGCTCCGCCCCGACGGTTCCACGCTGCGCGGGTGCCTCCGCTTCAATCCGCACCTCTCGCCGCGTCACCCGAATCCGCGGAGAGCCGCTCGACCGCGGCGCGGAATCGATCGCCGCGCTCTGCGAAGTCGCGGAACTGGTCTTGGCTCGCGCAGGCCGGCGACAGCAGGACGGTGTCGCCGGGGCGGGCGCAGCGAGCTGCGCAATCCACCGCCTCCTCGAGGCTGGCGGCGTGCTGAACCTTCATGCGTCCGGCAATCGCCTCTTCGAGAGCGCCCGCGCTCTCGCCGATCAGCACGGCGGCGCGCGCGTGTCGGCACGCGGCGTTCGCCAGCGCGCCGAAGTCGAGGCCCTTGCCGCGTCCGCCCGCGATCCACACCACGGGCCCGCCGGCGCCGGACACCGAGCGAATGCTCGCGCCGGGGTTCGTCGCCTTGGAATCGTCGACGAACGTGACACCCCGCACGCGTCCAACGACCTCGTTGCGGTGCGGTAGCCCCTCGAAGTGTGCCAGCGCAGTGACGGCGCGCTTCGGGTCGACCCCGAAAGCGGCCACGGCGCAAAGGGCGGCCGTGATGTTCTCGAGATTGTGTGCGCCGCGCAGTTTCGAACCGTCGAGCGAGAGGCGCAGTGGCTCGGTTCTGCCGAGCAACTCGGGGGCGTTCAGCACGAACGCACCGGTGTCGATCCAGGCACCGGACGCCAGCGGGCCCGCCGCCTGGAACGGCAGCACCGAGGCGCGCGTGTCCGACCCGAAACCGCGCACGACGGCATCGTCGAAGTTGAGGACCGCGACGTCGGGAGCTTCCTGCCGTGCCTTGATGCGGGCCTTCGCTGCCGCGTACGCGCCGAAGCTCCCGTGCCGATCGAG
>JABSQW010000603.1 GCA_013215605.1 Myxococcales bacterium
ACGGTAATAACTAAACTAGCTAGAGCAGGCATACCTGTCCATGACATACAAAGATTCATTGGACATAAAAGTATCGAGACAACGCTTAAGTATATCCATACTGAAGTAAACCACACTACTATAATGAGTATACTATAATGTTAGACTATGAGAGGTGCCATGAGTTGTTTGCAGTTATTGAAGGGGCTCTAATAAGACGTGACACAGGAAAAGAGGCCGGCTCACTAAGTGGTTGTGGTTATCGTAATGTTGAGTTTGATGGGGATCAATATAGAACACACCGTGTTATATTCTTGATGACGCATAATTACCTGCCTAAGTTCGTTGATCATAAAGACGGTGACAAATTAAATAATGATCCTGATAATCTACGGGGTGCTACCCGCTCCCAGAATGGCTTAAATAGAGTTAAGACGCAAGGTTGCTCAAGTATGTATAAAGGTGTTAGTTGGTTTACTCAATCAGGTAAGTGGAAAGCACAAGTGAGGATTGATAACAACCTAATATACCTAGGCCTACACGACAATGATAGAGAGGCTGCTATGGCTTATGATTCTTACATGCGTGAAAATCACCATGAGTTCTCTACCTTTAACTTCCCAAGAGAAGGAGAACGTTCTTGTCTAAACTAAAGAAACTTAAAGCTCAACTCAAGGCAGCCCGTAAGACACTCTACACTGTCGAATGCGACATGGATAACGTAGAGGACATAGAGGCAGCTGAGAGACGACTTGATGAGGCCTACGAGAACATTGTGTTAATCAGAGATCAGATGATGGAGCTGGCTATAGCTGATCAGAAACATGCGGAAGAAGTGAGACGGTTATGCGATTAGTACCACTCTATAAAGACATGCTCAAGATACTAGAAGCTGATCTACTACAGATAGCTGAACTATATGAAATCAAGAAGATAACTGTCGCTCAGGCAGATCACGAAACCAAGCAAGTCCTCACCTATATGTATAAGTTTGAGGATGAGCTAGCAATGTTAGAAGGAGATACCAATGGTATTGAAAAAGGGAACGAAGACATCCATGGCCAAAAAGCGCAGAGATAGTGCGGCTCGTAAGACTCCACAGGGTCTTAAGGATAATGCGCAACGTAAGCGTGCTCGCTATGCCTTAGAGAAGCAAGGTAAGGTACGTAAGGGAGACGGTAAAGATGTGGACCATAAGCGGGGACTTAAAGCTGGTAACGGCAAGAGTAACCTGAGAGTCCAGTCTAAGAAGGTCAACCGTGGAAGAAGCAACAAGAAGTAGTTGCTATTAACATTAAGTATGTTATTAATAAATATATCGTGTTAACTATGAGGATGATTAATGCTATTCACTAAAGACGTACATATAAAACACAGTATAGAGAAAGCTATAGAGCTGCAGGCTGCCCGTGAGGTGGAGTCTGCAGCCCTTGGTCTAGAGAAACTAGATGTTGTCACACAGAATACAATAAATAGAGAGTGTGCTACCTCCAGTACCATCTGGAAGAAGTGCCTATCTAAAGTAGTACCTCACATTGTTGAGGAGGCTAATAAAGCCTTTAAGCCCCATCGTAAGCTAATGAAGCAGGTTGACTGCAAGTATATTAAGAGACTCAAACCAGAGATAATAATATTAACAGCTATGGATGGGGCACTTAATCGTCTAGCACTC
>JABSQW010000604.1 GCA_013215605.1 Myxococcales bacterium
CCGTGGCTCTTCTCGGCGCCGTACCTCGAAGACGAGACTGCGCGCGCGCGCACCGTCCGCGGCCTGGCCGCGACCCTCGCGCGGGTGGCTCCCGCGACACTGCCGCGCGTCGCCGCAGGCATGCGAGACTGGTCGGGAACCCGCAGCGGGGCGCTTGCGAAGCTCGCGGTGCCCACCCTCGTGCTCGCGGCAGGCGACGATCTGTTGACCCCGGACGCCGCGGCCGTCGCGGCTGCCATTCCGGATGCGCGCCTCGTCTCGATTCCGGGTGCCGGGCACGCGTTAGGACTCGAAGCCCCGGACGCCGTCAACGCAGCCCTCCTCGAACATCTGGCTGCGGAGCGGTGAAGCAGTGAGACGCTCCTATAGATAGGAAGTTCGTGCCCCGTCTTCCGAGATGCCGAGGAGCTGCCCGAATGGAATTCGATCCCCAGGAGCTGAGCGCCATCGACGACCCGTACCCGGTCTTCGACGAGCTGCGGAAGAACCACCCCGTCTTCTACGGTGCCGAGCGCGATCTCTGGGTGGTGTCTCGCTACGAGGACGTGCGCGCCGTGCTGCTGGACGCGGAGACCTTCGCGTCGGGCATGGGCACGGTGCCGACGGGCTTCGTCGCGATCAAGCCCATGATGATCAGCCGGGATCCCCCCTATCACACCAAGCTCCGGGGCGCCGTGCACCCCACCTTCACTCCGCGCCGCATGCGTGCCCTCGAGGAGTTCATCCGCAAGGTGACGCGCGAGCTGCTCGCTGCGATCGATCCGGAAGCCGAGACCGATCTCGTCGGCGCGCTCACGGATCCCCTGCCCGTGGCCGTCATCACCGAGCTTCTCGGCGTGGGCATCGAGGATCGCGTGAAGTTCAGCGAGAACGCGGGGGCGGTGATCCACGCCGCGGCAGGAGACGGCCCCAGCGCCGAGGAGGGGATCCACTGGATCTACGCCTATCTCGAACGGGTGCTCGCCCTGCGGGAGAAGCAGCCCGGGGACGACCTGGTGAGCCGCCTGCTCCATCCCGAGCCCGACGAGACCCGGCTCACCGCCGACGAGGTGGTGGGTTTCTGTGCGCTGCTGCTCATGGCGGGCACGGAGACCACGACCAACGGGCTCGGCAACGCGTTGGTGCTGCTGCACGAGCATCCGGACGTGCGCCGGCAGCTCGCGCAGCGTCCCGAGGGTCTCAGCGTCGCAATCGAAGAGCTGCTGCGACTCGAGTCGCCGGTGCCGGGGCTCTCGCGTGTCACCACGCGCGACGTGGAGATCCGCGGCGTGAAGATCCCGAAAGGCGCGCGTGTTCACATGCTCTTTGCCGCGGCGAACCGCGACGAGGGCGCGTTCCCCAACGCCGACACCCTCGACCCCGACCGCAGCCCGAACGCGCACCTCGCCTTCAGTCTCGGCATCCACTTCTGTCTCGGGGCGAGCCTCGCGCGCGCCGAGCTGCGCATCGCCCTCGAAGAGTTGCTCGCGCGCTTCCCCGACTACCGCATCGTTTCCGATCGCTGGGTGCGCCTGCGCTCCGACGCGGCCCGGGGCTTCTCGTTTCTGCCCTGCGTGGCGAGGCCTTGAGCGGGGTCGACGCGCACTCGCAGTGATCGACGCGGTCGCCTTGCCGCGCAGTCCGGGATCCTTCTGAAGAGCTCATCGGTGTCGAACTCCGTGCCCTGACGGGTGGACCGGGAGCCGCAATGCAGCTGCTCTGCCCGATTCCCGAGCGGCGTTCCATTAGGATGGGGCGAACGCGACGGGAAGAACGGGAGGCTCGGGGGGTCGTGCGACGCCCCAGCGTGCGCCCGAACGGAATGGAGGTGTGTGATGGAGCCGGGTGACCTCATCGAGATTGAACGCATCAAGCAGCTCAAGGCGCGCTACTTCCGGCTGATGGACCAGAAGCTCTGGGACGAGTTCGCCCTGCTCTTCACCGAAGAGGTCGAGCAGAGCTGGCAGTCTGCGCCGGGCGAGCCGCCGGCGGGCGCCCGGGGCCGCGACGCGGTCGTCGACTTCATTCGCGGCGCGCTCGAGGGCATGCGCTCGACCCACCACGGCCACATGCCGGAGATCGAGATCACCGACGCCTCGACCGCGGTTGGCACCTGGGCCCTTCACGACTACTGCACAGCGGGCGGCGAGACCGTATTCAACGGAGCCGGTTACTACCGCGACGAGTACGCCAAACGGGACGGACGCTGGCTCATCCACCGGACGCACCTCGAAGCCGAACCCTTCTGACGAAACTCATCTGCTACCCCTCTGGGAGGGGGCACATGGACGAATCGAAGAGCGGCGTTTCTCTTTGGGTCGTGGGCCTGGCGGGGCTGGCTGCCATCGCCATCGCCGCGTGGCTCATCCCGGGCGCCACACCCGAAGCTCCCGAAGTTCCCGCGGCGGCCAGCGCCTCGGTCACCGTCCCGGCCGCCACCCCCGAGGCTCCCGAAGTTCTCGCAGCGGCAACTCCCCCGGCCGCGATCCCGGTGCCTGCGCGGCCAGCGGCGGTCCCGGTCGTGGAGATCCCCGTCCCCCGCATCGCCGCCGGCGGTCGGTTGACCCTCGATGCCACCGCGCTGCCCGACGCCGGCTCGCTGACCCTGAATCTCGAACTCAGCGACGAGGCCCGCGGTAGCGCCACGCAGACGGTACGGGTCATCTCGGTAGACGGACGCCGGATGGATACGACGGCGAGTTCGCTTCCGGGA
>JABSQW010000605.1 GCA_013215605.1 Myxococcales bacterium
TAGGTTGCACTCGTCCCGCGGCGCCTCAGTCCTTGCACACCGATCGGGATGCCCCCCAATAGGGCGAGCACACCGAAGATGACGATTGCGCGTTCGGGTGTAATCTCGTTCGTAGGACCGCCGCCTAACGGACTGGGCGCTTAGCTGTGGGCAACAGCGCCGCCGACGGTCGCTGAGGCACCCGAATTCATTGGCAGAATGCTACCAGACCTCGATTGGAACGCGCTGTTGGCCGTCAGCTGCAGCGCCTTGTTGTGCGGCGTTCCTCGAACGACCGGCTTCATGCCGTGGCTCGATGCGTGGAACGCGTCTAGGAGCGATCCAAGCGAACGACAGCGAAGAGGTCGGCCGCCTCATCGATGGACGGGATCCCGGCCACTATGTCGGGGTACTCCGCTTGGTATTTCGCAACGTAGGCTTCCAAGATCTGTTGCCGACCTTCGGCCACCGGAGATGCGTTCAGAGAGTAGGTGCTGTCGTCTATTCGCATGTCTACTGGTGATCCGGAACCGATCATCTTCACCCAGCCGCTGCTCCTACTTCCGACCACATGGAGCTGGCCGCCGTGTTCGACAACCCAGATGATGACCACCCGCGGAAGCACGCCGGGCACCCTGAGCATGACCTCGTCTACGCTGGAGGTGTCGCCCCACTTCTCCGGCGCCTTCGTCGGAGTACCGCCGATGAAGATTCCTGGCATCGGTCCAATGGGGGCGACCACCACCACGACCAGTACGAGTGCCAGAATGGCGGGCAAGGCGATCTTGAGGCCTCTCATGAACGATGCTCTAGCATGGTTGGACCCTTGTCCTCTCACATGATCCAGCGGCCGGTCTCTGAATCTCGGATCTCCAGGCCGATCGCGGCAAGCCGCCTAACGGATTGAGCTTCAGCGGCTGGACAACAGGCTGACCGGCTCGCTACAGCTCAGATGAATGATGCCAAACTCTACCAAAGGTCGTAACGCCAAGCTGTTGCCCAGTCCGACTGCAAGCTCTTGTTGGGCGGCGGATGGCTACCCGACTGCGAACCGTGGCGAGTGAGTATTTGCGCTTCGGAGTTGGAGCTAGGTAGCGGGCGGCATCACAGACAGTCCCTCTCCCAAGAAGTTCCATACTTGGCGATTTTCCAGTTCAGTCGTTCAGTTCCGAGCTGAGCGTCTGCGTCGTCGAGCACGGATACATCAATGGACCCGGAGAGCGGGATGAGATCTTTCGGCACCCGAAGTCTCACGTCGTACCGCCCGGGCGGGGCCATGGTATGCCAACTGATTTCACGCCCCTTCAAGGACCGGATACTGCCATCCGGTCCTTTCGCCTCGACACTAATCACTGGACGATAGGTCAGGGGCGTGGATAACAAGAACTCATATGAGTCCCGCCGGGCAACGTAGCTCACCGGCAGAGGGAGACTGATGTCCTTCGATAGTCTCAGATCCGAGTCTACTTCAGCTCTCGAATCTGTGACCGCAAGCCCCTCTGCCTCGAACCAGACGTGCCACCGTGGGGAAGGCTGGGGAATCAGACAAGCCAGGACCAGGCCGACGGGGGAGCAACCTACCGAAGTGCTCGCGAGGACCACGAGTGCCAGAGCTGTTGCTCGCCTACGCTTCATTGACCACGTTCTCCGCCTAACGGATATGCGGTTCAGCTGCGCCCAACAGCGCTGACCGTCAACGTTGAGGAACGGCGCCCGCCGCCAGAACGGTACCACGGATCGATTGGAGCGAGCTGTTGGGCGGCAGTTGCAACCGCTTGTTAGACGGCGGGCTTGCGCCCGGATGGATCGCCAACTCAGTACCCGAACCGGGTGGCCAGTTCTTGGCACCTGCTTCCGAGTTGGTAGAAGGGGGCGCTGGCCGTTCGATGCTCGACCCTCTTGAGGAGATTGACATGCAGGTCGCCCGCTCCGACCGCAACAGCTCCTGGCGTTGCGTAGGGGTCGGCCATGCGAGGTTGGAACTCTCGCTCTAGCAACTGACAGATCGTTCGCAGCGAGCAAGCTGGTTCCGCGGTCAGGTCTTCGAATCGAATCACGCACTTCCGATTCGCGGGTATTGAACCCAGGAATGCTTCCGTGTTTGCGTTGCAGGCGAACCAGATTGCTTCGCCCATGTGGTAGGGGTTTCGACCTGGGTTGAATAGTCCTCCGTCCGCTCTGTGGAACTGCATCCGCACATACGAGCGGATGACGTCGTGAGGACTTCGGACGAGGTGAACGAACGTCGAGTTCGGGAACTGCTCGCCAATCCTCTCGAGGGTCTCGAGCCGCGTGCAATACGGCGGGCTCTTGTCGACGATCATGACGCCGGGGTCCGCGTCATGGAGACGCTGGTAGACGTCAGCGACGGGAGCGGCCGCTAGCTCCCAACCTCTGAAGGTCTTCGAGAACTCCGTGACCGACTCGCCACATCTCGACGCAACCTCCGGGATAGGCATGTATCTGAGGA
>JABSQW010000606.1 GCA_013215605.1 Myxococcales bacterium
CCCTCGGCCAGGGCCTGAAAGGTCATGCCCCGTGCGTGGATCTCGATTTCCTTCACTGGATTCCTCCTCGGTTATCTATGATACTAGTTATCTGCGCGCAAGCGCGCTCGACCACCGGCGTGCTCTTTCGCGTCACGGGCTGACGGACCGCAGGAGGAAATGGCATGGCGATCTACCAGGGACCGTTCTTCGACGCCGACAACCACTACTACGAGGCGCACGACGCCTTCACCCGTCACGTGCCCCGACGCATGCAGTCGCGCTGCGTCGAGTGGGTCGAACTCGCGGGTGGGCGGAAGTACCAGGTGGTCGGCGGCAAGATCGATCGCTCCGGAAATCCCACCTTCAATCCCATCTCCAAGCCGGGCGTCCTGCGCGAGCTCTTCCGCGGCAATCCGCGCGGCATGACCAGCGTCGAGCTGATCCGCTCCTCGCTCGAGTCAATGCCGCCCGAGTACATGGACCGCGACGCGCGGATCGCGCGGATGGACGAGCAGGACCTCGACGGCGCGTGGCTCTTCCCCACTCTGGGCGTTCTCTACGAGGAGCCGCTGAAGAAAGACGTGCATGCGCTGTGCACCACGTTCGCCGCCTTCAACCAGTGGCTGGACGAGGACTGGGGGCTCAACTACAAGGGCCGCATCTTCACCTCGCCGTACATCACGCTGGCCGACGTCGACTGGGCATGCTCTCAGCTCGAGTGGGCGCTTGAACGCGATGCGCGCATCCTGGTGATGCGCCCCAGCGCCGTCTTCACGCGAAACGGACCGCGCAATCCAGGCCACAAAGACTTCGATCCGTTCTGGGCCCGGGTGAACGAGGCTGGCATCACCGTGGTGACGCACATCGGGGCCACGCGGCACGATAGCAACGGCTACGACACTAAGAGCATCGACCCCCTCAGCGTGGGACCGCGGCCAAGCATCAGCAACTTCCACCGCGCTCGAAACACCAACGACTTCCTCGCCAGCCTGGTGTTCGACCGGCTGTTCGAACGCTTCCCCAACCTGCGGGTCGCATGCGTCGAGAACGGCTCCGAGTTCCTGGGCGACCTGCTGCGCACCTTTGATCGCACCAAGGAGCGCGTCCGCGACTACTTCAAGGACGATCCGGCCGATAGCTTCCGGGAACACGTCTGGATCAACCCCTTCTGGGAGGACGACATCGCGGAGGTGATCGAGCACATGGGCGCCGACCGTGTGATCGTCGGCTCGGACTGGCCCCACATGGAGGGGCTCGCGCAACCTCGAGACATCCTCGAGGAGGTAGAAGGGATCCCGGCCGCGGATCAGGCAAAGATCCTCTACTCCAACGTGACGGCGCTCAACGAACGACGACCCCTCTGAGCGACGGAGAAACCAAGTGACCGACATCAACGGACTCGAGCTGATCTCACCGCGCGCCTACGGGGAGCGCGGCATCCCCCATGATCAGTGGAGCGAGCTACGCCGATCGAATCGACTGCATTTCTGCGAGCCTCCCGGCTTCGACTCCTTCTATCCCGTTGTGCGCTACGAGCACATCTGCGAGATCTCCAAGCAGCCCGACCTCTTCTTGAGTCGTTTCGGCATCGTGTTGGAGAGCGACGAGCAGAAGATCACGCTCAACAAAGACCAGAGCTTCGGTGAGATGCGCTCCATCATCGGGATGGACCCTCCCGAGCATCGCGAGTTCCGCAAGGTCGCGTCCCCCTGGTTCACGCCGCGAGCCATCCACGGTGCCGACGCCATCGTGAAGGAGAGCGCGCGCAATCTGGTGGGCCGCCTGGTAGAAAGGGCCCGCGGGGGTGAAGGCGAGTGCGAGTTCGCCACCGAGATCGCCGCTGCGCATCCGCTTCGGGTTCTCTCCACCATCCTCGGTGTACCCAGAGAGCAGGAGCCCCAGATCCTCAGGCTCACCAACGAGCTCTTCGCGGGGGACGATCCAGACCTTCAGCGCGAGGGCGAGGACCGAGTCCAGGCCTTCGACGAGCTGGCGAAGGATCTGTTCATGATGTTCAGCTCGATCATCGCGGATCGGCGCGCGAACCCGCGCGACGATCTGGCGAGCCTGCTCGCCAACGGTCAGGTGAACGGCGAGCTGATGGGCATGATGGAGACCCTCGGCTACTTCCTGATCACGTTCTCGGCCGGACACGACACCACCAAGAACGCACTGGCCGGCGGCATCTGCACCCTGGCGCAGAACCCCGGCGAGTTCGAGAAGCTCAAGCGCAATCCGGAGCTGATCCCCAGTGCCGTCGAGGAGATCGTGCGTTGGACCTCACCCGTCAACTACATGAAGCGGGTGGTGGCAAAGGATCTCGACTTCCACGACCAGAAGCTCTGCAAGGGCGACAACCTCGTGATGTTCTACGGTTCGGCGAACCGCGATGAGTCGATCTTCGAAGACCCGTTCGCTTTCCGAGTCGACCGTCGCCCGAATCCACATCTCGGGTTTGGAATCGGCGAACACTTCTGTCTTGGCTCCCACCTGGCACGCGAGTCACAGCGAGCGATGCTGCACGAGCTCGTCGGCCGAATCGACTCTCTCGAACTCGCTGGAGAGCCAGAGCGGATCCAGTCCAGTTTCGTGGTGGGTCTGAAAAAGCTCCCCCTTCGATATCGGGTGAGCCAAGCCGCATAGGTGGGTGCCGCGTTAGCACCGGAGGAGAGCATGGGCGTCGACGGCAAGATGGACTACGAAGAAATCCGGTACGAAGTCGAGGACGGTCGGGCGCGCATCACCCTTGCGCGCCCCGACAAGCACAACGCGATGACGCCGCGCCTCCTCGAGGAGCTGGAACACGCGCTCTGGGAGGCGGACGACGATTGCGCCGTGCACTGCGTGGTGTTGAGGGGGGAGGGAGCCTCGTTCTGCTCGGGCTACGACCTCACCGCGCTCGGAGGAACGAAGCGCTCCGGATATCGAACCGGCCGCACCCACGACGACGACATCTGGCTGATCGAGCGAGGCAACCGGCGCATCCGCGCGCTCTGGGAGATGCACAAGCCGTCGATCGCGCAGGTCCACGGGAACTGCCTCGCCGGGGGGACCGATCTGGCCATGGCGTGCGACATCGTGATCGCAGCGGACGATGCCCGAATCGGCTTCCCGGCGGCTCGCGCCATGGGCGCTCTGCCCAACAATCTCTGGATGTACCACTGTGGGCCGCAGTGGGCGAAGCGGCTCCAGCTCACGGGCGACTCCGTGACGGGGGCCGATGCAGAGAAGATCGGCCTGGTCCTGAAGGCCGTGCCGGCGGACGTTCTAGAGGACGAGGTGGAGGGCCTGGCCGACCGGTTCAGCGTGATCGACCCGGACCTCCTGGCTGCCAACAAGCGCATCACCAATCTCGCGCTCGAGCTGATGGGCGCCCAGACCCTTCAGAGGCTGGCAGGGGAAAACGATGCGCGTGCGCATCGTTCCCAGGCGGTCCGCAACTACGGGCGCAGCGTCAAGGAGCACGGTCTCAAGGAAACCCTACGCAGGCGCGACGAGCCGTTCGGCGAGGGCTTCGCGCGGGTGGGCAAGGCCGAAGGACGCAGCCCGGCCGTCAGGGCGGCGCGCGTAGAGGCGAAGGCATGAAACGCGCATCAAAG
>JABSQW010000607.1 GCA_013215605.1 Myxococcales bacterium
TAACAACCGGTTATCTGGGGAGATCCCGCCGCATCTCGTTCCCCCGTCACCCAACAACACAGTGCTGTTGCTGCAGGGAAATTTATTTTCGATGCGATCGCCGAATTCGCAGCCACAGTGGATGCAGAATGAGAAATTCATCACCGCCTCACAACTATATCTCGACGAAATTGCATTCGACAAAAGCTGGTTCGTGTTGGGGGTATCCACTGTTTGTTTGCTCTTTGCGATCAACAAAAAAGTGTACGCATTCCCCTTCCTCAGATATTCTGCAATCGACTTTGTTGAGAGCATCAAAGTGATTGATTTGCTCTTGTTACTTTGTCTCCCCTTTATTTGTGCAAAGCGGGAGGCGAAGATAGATTGAGCTACCGAGGTTTTCCTTGGTTTATTTATTATTGTCACTGCTACTGCTGACTGCAGCCATTCGTGCAGCTACAAAGAGAATAAATAGTAAACAAAGCAACAGGACATCAACATATAAAGCAGCCGCGCTCCTCGATGGCGGACGCGACCTCGACGACCGAGACAGCGGCAACCGATGCCGCCCTTCGACCGGCGCCAGATCCTTCGGCCACGGCGCCCGTTCAAGACCCACCCGATTCCGCGCGGTCAGCAGATCTCATGCTGCAAAAAGAGGATAAGTGGCTGTCCCTCAGAGCCTGGGATAAGTGGGCCGGTGCCCGCTTCGATTTCCCGATGGCGGAGAATACAGCGTGGTCCCGCAGCAATCCGCTCCCTTTCCATATCCCGGTGAATTACGCGACCCATTGGTTGGACCACGATAAGGTCCAGGCGATGGTCCTCAAACAGTGCGGCGGAGCCCATGTCGGTGCCCTCACCGCCGCAGGGCGCGCCCAAATGGTCGACGACATGATGGCGGTGGCGCAGCTGGCCAAGGACCTGCGGGACAAACTCCTGCTCGACCCGGCGGACTCGCTGCTCCGCGACGAGGAGATCATCGAGATCAAGTTCCGATCTCTGAAGGGCCGATGGGATTCGCTGCTCGCTCGATTGGGCAACAATCTCGGGCCCGAAGCCACTCTCAACGTGGGCCTCCTGAGCGACTGGGAGCTCACTCCCCGCGTCCTGTTCAGCGAAGTCCAGTGGGCGGGCATTCGCAGTAAATACCGCGAAGGATACGCCGTGGAGACCGCCGGGCAAACGCCGCGACGAAGGGAGCTCGGAGTGCCTCCGCCGGCTCAGCGCCGCCGCACCGACACTGGCGACGCGAACATGGGCGGCCACCAAATGGATCGCTCGAATGCGAATCCGCCCGCGAGGGTCACCTTCGCCCCACAAAATGACGGCGGGCCCGACGGCCGAGGCGACGGCGGCAACGACGGCGCTGCCGATCCCGCGAATGGCCAGAACCTGAATTTCGGGGCCAGCTCTGGCCGCGGACAGAACCGCGGTGGACATACCGGGGGCCACCGAGTCGGCGACGGGAACGACCCCGACCGCGGCCAACACCTCGACGGCAGCGGCGGCCACGGATACGACCTCCGCGGCGACGGATATCCCGGCGATGGAAATCGCGGCGGCAATTCCCATGGCGACGGACGCCACGGCGATGGACACCGCGACGATTACAATGGGCGGTACCCAATGTATTACGACGACGGCCACCACGGCCACAGCGGGTGGAACGACAACCGCCGCTACGGCGCCCGCGGCGGATACGGCGGCGGAGGCATTTCGTACCGCCGAATGCGCGGTGGATATGGCGGCCCGAGGGGGCGCGGTGGATTTGGACGCGGTGGCCATGGGCAGCTCCGCCCGCTCCCCTTCAACATTTCGACGGAGCACCCGACGCCGCAGGGCATCCCGCGCGACGTCTACGGGCCCTTCGGATACCATTTGGGCGGCGCCGGGCTGCGGAATACGAACGCGGGCGGCGGCAACGGGCGCCGTTTCAATCGCGATGCCGACGACGAGATCGCGCCCGATCCGAATGCGACCGTCGAAGACCCTGAAGTTAACAAAAATAGTTAGTTTGTTATAGAAACACATTTTTTTCAACTTAGGGGCGGAGAGCGTACCTCGGAGACCGCCGGCTCGCCCATAATCGCTCGCAGCGACGGGAGCCGCTCACCTCCGTTCACGCCGCCGCCGCCAACGCCTGCCGCAACGACCCGGCCCTCGACCACCGGACGGCGCTCCGAGTGTTCCTGGCCCGGAACGACCGGTATCACCCGAATTCGCCGATGACTCGATCGGTGATCGATTACCAGAGCCGCCAATCCTCGGGCCACTCGACGAGCAGCAATTTCAAGTCATTTGAGGCGAACGGCGTCGCCCTGATGACTCAGACCGGATCGCGGACGTTCGCCATGAAGCGGGCCATCCAGCACCGGCTGAAGCGACCGGGCCATAACGGCGATACCGTCGCCGACGTCATCTCCGGGAAAAAGGAGCTGCGCCATGATGCCGCCTCCACCGTCTCGACGATGGTCGCTCTGATGGACGACCACCTCCGCCATACGGCCTCGGTGGCGATGGACCCCGACCAAGTGCTGCGAATGCAGAACGACTTCGCGTCGTATTTGCTCGAGGTCGCCCGCATTTTGGTGCTGGTCCAGCCCGCGGCGATGTGGACCACATTCGTCGCCCATTGGACGGCCTGCCGAAAGGGCCTCGCTCGCTCGATGCTCGAGCAGATCCTCAATGAGAAGGACCAGCTGCTGAACGACCGGGCGGCGCGCAACGACAACGTCTGCCGCATCGCCGGAGCGTGCCCGAAGTTCAATTTCGGCGTCGACTGCGCCGCTCACAAATGCGCGCTCCGCCACGTTTGCTGGGAGTGCGCGGAGCGCAGCCACGGTGCGATCGCCTGCGAATGGGTCGATCTGCCCAATTGGGCGCGGAAGAAGCGCGCCAAAGGCCGCTGGCAGAAGGAGAAGGGCGACGGCGGCGGCGGCGGCAAAAAGGGGAAGGGCACCCCCAATGAGCAGCGTTACTATAAATAGTGACACCGTGGCCATGGATGGCTAGGGCGCCCTGCGCTGAGTGAAAGTGGGGTTTTTATTATGTACCCGCTAAGTGACGCGGCTTATTAATTATTATTAATTGATATATAGAGCAGATGCTCTCTCGAAAAAAGGTGGCAGTCGCTGCTCAACGAGCTGCGGTCGCGACAGCCCCTCCGCCGCCACTTTCCCCGACCAATCAACCGCCGCCGATGGCTCGCCGCCCTCTCCCATCTCCCCAATCAGCACCGCGTCATCGAATGGCTCGATGCCTACGAATTTGGGGAAAACATCGGAATTCCGATGTCCGAACCGCCCCCGGCGGGACGTTGCCGCCGCAATCCCCCCATCGACCTCGCCGGAAAAATCAAATTCGGCGAGAAATTGTTGAAGTGGTTTAAGAAGGGCCATATCCTCGGGCCCTTCCACCCCGACGACCACATCCTCGCTGAGCACGGGGCCAGAGTCAACCCCGTGTTCCAGCGTTTCCACAACGACGGCAGCTCGCGGCCACTCGTCAACTGCTCCAAAGAGCTCGACGATGGTGGCCTCTCCCTCAACGACATCATTCGGGAGGGGCCCCGAGCCTCGGTCGAGTATATTAAGGTGAGGGAGCTCATCGCGACGATGCTCGCCGTCGGACCGGAGTGCTGGATCTGGGTCAAGGACCTGGACGAGGGATATTATAATTGCCGGGTCCGCCCGGAGCAGTGCTGGCTGCTCGCATTCCAGTTTGCGGGCCTCGTCTTTGTGCCCATGGTGCTGTCCATGGGGCTGAGCAGCGCCCCGCTCATTTTCACCATTTTCATGAGCTACGTGGTGAAGGCGCTGCTCCAGGACGAGCCCGCCCTCAATTTCATCGAGGTACCGATCGACTCGGTCGATCTCAAGAATTTCGGGCCCGACTCCGGGATCGAGATCATCGCGGATCGGAATGTGGTCCGGATCCCGTTGATCAAGGCCTACGTCGACGACATCTTTGGATTCGCGACGAAGGCCACGATCCACGCCCAGTACCACGCGGTACAGCGCATGCTGCGGCATTTGGGCCTCAACGCCCAGCCCTCGAAGGACAGACGGCCAGCGCCGACCAACATTATGCTGGGCGTCGAGTACGACGTCGTCAATCGCTGCTGCCGCACTCCGCGGAAGAAGGCGCTCGAATACGTCGCGTTCGCCAACAAATTGCTGGAGCGACGGCGAGTCGGGATGAAGGAGCTTTTTTCGCTCTGCGGCAAATGCCGCCACATCGCCGCGCACTGCAAAGTCCTCTCGGCATTCGCTCGAGGAGTCGAGGCGCGATGCTTTGCGCCATTCAGAGGGCGACCAATCAATTGGTCCCACACTCTCCCCCTCCGCCGACGCCTCCGTTCCGACATCGAGCTGATGCGGGACGCCATGATCCACTCCGTGGGTCACAATGTGCCGTGGCGTCACATCCTCGGCAGAGCCGACGACACCGAGTTCAACGCCTTCACGGACGCGGCGGGGGTCCACGGCGGGATCGGCGGCTACCTCCACCAACCAAAATGTCGCTGGTTCCAGATCCGGTGGACCGCGGTCTCCCTCCACGATCACTGCGACATCATGTGGATGGAGATGGCGGCGATCTATGTGTTGCTGAAATGCAACGTCGAGCAGCTGCGCGGTCGCCACGTCGGGTTCTACTGCGACAACGAACCCGTCGTTTGGATGCTGATTAAGGGGCGGAGCTCGCTGAAGCGGCCGGATCTGCAGCTCCTGATTCGCGAAATCTCGAGGATCTGCCATTGGAATGGCATCGAGCCGTGGTGGGAGCACATAGCGGGCGACGATAATGTCACCGCCGACCGCCTCAGCAGATTCCTAGGCGACCCCTTCGGCGTCACCAACTGCCAACCAATCAAAAACACAAATTTGACGGCATTGGTGGCGCTGAAACTAGCACTGCAGCAATCAGCGCAGTTCGCTGGCCACATTGACCACAAATATTTGGTTGGCCACAGTTCAGGGCCGAACTGCTCGCCCAGCACCGCCGGGCGGTCCACTGCGCTGTGAAGGAGGCGACGGCGAAGCAGTACCTCCGTCGCATCGAGTTCTGGCTCGAGTACTGCCGCCGCCGCGGAGTCCACCATCTCGACGGCTCGCCGCTGAACCTGACGCTGTTCGTTTCGTACCTCATCAGGTTCACTGCGAAGACGCACGGCGTGTGCCAGGCGATCCTGACGGCGGTGCGGCATTACTTTGATTCATTTGGCGTCGTCTTCGTGCGGCCGACGGCCATGAACAAGGCGCTGCGAGGACTGCGGTCGATGCGGCCCTCCAAAACGTACCCGCGGAAGCCGCTGGGCATGGCGCACCTCCTCAAACTGCGGAGTAAGGGGATCTGCGGCCAACCCACCGACGAATGGAGCAGCTACCTCTTCTGGGTGACCCTCGTCAGCCACTACATGTGGGGGCTGCGAGGCGGCGAGGGCTGCCCTTCAGTGAGCAGGGACTCACCCCACGTCGTCCAGCGGTCGCAGCTGACATTTCAGCGCGGCGACGACGGCCACTGCCACTCCGCCATCCTCGACCTCCCCAAACACAAAGGGGATAAATATGGGGAGCGGGACGCCCACGTCCCGGTGTTCTGCGAATGCGGCGACCGATCGTCGATCTGCGGCGTCCATCTGATGCTCGAATTCGTCGAGCATTGGGATCGTCGATTCGGGCGCTATGGCGACGGCCCTCTGTTCCGCCGAGAGGACGGCTCGGCGCTCCCTCGCCACAGCTTCCAGCACCAGATCCAGTGCGCCATCGCCGAGCTGAATGTGCTGTGCGACCTCCACCTCGACGTCGCCCAATACAAACCGCACTCGATGCGCGCCGGGAGCTGCACCGATAAATGCGCGGCGGGGATCGACCCACATTTTATCAAAAGGTGGGGGCGCTGGGTGAGCGACGCCTGGGACACCAGTTACGTCAAACTGGATCTCACCGAGCTCGCCATCCTCAGCAGCTGCTCGCTCGCTCGCCTCGGGCTCGCTGGCTCGACGCTCTCGATGATCGCGCAGCGGAATGCGGCTCGAAACGCGGCGAACCCGACGACCGTCTCGCGACTCAGCGAGCAAAATATCGCGCGGTTCAATGCGTCGAACCTGGGGTCTTCGAGCTCGTCTCGCCGCCGCCGCTCTTATACGGCGAGCTCGCGATCCTCGGCGTCATGGGAGCCGCCGGCGGGAGCTTCGCTGTCGAGCTTCGACGACGACTCATCGTCCTGCTACGCACCGCGACAGCGAGCAGGGCGACAAATGCGATCCTCGAGGATCTCGATGATCCCGACTCCGAATCGAGCGCGACTCGAATCGATCGCCGAGTCGTTCGCCACTGACGAGGCGTCGTCGTCTGCGTCGCACTGCCGCCCGATCTTCGAGCGCGACGAGATCCGACAGCGCGCGATCGATGCCATTCCCCGAAACGCATCCGGGCCAATCACTCGATCGCGATCTCGAGCGACGACGCGACGACGACGCTGATTTGATAGCGGACCGCGCGTGGGAGCGGGATCCGCGGTTCGCTGCCCACGTAGAGCATGCAAGCTCCGTGGTGCAAGTGAACTGAGTGTGCGTATTTATTAATAATAATAAACGCCTCTTTTTTTGTTAGTCTTCGCGTTGGGAGGTTCGCCGTTTATTATTAGGCAGCCTTCGGCCATGATCCGCTCCATTGGGACGGTGGTTAGTCCCGATGTGAGTCGACGACAAATTGTCGAAGATTCCATCGAGGACCAAGCTCCGGTGATCTTGGATCATGAGCCAATCCCAACGCGAACTATCTATCTATTCACTCAGCTTTCACAAATTGCTCTTGTTACTTTGTCTCCCCTTTATTTGTGCAAAGCGGGAGGCGAAGATAGATTGAGCTACCGAGGTTTTCCTCGGTTTATTATTTATTTGTCACCCACCCTCTGTCGTGCCCGCCCTTCCTTTCGGCATCGGCACGCTTCGTGCCATGCGATTGCCGACCGATTGGAATCGGTCGACATGGTTTCTCTGTCTCTCTCACTGTGTCGTGGCTCGAGATACCGGTCTGGCTGTGATCCTACGCCTTACTGACGCTCGCTACCTCACGTCGTCATGATTTGAGTGACTTATTATTATTCACTCAGTTTTACACTGTTTGTTTTTCAGTCACTCTCTCTCTCTCTCTCTCTCTCTCTCTCTCTCTCCCTCTCCGTATGATGCGCTGGTCCCATCCGCGCCGTATGTCCCCTGCCGTCGCCGGGCAACCCCCGGCAGACAGACTCATGGTTCGTGTGCACCTCCTGGGCAGGCCACAGTCTCGCGGCCTCGTCACCCGCTGAGCCGGCGCCCCCGCGACTTCATCGCTAGGAGTGTCATAGCACGGGGGAGTGATCCGTGAGCCCCACCCACCAGTCCCACGGTGGTTAGTCCCGATGTGAGTCGACGATAAATCGTCGAAGATTCCATCGTGGACCAAGCTCCGGTGATCTTGGATCTTGAGCCAATCCCAACGCGATCTCTATCTATTCACTCAGCTTTTCACAAA
>JABSQW010000608.1 GCA_013215605.1 Myxococcales bacterium
TGCAAGTTCCTATCCTAGAGGTTCTGTCAATTAGGAACCCAATACGGGCCTCGCGCTCAGCTACTCGGGACGAACACAGATCGAACTCGTGCAGCAGCACAACGACGCTCCATCGATGTACAAGGATTCGATCGACGCCGGGCAATACGGCCAACACCATCTCGGAATTTTTCGTCGCAACTACGACGAACAGCTCCAGAAGGCCACGGACGCGGGATACGAGATCGGCCAAAGCGGGTCGTTAGGCGGAAGCGTGCGCTTCGCGTACCTGAAGACAGGCGCCACGCCTGGGACGACCGCAGAGTTGATCGAACTCACGGATCCGGTCGAAGCTTCGTTCGTCCGCATCCACCAGGCAACGAACGAATGGAATGGCGGCGAATTCATCCGCCGGGTGCCCGGCTTCTAGTTCAAGCGCACACGACCCCCCTACTCGAATGTGGCTTGCGTGCGCGCGCGGCCGCCCGGGCCGCTGTAGGCCATCCCGTAGCCCGGTTCGCTCGTCCACGCGATCTCCGGCGGGTTGGCGGTCGCCTTCTTCCACCACGCAATCAGCTCATCCTCCCCCGCGTAGTCAAAGGGATCCTGCAGCAGTGAGGCCTGATTCTCGGAGAGCGGATTCTCGACCAGCCACTTCGCCGTCAGCGCCAGAGCCTCGGCGGGCGGGACGAGGTCGACGTACCCGAAGTCGCGCTCCATCTTCGTCGTGTCCATCACGCGATGCGTCGTGAGTGGCTGCGTGACGAGCGGACGCGAGGGAACAGCGAGTTCCCACGGCATGTCGATGATCTCCCACTCGTGATCCAGGCTTTTCGAAAGAAGTTCAACCACCTTGCGCAACGTCAGCACTTCACTGTCCGCCGCGTTGTAGATCTGGCCTTTGCAATTCTCCGGTCGGTCGATCGAGAGCAGGATCGCGTGGGCGAGGTTCTCCGCATAGCCAAAGTGGTGAAGCGTCAGGCCGCCGTCAGGGAGAATGATATGCGGACGCTTGTCGAGGATGCGCCGCACGATCATCCATTCGCGCGGCACCGGTTGTCGCGGCCCGTACACGAAGGGATACCGGAAGTGCGAAGCCTCGGGCTGATGTTCGAGGACAGCCTGCTCCGTCAGCACGATGCGATAGCCCTTCGTGTCGAGGGCTTCGTCGAGAACGAGAGGCCCGTCGACTGGCGTCGGCACCGGCATGCCGTGCGGTTCGAAAGCGAAGGGGTTCATGTATCCGCGCAGCGCGGGCAGACCGCCAACAGAGATGAAACGTCCAACACGACCCGCCAGAATTTCGGCAATTGCGCGCAAGCGTCCGTACGAGGCGACACAGACGTCATAGGTCTTGCCTTCGACGGCCGCGGCGAACTTCGCGGGGTCGTACGCATCCGTGTGGATGTGGACAACCCCATCGGGAATCTCGGGGACTTCGTTGCGACCACTGTGGAGCATCTCAACTTCGAAGCCGCGCTCAAGCAGGCCATTCACAACGTACGGCCCGGTGGGTCCGGTGCCGCCGATCATCAGTGCTTTCATCCGGGTTCCATCCCTCGTCAGAGTGGTGTCCGTGGGCGGATAGGAATTTCAAAGGCCTATTCTAGACACTTGGGCATGTAGGGGACGCCAAAAGAGGGAATACAGCGGCTCTCTAGAGATGGCGGAGGCCCGTCAGCGGCCAAGGGAAAAGACACCCAGAAATCAAGCAAGAGAAAGCCAGAGAAAACTTTGAAGGAAAAGCGCAAAGATAAGAAGGCGAAGAAAGGGAA
>JABSQW010000061.1 GCA_013215605.1 Myxococcales bacterium
GCACGCTGCTGAGCGCGAACGCCGCTGCGAGCAGCGTACCGGCGAGGAGCGCCGCGACGCTGAAGAGGAGCCAGCCGCGACTCATGAAACGCGAGACGCCTCGCGCCCGCAGCCGCGCGCGAGCCGCGGGAAATGCGAGAACGTTCACGGCGGCGAGAACGGCGAGAACGGCGACCCACGCGACGACGCTCATCCCCTCGCCACGAAACGCCAGAGAGGCCCACTGCGCGATCAGGCCCTCGGAGAACGTGACCAGCAGCAGCGTCATCCGCAACCAGCGATCCATCGCACCTACCTTTTCGAAGCGCCGCCGCTGTTTTCCGCGCCCGACTCGAATATGGCAAAGAACCCCGATGTTTCCACGAGGTCCGCCGCACGGGCTTCTGGCAGGCCGTGGAGGCGCGTCATCTCTCGAGCGCGCTCGACGCTGTGTCCCACGAGAAAGATCGGAGCGTCGTTCGAGCGCTCCCGAAGCTGCAGCGATCCATCGCGGAAGTGTACGAGGCGCGAGCGCGACGCGCGCCCGGCTCGGCGCTCTACCTCCGAGCCGATGACCCAGAGGCCGTTGTGGTCCGTGAGGAAGAGCGCGGAAGGATGAGTGCGCATGCGAGCCAGCACGCCCTCCGCGATCTCGGCGGGCCGGTACTCGTGGTGGTAGTACTGGTCGTAGAGGTCCTGCACGAGGGCGTGGCGTCGCCCGGGATAGCGGTCCACATAGCCCGCACCCGCCGCCTCGCGGAAACCGGCGATGCCGAACAGCAGGGCAACGAGCACGCCAAATCCCAACAACTCGAAGCGCGGCGCGCGGCGCCACGCCGTCGCCCAAGCCGCGTCGAAGAGCAACGCGAGCGCCGCGTACCAGAGCGGCAGTACGGGCACGAGATTGCGCGCGTAGGGGATGTTGGGAAGCAGCACGAACGCCAGCGCCGGTACGATCGCGACGCACGCGCAGAAGATCGCGGTGGCACGCGCGGGCCCTGCGTCCACTGCACCCGCGCGAATCGTGCGTCGGACGACGACCGCACCCCACAGCATCACGGGGACCAGCCACGCGAAGTCGACCAGCGTCGCCCAGAGCCAGTGCCCGGCGATGGAGACCAGCGTCCAGCTCCCGAGATCGCGGCCGGCGTTGGCGAGCAGCTGGCGCCAGATCGCAACGTAGGCGAGTCCGCCGGACAGCGGCGCCAGGAACAGGAACGCCAGCCGCCTGCGCCTCTCGGGATCTCCGAGGTGCCCCTCGGCCCACGACGTCGCGAGCGCCCACGCCCCAAAGACGGCGACCAGCAAGAGGTTCGTGGGCAGGATCGCCACACTCGCCGCCGTCGCAATCGCGTACGCTGCGGCCCGCGACGCGCCGCCACGCTCGAGAAGGCCGGGAACGGACGCGAATGCCACCACCACGGGCAGCCACGAGAGACCGTAGCCTCGAAGCTCCGACGCGAACGAGAGCGAGACGTGTGAGGACGCGAACAGCGCTGCCGCCAGGATCCCCGCCCGCCCCCCGCCGATGCGCGACGTCGCGACGGCGAGAAGCCCCGCCGCGGCGAGAAACATCGCCGCCGGCAGACCGCGCAGCCAAGCCACGCCGGCTTCGGCGCCACCGGCGAGGTCTCCCCACACCGCGAGGAGCGCGCTGGATAGCACGTGGTTGTTGGGAAATGGATAGACTTGGAACGGATGCCAGAAGCCGCCGCGCGAGAACAGCTCGAGGGTCTTGACCTCGTCCTGCCAGAGCGGATGGAACAGATGCGGTGCGACGAGGCCGGCACTGGCGGCGAGTACGAGTGCGAGGAGCACGACATTCCGGCGCGAGTCCGAAAATTCTCGCAGCGCGCCTCCGCTGGAGTGCGCCGCACTCATCTTCCCGGCACCGTGAACATTCGCGCGGAGGGTAGCGAAGCCGCTTCCGCCGGCGGTTCCCCGCGATGAGCGAACGCGACGGGGCGAAACCGACCCTGCTCCAGAACGCCCTGCTGTTTCTCGTCGCCGGGATCGTCAGCCTCACGCTCGGCATCGCGGCCACCGAGGCGTGGTACTTCGTATCCCTGCGCAAGAGCGAGCGCTGGCACGACGTCAACACGCACTTCGACGCGCGCCTGGGCTGGCGCCCGATCCCGTCGCGCCATGTCGACGAGTGGGGCGGCGTCACGTCGAACGCCCGCGGCTTCCGCTCGCCGGAAAGCGTGCCCGGCACGCCGGTGATCGCGATCGCCGGAGACTCCGTGGCGTTCGGCTACGGGGTGCGCGACGACCAGACCGTCAGCCACCACCTCGCCGCGATCGTCCGCGATCGAAACCTCCAGGTGCAGAACCTCGCCGTGTCCGGCTACGGGCTCGACCAGACGTACGCATGGCTCGGCGAGCACATCGGCGCGCTGGGAGAGGTCCGCTGGGTCGTCCTGGTGATCTTCACCGGCAACGACCTCGGCGAGACGGTGGCGAACGAGAGCTGGGGGAAGAGCAAGCCGCTGTTCGCGCTCGAGAACGGGCGACTCGTCGAGACCCAGGCGCCGATCTCTCGCTACTCGCTCCGCAACCTGATGTCCCGCAGCGAGCTGCTCACGGGGCTGCGCCGCAGCTGGCCGGCCTTCCGCGACTGGAGCGACGACCTCGCGGGACGCGAGGCGTACACGGGATCGGAGGCGCTGCGTCTCACCGGAGCGGTACTGCAGGCCATCGACCGGCTCACCCGCGAGCACGGCGCCCGACTCGCCCTCGCACTGGTGCCCTTCAAGGGCGACTTCCAGGTCGAGAACGCTCCGCTCCGCTGGTTTCGCCAAGCCGCCCGGCAGCTCGGTCGCCCTACCGTCGACTTCCACGCACTCGTGAGCGCCGAGGGTCTCGACGTCGACGCTCTCTACACCGACGCCACCCACCTCACCAACGCGGGCAATCAGCTTCTCGCCGGCGCCATCGCGACCGAGCTCGGGCTCCGCTCCCCCGCAGAACCTCCAGGAAGCTCCTAGTACGGGCGATCCCCGGCGAGGGTCACCCGGTTCATCACCCGCCGCTCCGNGTAGTCGGGCACGGCGTAGTGCTGGACCGAGCGGTTGTCCCAGAACGCGATCGAGTTCGTGTCCCACTGGAAGCGACACTGGAACGCTGGCGAGCTCACGTGCTCGAAGAGGAACGGCAACAGAACGTCGTTCTCGGCTCGACTGAGGCCGACGATCTGGGTCGTCGAATTCCCGTTCACGAAGAGCGCCTTGCGTCCCGTCTCCGGGTGGGTGCGCGCGACGGGGTGAGTCACGGGCGGCCACTTCGCCTGCATCTCCGCGAGGTCCAGGTCCGTATGACCGGCGCGAATGCCCTTCTGCAGGGGCAGGGTGATGTCGTGCACCGCCGTGAGGCTGCCGACGAACTCCTGCATCGCGGGTGACAGCGCCTCGAAGGCGGCGTACATGCTCGCAAAGCAGGTGTCGCCACCGACGCCCGGCAGGTGTACTGCCTTCAGGATCGATCCCATCGGCGGCTCGGGGGCGAAGGTATTGTCGCTGTGCCACCGGTCGGCGCCCTCGCCTTCTGGCGATACCTGGTCGAGGACCATCAGCTCTGGATTGTCGCCGTACTTCGGGGCGAACGGTGGAACGCTGATCTCGCCGAACTGCGCGGCGAAGTGGAGCTGCTGCTCGGGCGTGATGTCCTGGCCGCGAAAGAAGATGACCAGGTGGTCGAGCAGCGCCTGCTGGATCGCCGCCACGTCATCCTGGCCGAGGGGCTCGCGCAGATCGACACCGCTCAAGGTGGCGCCGATGGTGGCGGTCAGCGGCTCGACGACGACTCCGGCAGCTCCGGCTCCCAAGGCTCCCTCCTGCGCGATGAGCGTAGCGTGACGACGGCCGCCCACCACGCCGCCTTGACAGTCGCTCCCGGGGCGGGTGATCGTCCACGCGTGAACGAGCTCTGCTATGAGTCCATCAACCGCTCGCCGTTCATCGCGGACCAGATCGCCGATCTGCCCGCCCAGATCGAGGCCGCCGCCGACGCTGGCTTTTCCTGGATGGGGATCGACCGGCCGTCGATCGATCAGCACTGCGAGCGCGGCGGCACGCTCGAAGAGCTCGCCCGCGGCCTCGACGCGCGCGGCGTGAAGTGCTTCGAGCTGCAGCCACTCGTCGTCACCGACGACGAGCGCCAGACCCTCGCCGACGCAGAGCGGCTCGGAGAGCTCGTGGACGCTCTGCGTCCACCCTGGGTGCAGTGCGGGCTCTCCGGCGAAGTGTCGCCAGCTGCCCTCGCGAACTTCCGGCGCGCCGGGGAGATGCTCGCCGGGCTGGGCGCGCGGCTGGCCGTCGAGTTCCTGCCGTTCCTGCCGCTGTGCAGCATCGCGAAGACGCGCGCGCTCCTCGACGCCACCGAGGTTCCCGGTGCCGCCATCGTCGTCGACACGTGGCACTTCTTCCACGGGCCCGACGACTGGTCGGACCTCGACGCCCTCACGCTCGACGAGCTCGCCTACCCGCAGTTCGACGACCACCCGCCGCTCCTGGGCGACGACCTCATGGAAGAGACCACAGAGCGCCGCGTTCTTCCGGGCGACGGTGTCTTCGACCTCTCCCGCTTCGCGAAGACGCTGCGCGACAAGGGCTACTCGGGACCGGTGAGCGTCGAGATCCTCTCCGCCGAGCTGCGACGCCTGCCGCTGCCGGAATTTGCGCGGCGCGTCTACGCGGCGGCCCTGCCCTATTGGAGCTAGGCGAAGGCGCCGTTCAATACGTCGATCACCCGGTCGATGTCAGCGGGTTCGAGCCCCGGGTGGAGCGGAAGCGAGAGCACGCTGCGACACGCCTGCTCGGTCGCGGGGAGCGTGCCCTCTGCCAGCCCAAGGAATGCGTAAGCCTCCATGCGGTGGACCGGGACGGGATAGTGAACCGCGGAGCCGATGGCGGCGGCGTCGAGCGCGGCGCGACTGCGCTCGCGGTCCGGCGACAGGACGACCATCAGATGATGAGCGTGCGCGTCGTCGCCGGTACCTGAGAGCGTCCGGTGCGGGGTGCCCTGCAACCCCTCCCGGTAGCGCTGTGCGAGCGCGCGTCGCTCCTCGAGCTCGGCTTCCAGATGCGGGAGCCGGACGCGCAGGACGGCAGCCTGCACCTCGTCGAGTCGACTGTTGAGCCCCTCGATGCGGGCGCGTCGCGCGGCGTCGAAACCGTACATGCGAAGCGCGCGCACGCGCTCGGCGACCGCCGCATCGTCGGTCGCGACGAAGCCCGCGTCGCCGAGGCCGCCGAGGTTCTTGGTCGGGTAGAAGGAAAAGCACCCGGCGTCGCCGCGCCCTCCGACCTGCCGCCCGCCCGGCCGCGCTCCGAGCGCCTGCGCGCAGTCCTCGATCACGCGGAGGTCGTGGGCGCGCGCAAAGGCGAGGACCGGATCGAGGTCGACCGCCTGACCGTAGAGGTGTACCGGGATGACCGCGCGAGTCCGCTCGTTGAGCGCCGCTTCGAGCCCCGTCGGCTCGAGGAGCAGCCGATCGGAATCGACGTCGACGAAGCGCGGCACGGCGCCGACCAGGCGAATCGCCGCGATCGTCGGGACCCCCGCATTGCTGACGGTGATCACCTCGTCACCCGGCCCCACGTCCAACGCGCGCAGCGCGAGGAGAAGCGCATCCGTGCCGGACGCCACCCCCACTCCCTCGCGAGTTCCGACCCGGGCCGCGAATTCCGCCTCGAAGGCCTCGACCTCCGGCCCGAGGATCAGTACCCCGGAGTCGATCACCCGCGCGACGGCCCCGAGCAACTCGTCGCGCCGGTCCGCCAGGACGCGTCGCCCGTCGTAGAAGGGGATCACCGGGCGGACGGAGCCGCCCGGGCGATGCGCTCGCGGGGGCAGGCGAGCCGGCTGCCGATGAAACCCATTCCGCCGCTGGCCCGCAGACGTTCACCGGCGTCGAAATCAACCATCGCGCCGCCCACCGCGCGTCACGTAGCGCACCACGAACTGAGGGCTCTTCGAGTGGTCGAGGAAGAGCCGCCCGAGGTACTCACCGATGGCACCGAGGATCACGAGCTGCACACCGGCGAAGAACACCACGGTGAGGAGCACGGTGGGAATGCCGATCGTCACCCCGGGATTGATGTAGAGCTTGTCGATCACGATCAGGACGAGCAGGAAGAGGGAGAGCAGCGAAGTCACCGCGCCGAGCAGCGCCGACACCCTGAGCGGAGTGATGGAGAAGTTGAGGAATGCGTTGAGCCAGAGTACGAAGAGCTTGCGGAGCGTGTAGCCCGACTGCGACTCCTCGCGCGCGCGGTGCTCGACATCGAGCTGTCCGATGTTCTCGGTCGCCCGAAGGATCAGCCCGTCGATGTACGGAAACGCACCCGAATAGGTCGTGACCTCATCGACGAGGAAGCGGTTGAGAACCTTGAAGCTCGAGAGATAGAGATCCCGCGGCTTGCCGAGCATCCAGGTTGCGAGCCGGTCGTTGAGCGCGCTGCCGAGATTGCGCAGAAAGCCGTGTTGCTT
>JABSQW010000609.1 GCA_013215605.1 Myxococcales bacterium
CTCGTGATCCTCCCGGCGCTCGCCAAACGCGAGCGCTCCGGTTGTGCCCACGCGCTCGGCGTCATCGCGATGTCCCTGATCGGTGTCGCGTTGCAGGGTAAGTTCTTCAAGTACCACTACGCGTCGGCCTTTGCGCTCACCGGTCTGCTCGCGGGCATCGGGTACTGGAAACTCTGGCTGCTGGTTCGCGAGAACGTAATCGGGATCGCCGCCGCCGTGATCTTCGCGACCACCATCGCCGCCACCGTCACGCCGGGCACGGACCTGCTCGTCGAGTTCGTCGACCGATCCCGCGTGCGACTCCTCGCGCTCGCCCAGCCCGAGCGTGGCGACGCCGTCCACGACCAGCTCTACGGACAAGGCGACGTGAACTCCGCCGACAACCGGGCGTCCGGCGCATGGATCGCGCAACACACACCGTCGGAATCGACGCTGTACGTCTGGGGTTTCCAGCCCGTGCTCTACGACCTCGCCAACCGGCGTCCGGCTTCGCGCTATCTCTACAATCTCCCGCAGCGCGCGCGCTGGAAGCGCGAGGAGGCTCGCGCCCGCCTGCTGCACGACCTCGAGGACGCCGAGCCCGCAGCCGTCGTCGTGATCCACCGCGACAGCGCCGTCTTCGTCACGGTGATGCGCAGCCCCGTTGACAGCAACCGAGCCCTCGTCGACTTCCCCGAGCTGGTGCGCTGGCTCGAAGACCACTACGTGCCGGGGACTCGCATCGGCGATCTCGAGATCCTGCTGCGGCGGTCGAACCCGTGAGTGGGTTCAGGAGCGTCGCGTTCGGCCTCGCTGCACTCGTCGCCACCGCGGCCGGCTGTGGAACGCCGTACGAGGGACTCCCCACCCGCAAGCGTGTTCTGCTGATCACTGTCGATACGCTGCGCGACGATCACCTCTCGTCGCGAGGCTACGACCGGACCACCACTCCGTTCGTCGACTCCCTGCTGGCCGGTGGGATCACGTTCACGAACGCGGTCACGCCGATCGCGCGTACCACGCAGGCACTCGCGAGTCTCCTCACGGGTCGCTACCCCAAGGACCACGGTGTTCGCCTGCTGTTCGACTCACTGGGCGACGGAGTTCCCCACCTCGCGTGCCTCGCGCGCGACCGCGGCTACGAGACGATCGCCGTCGTGTCGAACCACATCCTCACCGCCGAGCGCGGACTCGGCCGCGGTTTCTCGGTCTATGACCACGCGCCGGACGCGCGCAATGCTGCTGCCAACACTCGCGACGCCCTGCGCCATGTCGCCGACGTCGATTCCGACGCGGCGCTCTTCCTCTGGGTTCACTACATCGATCCGCACGTCCCCTACTTCCCTCCAGCCGATGTCGTAGACGCCTTCGACCCCGGATACGCGGGGCCATTCGCGGACGGATTCGGAGCGCTGCCCGGCGGCATCGGTGAGTCGGCCTACCCGACGGAGCTCGGCAAGGTGAACGCGGTGTATCGCAACCGGCTCCCCGAGCGCGTCAACGCCCACGTCCGCCGGCTCTACGCCGCCGAAATCCGCCGCACGGACAACGCCATCGCCGAGCTCGTCGAGAAGCTGCGCGCGGACCTCGGTGAAGACTGGCTGATCGTCTTCACGTCGGACCACGGCGAGGAGCTCGGCGAGCATGGCCTCCACTACGATCACGGGGACAGCGTCAGCGAGCCCGCGCTGCGGGTACCCCTCGGCATCGCCCTGCCGGAGGGCGACCCTCTGCACCGGGTCGGACGCGTCGACACCCGGGTGTCACTCGTCGATCTGCTGCCGACTCTCGCGGAGCTCCTCGATCTCGACCTTCCTACCGAGTCGGCGCACGAACTGGGGCGTTCGCTCGTACCCGCTTTCCGTGGCGTCTCCCTCGCCGACCGCTCGACGTTCGCGGAAACCGGACAGAGCTTCTACCCCGACCACGTACCGCGGCGTGTCGACTTCTCGGTGTCGGGGCGGCTGCGTTCGATCGCGCGCGGCGACCACAAGCTGATCTTCACACCGGGTCTCCCAGCAGGGAGCGCGTTCGAGCTCTACGACCTTGCCCGCGATCCCGCCGAGCGACACGATCTCTACCGCGCCGACCACCCCGCCGCTCCGCCGCTCCAGGCCGAGCTCGCGGACTGGCTCGGCGGCGATACGGCGCATGCCGGCCGAAGGCCGAGTGACGCCGACCGTAAAGCGCTGCGCGAGCTCGGATACGTCGAGTAGCGGAGCCCCGCGACCCCGCTGGGCGAATCCGGAGTTCGACCGTTCAGCGCAGATAGCCGAGCGCGCGCAGGTGCTCGGCGGCCTCGGGGTCGAGATCGCCGA
>JABSQW010000610.1 GCA_013215605.1 Myxococcales bacterium
GAGGGGGGAGGGGAGAGGGTTGCCAAGGCAGAGTGACGCAATTGGTGGGTTTGTTTGCCAATGTCGCGAGTACAATTGTAGAACTGTGGATGGTTCCCCAGAGACGTGTAGTGGAGAGGTGTGATGGGTGTGAGCAAGCCAACACTGGGGTATCATTGCGCTTCGGTCAATTGGTGGGAGCATGTCTGTACTGGGGTATTATGGCGCCTAGGGAGCTGGTCCCTGTGTGCACTGGAGTGTGCTTGATGCACCGGTGGAGGGAGTGTCGGGTGAGTGATGATTGGGAGGGCTACATAAATATTCAAGAGCATGTGATGTCCCTGGTCATTACATGTCCTTGTGTGTTGGTGGAGTGGGCCCAATCATCACTCCGCTGGCAGGAACTCTGTCTGTGAGTCTTGTGGGCTTCAGTGCAGACATGGATCAGTGCGAGTACAAGTTCGCAATTCAGAGAATGCTTCTAATCCGTGCACATCTGCGAATTAGGCTATCAACCCACTCCTGGTGTATTTTCCCATGGGCTTTGATGGGCTAGCTATAAAACAAAGGAGGTCTGCCTGGGGGTATGCCAGTGTATATCTGATCATGTTTCTGTCTTTGTCCGGTCAGTGTGCAAATGGTAATCTGGGCGTGGATGCAGGTATTGGAGGGGAGTGGAGATGGGGGTTCTGAGTCCCCGTTGCTGCACCCAGTGGGCTGAGGCGGCACTTGGCGGGCCCATATCAAAGAAGTATTCTCTGAAACTATAAGGCCGGCACAACTCAGGAGCAGCAGGATGTTTTTCTTGCATTGTTTCTGCGCGCCTAATGGAGATCATGTAAGGAAAACATCCCCTGCAAACCCCCATTTTTCTTTAGTGCCAGAATCTTTTGCCACACGTGGCCCCCTACCCTTTTTTCTATGAGCATCCTCTCAAGGTCCCTGCATGTATGAAATGCGGTATCATTCGGCGTGCCGAGCGATGTCGGATACTTACATAGCTGGTCTCATTCAAAACACCCAGATTCTTCAGGCTTGTGCTTGTCAGGGTCTAGTTCCTGTCGTACATTTTTCACCCTCTTTCCCCGACAGGCGATCCCGGTAGAACTAACTAACTAACTAACTATCTCTTTATCTCTCTATCTCTCTATCTCTCTATCTCTCGATCTCTTGATCTCTTGATCTCTCGATCTCTCGATCTCTCGATCTCTCTATCTCTCTATCTCTTTATCTCTCTATCTCTCTATCTCTCGATCTCTCTATCTCTCTATCTCTCTATCTCTCCATCTCTCTATCTCTCTATCTCTCTGTATGATGTATGATGTATGACGTATGATGATGTATGAGGTATGATGTATGAGGTATGAGGTATGAGGTATGATGTATGATGTAAGATGTAAGATGTAAGATGTAAGATGTAAGATGTAAGATGTAAGATGTAAGATGTAAGATGTACGATGTACGATGTACGATGTACGATGTACGATGTACGATGTACGATGTACGATGTACGATGTACGATGTACGATGCATGATGCATGATGCATGATGCATGATGCATGATGCATGATGCATGATGCATGATGTATGATGCATGATATATGATATATGATATATGATGCATGATATATGATGTACGATGTACGATGTATTATTTTTAGAAGTTTATAAGTGTTAGGAAGATTTAGAAGTATCAGAAGTTTTAAGACGTTTTAGAAGTATTAGAAGTTTCAGAAGTACTAGAAGTTTTAAGAAGTTTTTACAGGTATTAGAAGTTCTAGAAGTATTTGAAGCCTTAAGACGTTTTAGAAGTATTAGAAGTTTTAGAAGTATTAGAAGTTTTAAGAAGTTCAGAAGTCACTTATAAGCAACATTAATACAAGAGTTTTGTATTTTCACTTTTTAAATGGTGGATATGAATCCTGTTCTTGCATCGTCAAGCTTGTCCTTATGTATACGAAGAACTGTCTGCATAGGGGTGAAAAGTGAAAATTTGTAGAAACTCTTGTATTTTTGGCATTCGGACGTCAAAACTGGTATTTATGTTAGTTGTGTGGGTGTAGAAAGGCACCCATATGGCTAACATATGCCGGTTTTGACCCAGGCAAAGAGATAGTTTTTATAATATATATATATACCCTAAGGGACCCCCCTGTCAAAAATTTTTGGGGGTATGCATATTTTTGGCCATTACAGCCAAACGAAGCATGATCATGGGCTCGTACTACCACAACTGCTTCGTGTTGATGCTATCTACAACAAAAAAAAAATGTCCATTTTTTGCCACAGAAAATTTTCAAAAATTTGCCTCATTGGCCCAATTTCCTACCAAAAATGACATAAATTAATTAAAAGCAAATTATTTGACTTCAGGTTTGTGGGATTAACTAAAAATAAAATGCACTAGATGCATAGCTAAGGTATATATTTAAATTGCACTCCCCTGCAATAAGGTAGCAATTGGCACTGCAGAACCCAGGGATAGTTTAATGGATGCAAGGTGCCTAATTGACACCGTTGCTAAATAAATTATTACCACTTCCCTGTCGGTAGTTCGCGACTGGTTTGTCCATCCGTCTGATCAGGTCCACCAAGCAACAGTGTATTCTTCAGGATTTTGTCATCCCTCGTGGGGCATGGTAGATATTCCACCCCTCTCAGAATTTTTTGGGGGTAAACGTATTTTTGACAATTTCAGACAAACTAAGACTGACTACGTACCCAGAATTTCACTGCAGCTACTACCTGTTGCTATCTACAATATGAGAAAGAGTTTGTAATTGACACTCAGAAAATTGCCACCCCCTTGATCATTCTCTACAAAATACCTCTTTCAAAGGAAAAGGAAATTAACTCCAGGCACAGGATAATGAACGGTCATCTGGCAAAATGTGATTATTATATTTAAATACAAATCAGGATAAAATGGGATCCACCAGAAATGAGTTATCTCTGAAGTTATTTTTAAATTATTATGAAGTTATTTCTGGCTGGATATTAAGTCTGTTCAATATTCTTAACAACAACTCTGGACCAATGCATGTCTGCTCAAGTGTAGAATCGCGTATCCTTTGTATGTCATCACTGTCACAAATAGTCTTAATACTGACATACTGACATACCATACTATTATTGCAATCGAGATGTGTTCCGCTAACTTATCACCATCGTTTGCAAGTGCCATACCATCAATAGACTGTGGATTTAGAGATGTTGGCAAGAAAACTGAATGGACTTTACCCACATTGTTATAATTAGGATATGCCAGAGAGTTGGCTTTTCTTTTTGTATTAGAAATCACATGGCCACCAGACATCACAGGATATTGCCACCTCCAACACTTTTGATGGTCTTGCTATGATGGAGATGGTCATATCCTTTGGACCAGTTCATTATCACAATTCCAAAATTGAGCTGTTCTTCTATTATCATGGGATTACACATGAATACCAACACAATAAATTACGGATTAAGGGATGGCAGACTCGACGGACAGAAGGACGGACAGACAGAAAAGCAAACCCAACAAGAAATGACAGTGTGTGTGTGTATGTGTGTGTGTGTGCATGTGGGTGTGCGTCCGCTCGCGATCGCGTGCATGTCCGCACCCGTGTGGTAATGCTGTTGGGATATATGCACATGTGTGTATATGCGTATATATGTGCATTGCTAACCCCAATATCGATATGGACGAATACATACGTCGGTGTATGTACACGACATGACACATATGTACGACCCAGCGATTCCGGGA
>JABSQW010000611.1 GCA_013215605.1 Myxococcales bacterium
CAATGGTTTCATCGCATGGGCATTGTTTCGCTCGGCTGCTGCCGTCCCCCTCTGGGGAGAATCGAGTGTTGGCGTGGACCTCTTGATCACGGCGTTTCTCCTCCCCTTTCTCACCTGCGTCATCGTCAGCGCGCTCGTCGCTCGACAAGTGCGATCGGGCAAAGTCCCGCCGCTGCCTTCCGGCCAGCTTCCCCTGTCGCGTTGGTTTCAGCGCTCTGCGTTGATGCGCGGTCTATTGCTCGGCGCGGCCGGTGTTCTCTTCTGTGGAGTACCGGTCGTGTGGGCGCTCAGTCTCGGCCAGGCTCAGCCGATTGCCGTGACCTCGTTCGTGGCGTTCAAGGCCGTGTGGGCGGCCATGCTCGCATTCATGGTCACGCCGGTCGTGGGCTGGTGGGCGTTGGCCAGTGCGTCGAGCGCGCAGCCAACCTGACCTGAGATTTCAGCGGAAAGCGCTCGTCTACCACTCGCGCGCGCTCTTCAGCGCTGCCCCGGAATCCAAAGAGCGGTAAAGAGGCGGTAGAACAGTGCCCTGGGTTCTCGCGCAACGAGACGTCGCAATTCTGTCCGCCGCCGCGGCGCTGTGGTGGGTCGTTGCGAATGGGTCGATCGGAGACGCAGGTGTACTTTCCGTGATCGTGGGTGTCCTGGCGGGCATTTTCCTCGGGCTCACCTGGGGATACGCGGCACACGAGTGGGGGCATTTCCTGGGGGCTCGTCTGGCTCGCTCTCACATCCAGGTGAGCGAACACCGAACGGCGATCCAACTGTTCCGCTTCGATCCCCGAGACAACACCCGTGTCCAGTTCCTCTGCATGGCCTGGGGGGGCCTGATCGTCCTGTGGGCCCAGGCGGGACTGTTCACTTGGCTGCTCCCGTGGCGCGGTGCAAGTGGTGTCACGGCGATCGCGTTCGCACTGCTCGGTGCGGTGTATACCACCTGGGTCGAGGGACCCATCGTCCTGCGGGTTCACAGCGGAGGCGAGATTCCGTCGCCGGCTTCCGCGGCGTCGGATCGGGAAGGCGGTTCTGCCGCCTAGCCGCGATCCTCGAATCCCCGAACTCCGGGCGACCGCGCGGGTACTCGTCGTTGGAACCGCGCTCTGCGTTGGCCTTGCGGCCGCGAGCTGGCCGGACCTCTAGAGCGCGATCATTGGACCCGCACCGAAACCCTGCGGTCCCGCGGGCCGTCGAAGTCGAAGAACCAGATGCCCTGCCAGGTGCCGAGGACGAGTTCGCCGCCTTCGACAGCGATGACCTCCGAAGGGCCGAGCAGTGACGCCTTCACATGGGAGTGGGCGTTGTCGTCGATCTCGTCGTGCAGCCAGCCCGCCCTGGTGGGCACCATGCGACCAAGGGCCGTGATGACGTCGCGCCCGATGTTCGGATCGTGGGTCTCGTTCACGACCACTGCAGCCGTCGAGTGCAGCGCCATCACGTGGCAGAACCCGTCGGTCACCCCCGAGCGAGCCACGATCGATTTCACCTGATCGGTGATGTCGAAGCACTGCTCCGACTCCTTCGACGCGATGGTAAACACCTCTTTCACGAAAGCTCCTCGGAGCCTCGGTGGACCCCTCTCAGACCCGGCAGGGCGTCGAGGCTCTCGGCGTTGTTCTCGGCC
>JABSQW010000612.1 GCA_013215605.1 Myxococcales bacterium
GGCGCGCTCCGTCGAGACGCTCCGCGACGTGGCCGACTACGCGGCGCGGGTCGACGTGGAGCTCTCCTTCGAGTTTCTGAACCGGTTCGAGATCTACCTCCTCAACTGCGCGGCGGATACCACGCGCTTCGTGCGCGACGTGGGACGCCCGAACGTCGGCGTTCACTACGATACGTTCCACGCGCACATCGAGGAGAAGAGTGTCCGCGAGGCCCTCGCAGCCTGCGCGGAGGAGCTCACACACTTTCACGTCTCCGAGAACGACCGAGGCACGCCCGGCCGCGGCCAGGTGGCGTGGGGTGAGACCTTCGACGCCCTGCACGCCACCGGGTACGACCGCTGGCTCGTCATCGAAGCCTTTGGCAGTGCGCTCCCCGAGCTCGCCGCGGCCACGAAGATCTGGCGATCGATGTTCGACGACGAGGAGACCCTCGCCGCCGAGGGACTCGCCTTCATGAAGCGCGAATGGGAGAAACGAGTAGGCCCATGAAATTCAACCTCCAGCTTCCCACCGACCGTGTGAAATTTCGCGAGCAGTTCGGTACTGCCGAGGCGGTCATGGAGATGTCGAACGCGGCCGAAACCCACGGATACGATGCGGTGTTCGTCACCGAACACCCGATCCCCCAGGACGAGTGGATGCGCACGGGCGGTCACCACGCGCTCGATCCGTTCGTCGCGCTGTCCTTCGCGGCGGCCGGGACTCGAACACTCCGGCTTCAGACGAATCTCTGCGTGATCCCGTACCGGAATCCTTTCATCACCGCGAAGGCAGTGGCGACCCTCGACTCGCTGTCCGGCGGGCGTTTCGTCCTCGGGGCGGGCGCGGGATACCTCGAGCCGGAGTTCCACGCGCTGGGCGTCGCCTTCGAGCGCCGGAACGAGCTGTTCGACGAGGCGCTCGTGGCGATGAAGCAGGTGTGGACGGGGGAGAGCATCGACTTCGATGGGGAGGGCTTCGAAGTGCGTGGCCACCACGCGCTCCCCACCCCCGTTCAGTCCCCCCACCCGCCAATTTGGATCGGCGGCAACAGCCGCCGAGCGATCCGCCGCAGCGTCGACCACGCCGACGGCTGGATGCCCATCCCGAATCCCGCGAAGCTCGCGAAGCGCCGCGGCACCCCAGCTCTCGAGAACCTCGACGATCTGCGCAAGAGCCTCGACTACATGCGCGAGTACGCGGACGAGCGCGGGCGGGCCGTACCGCGCGACCTCGTCTTCATGTCGCTCAGCGGCGGCATGTACGGCACCGCGAAGTTCGACGCGGAGGCGAAGCTCGACGAGATCGCCGAGATGCGCGAGATCGGCGTGACCCACGTCGCGGTGTCGTTCCCGGTGGACACGCGGGCGGAGTTCCTGCATCACGCCGGGGCATTCGCCGACGAGGTGGTGTCCCGTTCACGCGAGCCGTAGCGCGAGTGCCCTGACGGTTTCCGCGCCGGGCGCGAACCCACACACACGGCCCGAGAATCAGGAAATTCTCGCGTTATTGTCTTGCCCTGGGGACGGCGCCGAAGCGTAATAGATTCACACCAACCACTCGAGACGAAAAAAGGAGAGACATCGTGCCGATCAAAGAGGGGGAGAAGATCCCGTCCGTCAAGGTCAAGGCCACGGACATGCAAGACCTCACCACTGAAGAGCTGTTCGGTGGCAAGAAGGGCGTCCTATTCGCCGTACCGGGTGCGTTCACGCCTACGTGCTCGAATCAGCATCTGCCGGGGTTCATCGAGAACGCGGACGCGATCCGCGCCAAGGGTGTCGACGACATCATCTGCATGTCGGTCAACGACGCGTTCGTAATGGACGCCTGGGGGAACGATCGCGGCGCTGGCGACAAGGTGCGTCTGATCGCCGATGGCAACGCCGACCTCTCGAAGGCGCTCGGCCTCGACTTCGACGGCTCGGGGATAGGCTTTGGCGTCCGCGCTCAGCGCTTCGCCGCGATCGTCGAAGACGGCGTGGTCACGAAGCTCGCCGTCGAGGAACCGATGAAGTTCGAGGTGAGCAGCGCCGAGGCGATCCTGGACGCGCTCTGAATCGTGGGACGCGTATTGCAGCTAGTCCGCGACACCTCGTGGCGGACTAGCTGGCGATGAGCAGACGCAGTCGGTTGCCCACCCGCTCCGCGTAGTCCGCGAGGTTGGAAACCCAGCCTACGATCTGGTTCCAGAACACGATGCCCACACCGAGCTCCGACTCGAGTGCGAACAGTTTGCGCTGTACGCGTTCGGTGAGGTCGTCGGTGTCGGTCTCGATGCGAGACAGCTCGTCGATCATTTCTTCGACGCGGGCTACTTCCCGACCGCGAAAGCCCGTCTCGACGAGCTCGTCGAGCTCATCGATGATGCGACCGGCAGCCTCACACGCGGCAATCGAGCGGCGAACGAGATCGAGCATGGGGTCTACGAGAGACTCGGGAATCGTCATCGAGCGAATCTCGACGAGCTCGGCGATGTCCTGCGCGACGTCGGCGATGGAGTCCTGGAAATCGAGGATCTCGAGCATGTCGCGCCGCTCGATCGCGAGCATCAGGCGCTTGGGGAGCTGGCTACGGATCTCGTTCTTGATGCGATCGGCTTCGTGCTCGAGACGTTCGATTTTCTCGCGGTGGGAGTTGAGGTCGGACACGTTGCCGGCCGCCATGGCCTCGAAGAGCGGCAGCACCTCTCGCGCGCATGCCAACGACGCTTGCATGTGTTGTTGCATCGGGCGGATCGGAGATTTTCCAAAAAGGTTTCCCATCAACGACATCGTGATCCTCCCGTTGCTAGGTGAGCAGACCCTTGAAAAAAAAGAAGAAGAAGATCGACAGGGTGGCGGCGATGGGCAGTGTCGATACCCACGAGATGGCAATGTTGGCGACCACTCGCAGGTCGAGCGCTCCGATTCCACGCGCCAGGCCCACGCCCAACACGGATCCTACCAGGATGTGTGTCGTGGATACGGGAATCCCCATTCGGGAGGCCATCACGATCGTCACCGCCGAGGCGAGCTGGGCCGCGAACGCGCGGCTGGGAGTGAGCTCGGTGATCTTCTGCCCAACGGTCTCCATGACGCGATAGCCCCAGGTCGCTAGGCCGACGACGATGCCCAATCCACCGACCACCAGCATCCAGGGAGCCAGGGCTGCCTCCTTCGCGATCTCGACTCCCTGCTCGACGTTGATGATCGCGGCAAGCGGCCCGATCGCGTTGGCGACATCGTTCGATCCGTGAGCGAAAGCGACCGCACAGGCGGTCAGGACCACGAGTACGACGAAGACGCGCTCGACCTGTTGAAAGCGGTCGTCTTCATTCGACTCCGTGGGCTTCATGCGGCGTGTCATCAAGACACCGAGTCCGGCACCGACGGCACCCACCACCACCGAGAGCATCAGGGCTTCGGGAAGCTCGAAATCGAGTTTGAGGTTCTTGAGGCCCTTGAAGAGGGTGACCAGCCCGATGACGAAGAACACCGCGAAGAAGAACGCTGGCGTATAGCGCTTGGCCTCCTTGAGGGGATCTTCGCGATCGAGGATCAGCGATCGAATGAGTTGAAAGAACGCGTATCCGAGGATCCCACCGAGGAGCGGGGAAGTGACCCAGGAGGCGATAATCGACAACACCTTGCTCCAGACCACTGCATCGGGACCGAGCCCCACGGTTCCGAAGCCGACGATCGCTCCGACGATGGAGTGCGTGGTGGAGACGGGCAGGCCGAAGCGCGTCGCGCCTACCAGCAGCGTGGCCGCCGCGGCGAGCGACCCCAACATGCCGTAGAGCAGGAGCTGTGGATCTGCTGAGACCGCGTTGGTGTCGAGGATGCCCTTGCGGACCGTGTCGGTAACGTGACCGCCGACGAAGAACGCCCCGCAGAACTCGAGTATCCCGGCACAGATCACGGCGTTGCGGATCGAGAGCGATCCCGAACCGACGCTGGTCCCCATCGCGTTGGCGACGTCGTTGGCGCCGATCGCCCACGCCATGTAGAGGGCGAGGCCGCCGGCGATCCAGATGACAGGAGAAATCCCCAACCAGCTTGCGTCCACTACCCCTTCTTCCCCCCACAAGGCTGAGCCCAAAACGATCGGCCGATCGGTCTCGAAATTGGAGTCAACGCGACATTCGCTAGAGGCGCAAGGGTCTGCGCGAGCATTGAACTCTTCGAGTGGCATTCTCGCTGGCGCGGCGAAAAGGCACCACTCGGGGGGCTGTGCAGCAGCCCGGGAAGCGGGCGAGTCGGACGCTAGGTCAGGCCGCTGCCAGCGCGAGCACCGTGTCGACGGCCCCGAAGAGCTCGTCCTCGGGGATGTTCAGCGCCGGGAAGAAGCGGATCACGCGACCGGCGGCGACGTTCACGATGACACCCTCGTCGACGGCCCGCAGGTTGAGGTCGGCGCCACGCGAGGGATCGTTGAACTCGCAGCCGACGAGCAGCCCGCGCCCGCGGACGTCGCTGAAGAGACCCGGGTGATCGTCGGAGAACCCGCGGAGCTTCTCGATCAGCTTCGCACCGAGGTTGGCTGAGCGCTCGATGAGCTTCTCCTCGGTCACGACGCGCAGCACCGCGTTCGCAGCCGCGCACGCGAGGGGACTTCCCCCGTAC
>JABSQW010000613.1 GCA_013215605.1 Myxococcales bacterium
CGTTTCGCTCGTGGTAATCCGGTCGATCGGCGCCTGGAACCTCGTGTTTCCGAATCGTACCCACGAGACGGTGGCGCCCGAGCTTCCGGAAGATCTCGCTTCACCCGCCGTCCTCGTGTTTACGAAGACCAACGGGTTCCGCCACAAGGACGCGATCGCCGCGGGCGTTCCGCTCTTCGAAGAGATCGCGAAGCGCCGCGGGTGGGCGGCGTTCCACACCGAGAACGGCGCGGTCTTCAACGGTGCCTCCCTCGCGCGCTTCGGGGCCGTGATCTTCCACAACGCGAGCGGAGACCTGCTCAGTGAGGACCAGGAGATGGCCTTCGTGCGCTACCTCGAGCGCGGCGGTGGCTGGCTCGGCGTCCACGCCGCCGGTGACGGCTCGCACAAGGACTGGCGCTGGTACACGGAGACGCTGATCGGCTCGGACTACGCGGGGCACATCCTGAATCCGCAGTTCCAGGTGGCGCGCAGCGTCGTCGAAGACCGCGAGCATCCCGCCACGCTGAATCTTCCCGCCGAGTGGCAGCACGAGGAGGAGTGGTACTCGTGGGAACGCAGTCCGCGGCAGGCCGGCGTTCACGTGCTGATCAGCGTCGACGAGTCCACGTACACGCCGGAAGCCAAATTCATGGGAATGCAGGGGGACCTGCGGATGGGTGACCACCCGGTCGTCTGGACACGTTGCGTGGGTCGCGGCCGAACGCTCTACTCGGCGCTCGGCCACCTGCAAGAGGCCTACGACACCCCCGAGTACAGAGCCCTTCTCGACGGCGCGCTAGCCTGGGTGATGCGAACCGAGGGAACCGGCTGCGACGGCTGAGGGACCTTCATGGAACGAGACCCCACGAACGACGTCGACAGCTACCGGGCGCCCTTTCGAGAGTGGCTCGCGGCCCGCTGGCCCTTTGCTGTGAACCTCGAAATCGGAGAGATCAGCAGCCCGGCCACGGGGTACTCGGCGCAGACGCTGATCCTCCCGGTAACGTTCGAGCGCGACGCGGTTGCGTGCGAGGAGCGCGTGGTGCTGCGGGTCGAGAATCCCGGTCCGTCGATCTATCCCCAGCAGGCGCCGGGTCTCGATGTCGAGGTGGAGATCCAGTACCGCACGATGGAGCTGCTCTCGAAGGTCTCGAAAGCGCCGTTGGCCCCGCTCATTGGATACGAGGGCGATTCGGGTGTGCTCGGTTCGCCGTTCTTCGCGATGGGATTCATCGAGGGCGAAGTTCCCGTCCTCGAGCCGATGTACACCCAGGCGGGCTTCTTCTTCGACGCCAGTCCCGACGATCGCCGCCGCATGATCGAGAACGGTCTGCGCGTGCTCGCCGACTTCCACAAGCTCGACTGGACGGCGGCCGGCTTCGACTGGCTGGTGGCGCCTGGCGTCACGCCGGACGTGCAGGCTCAGGTCGACATCTGGCAGCGTTTCGCACAGCACGAGCTGCGCGACCGCCGGCACCCGAACCTCGAGCGCGCATTCGAATGGCTCCACGCGAACGCGCCCAGCGGCCTCGAGCCCGCGTTCTCCTGGGGGGATTCGCGACCCGGCAACATCCTCTGGAGAAACTTCGAGCCGGTCTGCGTGACGGATTTCGAGAACGTTGCCATCGCGCCGCCGGAAGTGGACCTCGGCTGGTGGCTGATGTTCGACCGCTCGTGCCACGACGCCATGGGAACGCCGCGCCTGCCGGGCGAGCCGAGTCTCGAAGAGCAGCGTGACTTCTACGCGTCGTGCCTCGGACGCGACATCGGCGACACCTTCTACTGCGAGCTGCTCGCCGCCGTCCGCTACGCGGCCATCGTCGTGCGCGTCATGAATCGCATGGAGGAGCGCGGCCAGATCCCGTCGGATCACACCATCTGGCTCGACAACCCTCCGGCGCAGCTCGTCGCCGGCTACCTCGGGGATCTCGAGTGATGGCGCGCCCCGCCCTCGGATTCCGCTGCGGATTCCGACGGGGCGTCGGCTGGCTCGTCGCGTGCGCGATCGTCGCTCTCGCGTTCGCCCCGAACATTTCGGCGAGCTGGGAGAAGGGCAACGCAGCGCTCGCCGCGGGCGACCCGGAAAAGGCGAGCCGTTTCTACCGGCGCGCAGCGAAGCAGGGCGTACCGTCGGCCATGTACAGCCTCGCTGTGTTGTATCTGCGCGGCGAGGGCGTCGAGGCGGACGACGAGAAGGCGATTCGCTGGCTCGAGAAGGCCGCGAAGGCGGGACTCCCCGCGGCACAGACGCTCCTCGCCAACCTCTATTCCGCGGGTCGCGGCGTTCCGCGGGACGACGAA
>JABSQW010000614.1 GCA_013215605.1 Myxococcales bacterium
AATCTCTTTACAAAATTTTTCTGAAGAAAAATCCCTTGAAATTTTTTCTCAAAAAACAAGGGAAATCCTTTGGGAAAAAATTTCTGAAGAAAAATCCCTGTAAATTTTTTTCGAAAAAAAAACAACTCTGAAATTTTGCCTCAAAAATAACCTCTAGGATCGTCAAGTTGGACACCATTTTTTCAAAAACTCTCTCCAACAGGGTGTTTTTGAAAATTTTTTGGTCAACCCCCCAACTTGTTTCGAACTTCATTCCCATAAGAAAATTGTTGTGCACTTTTTTATACCTATGTTGTTGTTACCCTAGACCCCCACTATAATATATCTGAAATTGAAAAAAAATAAAGGACCAAAAACTCATTCACTTTCACTTCACTTTTCACTTCACTTTTTTCACTTCATCATCCATGACCAGCGGGGTAGGAGGTCGATAGCGGGGATGGCTCAGCACTCTATGCGACCCCCTTTTCAAGCAGGTTACCCTTTTAGTTATAAAGGAAATCCCTATAAAATGCAGCACGTGCAAGACTAGGTCGGGTTTTATAAAGAAATCCCCTATAAAATGCAGCACGTGCAAGACTAGCCAAGGGGTGAATTTACAGGGAAATCTCTTTACAAAATTTTTCTGAAGAAAAATCCCTTGAAATTTTTTCTCAAAAAACAAGGGAAATCCTTTGGGAAAAAATTTCTGAAGAAAAATCCCTGTAAATTTTTCTCAAAAAAAAATCACCTTTGAAATTTGGCCTCAAAAATACCCTCTAGGATCGACAAGTTGGACACCATTTTTTCAAAAACTCTCTCCACCAAGGTGTTTTTGAAAATTTTTGGGTCAACCCCCCAACTTGTTTCGAACTTCATTCCCATAAGAAAATTGTTGTGCACTTTTTTATATCAATGTTGTTGTTACCCATAACCCCCCCTTTAATATATCTGAAATTGAAAAAAAATAAAGGACCAAAAACGCGTCACTTCACTTTCACTTTTCACTTTCACTTTTTTCATCCATGATTAACTTTTGTGGAGTCGTCCCTCGTCCCTCGCTATCGACGATTAACTTTTGTAGAGTCGTACTCGTACCTTCTCTATCGACAATCAAAAAGAGTACACGACCTCCTCTTTTTGGGCTAACGCCGCGGGGCATTTCGCCCCTCGTGGGCAAGTCGCCCCTCGTGGGCCAGTCGCCCTTCGTTGGTCAATTGCCCATCAGTGTGATACGCTGTGTGATACGCTGTGTGATACGCTGTGTGTATCCCACTTTCGCAATAAAATCGTCAATTTCATAACAAAAAACCTTTAGAAATATGTTGCCCTCGATTTTTTTAAAAGAAATCCCTTTAAAATTAAAATACTGAAATTTCCTTCAAATTTACATAGGAAATCCTTTTAAAATTTAAAAGAGAAATCCATTTAAAATTTAAAAATTGAAATCGCCTCCAAATTTAAAAGAGAAATCCCTTTAAAAATTCTGCCTTCAAATTAACGAAAGAAATCCCTTTAAAATTTAAAACTTGAAATCGTCTTCAATTTTATAAGAGAAATCCTTTTAAAAATTTCTTGCCTTCAATTTTGGATGAAAAATCCCTTTAAATTTTTTTTCAATCATCCCAATTTTTCAAGGGAAATTCCTTTAAATTTTTTTCGAAAAAAAAAATGAACCCTGAAATTCTGCCCCAAATTTACAGGTAAATCCCTTTACAAAATTTTTCTAAAGAAAAATCCCTTTAAATTTTTTGCGAAAAAACAAGGCAAATCCCTTTGAAAATTTTTTCTAAAGAAAAACCCCTCTAAATTTTTATTGAAAAAAAATCAACTCTGAAATTTTGCATCAAAAATACCCTCTA
>JABSQW010000615.1 GCA_013215605.1 Myxococcales bacterium
CAGGTCCCGCTCTTCCAGCGGGGCCGAAGCTTCGTCCACCCGGTCTTCGACTACCTGCTGATCGGCGGGGGGCTCTCGCTGCTGGTGATTCCCTGGCTGCCGTCCTCGGGCAACCTCACCATCGACCAGGCAAGCGTCACGCTGCTTCCGGCACTGGTGCTGATGTTCAACAGCGCGCACTTCGCGTCCTCGACCCTGCGCCTCTACTCGAAGCCGGGTGCTCTGCAGCAGTGGCCGTTCCTGACCCTCGTGTTCCCGCTCGTGACGCTGGCCGTCGTCACCGCGGGCATCGCACTGTCTTCTACCCTGGGGCGTTCGCTCTTCGAGGTGTACCTGGTCTGGTCGCCGTACCACTACGCCGCCCAGGCGTACGGGATCGCACTCCTCTACGCCTATCGGTCGGGTTGCACGATGTCCGACGGCGACAAGCGCCTGCTGCGCTGGCTCTGTCTGATGCCGTTCTTCTATGCCGTCACGACGAGCGCGAACACCGGCCTGGCGTGGGTGCTGCCGCTGTCCGCGCGGACGCAGTGGCCTCTCGTGGGACTGACGATTGAAGGGCTCGAGATCCTGCTGATCGCCGCTGCGTTCATCGGACCGGCTGTGTTCGTGCGCCGGCTGAACGCGAAGGGCCAGTCGTTTCCGGCCATCAGCCTGCTCCTGGTCGCCACGAACGGCGTGTGGTGGATCGTCTTTTCGTACCTCGAGGCGTTCCTCTGGGCGACGGTGTTCCACGGCATTCAGTACCTCGCCATCGTCATCGTCTTCCACCTGCGGGACCACCCGCCCGCTTCTGGAGCGCGGATGGGTTGGCTCGCGCCGACACTCAAGTTCTACGCTGGCAGCCTCGTGCTCGGCTATGCGCTGTTCTCGGTCTGGCCCTGGGCGTATCAGGGGCTCGGCTTTCGTTTCGGCGAGGCGATGCTGGTGTGCGCGGCAGCCATCAACTTGCACCACTTCATCGTCGACGCCTACATCTGGCGCGCGCAGCGCGATCGCGTGACCGCCCCCGGTCAGTAGTCCCCTGCAGCACGCGAGCGAACCGGAGATTCGCCTTCCGCGCTCGACGCCACCGGGGAACCCGCGGTACACGTCCGAAGGCCTGGCGACTCTCGAGGGAGCGGTCGGCCGTCGTGGCGGCTCGCTCAGCCCAACAGATGCGGAACGACGCTCCGCCTCACCGCCGGACTGCGCAAGCGGAACAAGCAGCGATCGCAGTAATAGTGGATCAGCTGCTCGCCGAGGAAGAAGCCCAGCACCAGGCCGATGACGACCGCCTGCTCGGGCGAGATCGACGCCAGGAGCTCCTTGTAGTAGAAGCGGTCGGTGTTGAAGAGCAGGTACGGCTGATAGTGCTCGGTCAGCACGAAGACGACTCCGACGATCATGAGGAGGAGCGCCGCGTGACGCAGGATCGAGATCCACCGCGCATCCCCCCGCGATCGGTAGTAGCTCGTGTTGATCCGCGCCACGAGTCCGATGGCGATGAACCAATGGCTCCACAGATAAGCGAGTGCGTACATCGCTGCGAGTGTCGTGCTCCCGGCTTGAACCGAGAAGTACAGGAAGGTCGGGTGTACGGCGATGACCAGGATGTAGAGCAACTTGGGGAGAGACCGGGCCGGCTTCGAGAGCTCGAACGCCAGCATGGCCAGCGCGAGGAAAATCGCCGCACCCAAGGCTATCTGCGCCGCGATGTTCATCACGGCAAATGAGAGCGGCAGCAGCGTATGGGCGATCTCCGAAATGGCCGTCGTCTTGACGATGCTGAAATAGACGATGGGCTGGATGAGATACATCATGGCCGCGGTGTAGAGCTTGTCGGCGCGGCGGTCGAGCAGCCGCGATTGTCCCGCGCGATTCCGGTAGAGCGTCAGCACGCCGAAATCTTGATTCCCGAAGTGCCAGAAATGACCCACCCAGAAGACCGCCAGGTACAGCCCCCACGGCCAGAGCGCCCAGCTGAACTGCCCGTCCTCGGGATAGCGCTGGGCCGCTGCGACGTACAGACCCAGTAGCAGCGAGAAGAAGGCGATCAGCGCGGGTATCACCACGTACCGCCGAGGATTGGAACGCCGCTCTGCCGCAAACAGCGACGAGCCCAGCACCATGAACGTGGTCGACCAGGCGTGAAAGACCGAAAGGAAGCGGTTCAGGGACAGAAAGATCAGCGCCACTCCCATCGCGGGCAGAACCAGAGAGAAACCCAGCAGCAGCGCGCCGGCCCAGAGCGCTGAGAACATCCAGAACAGATCCCAGCTGGGCGACTGGATCCAGCCGCGCTGGACCAAGGGGAGAACTTCTGCAGAGACCGTCGCCACACTTCGATCGTGGGCCGTCGCCCCGAGATCGTCAACTCTCGCGATGCTGTGTGACATCGCCCGGCCGCACGCCTCAGCGGGTGGTCACGCGGGTATCACTGCGACTCCCCAGCTCCGTATCGGAGCGGCCGGACGAACTATTCGACGGCTTCGCTCATCAACTCTCGGGCCGATTACCGAGCAGATCATTCACACGCGCTTCGGGAAGAACGGGCGCTGCTCCTTCGTGGGAGTTTGGAGGATCGTGCAGCGATATCGTTGGAGCAGGACATGCGGCGGGTGTGAGATGATGGAAGTCCCGGTCGGAGGAGGTTCGAAGATGGCCAACCACGGCGTCGTCTCTGCGGATTCCCACGTGATGGAGCCCGGTGATCTCTGGCAGGAGCGCCTCCCGAAGCGTTTTCGCGATCGCTCGCCCCGGGTCATCGAAAACCCCGAGGCGCAGGGTCCCCGCTGGCTCTTTGCAGTCGCGGGCGTTTCGCCCTTCCCCATCGCCGGCGGTTTCGCGGCCGGGCGCTCCGGCGACGAACTGAAGGAATTCATGAGCCAGGGCTACGAGGCCGCGCGGCCCAGCGGCTGGGACCCCGCCGAACGCATGAAGGACCAGGAGTTGGACGGTGTGGATGCCGAGGTTCTGTACCCCACGCTGGCCATGCCGATCTTTTCGATGATCGACCCTCCGCTGCAGCGAGCCTGTTTCCAGGTCTACAACGATTGGGTGGCGGAGTACTGCCGCTACGCGCCGAACCGGCTCTACGGCATCGGGCTGATCTCGCTCGAGGACGCCGA
>JABSQW010000616.1 GCA_013215605.1 Myxococcales bacterium
CCCGCTGCGCTCGCGGCGGCCTGCTCGATCCGAGCTCTTGCGCCCGCATCGATCTCCTTCCGCGTCTCTGCCTCGGCGAGTTGATGGGGGACGGTCTTGTCGAGATTCCAGGCTGCGTAGCCGAGCCGTGCCGCCGCCTCTTCGATTTCGCAGCCCGAGGTCAAGCACAGGTGCTCGAGTGCGTAATCGGTGAAGCCCAGATCCATCTCGAGCTGATTTCGCACGCCGGTGAGAAAGGACGTCGGCTCGTAGATCGTGATGCCCGCCTCGGGTTGCGGCACCTTCCATGCGTCGGGGACGATCCCTTCCTCGTCGATCGGGCCGAAAAGACCGAAGAAGTACAGCTTCGCGCTCATCTCCTGGAGCTCTGCCATTTTCTCGGCGCTCACGTCATCGTAGCTGACCTCGTTCGTGTTGAAGAAGTTGTAGTTGCCCTGGAACAGGTAGTAGTAGAAGAGGGTCAGTAACTCGGCCTTCTGCACGACGTAACGACCGCGAGTGGTGACCATTCCGTTGGCCTGGGAGATCCCCGGTCGTGTGAGCTCGGGCCCGAACGTTTGGCCCGGCATGAGTTTTCCGGTCTTCACGTCGAAGGTCACGGGCACCATCGTGGTCGGTGTAAGCGAGCCGAGGCGCGTCGTCGTGCCGAGTACGGTTCCGAGGAAATAGGGATAGCCCACGCTCGCGGTGGCCGTAATTCGCACGGGGTCCACGATGCCGCCCCCGATATAGTCCGCATCCGGAGTCGTTCCCCAGAGGAATGGAATGGCGTGGCCATCGAGCTCGGGCAGAACCTGTGCGGCGATCTCCTCCGTGCGCGAGTGGTCGGCCTGAATCACCGTCTTCCCATCGGGAGAGATGCAAGTCAGGGTCCACCAGTCGCAGTAGAGCCCGTCGATGGTATTGGCGGGCGATCCGAAGCTATTGAAGTCGACGTCCGGGTTCGGAATCGGCTCGCCGGTCTCCACGTAAGTGAAGTTGACGGCGCCTTCGGCGTCCGAGGCATTTACGATGGAATAGTCGGGGTTCAAGGTCGGTGTGGCACCGGTCAGCCCATCGATGACACGCTCCCAGGCTTTCCGGATGCCCCATCCCTCCTCGTCGCTGTAGGTAAAGTCGTACGCGATCAGACGCGCTTTGTCGGGTTGGCCTGGCGGACCCGCATAGGTGAACATGTAACGCGCATGCTCCGAGATGCCCGGAATGGCGGGGCGTACCGCCAGGTTGTTCGGCTGCGGCACCGTGTTGTTGGCGCTGTACGCGAGGCAGGTCAGTTCGTCGAGTTCGCCCGACTTGTCCATTTCGCCGCCGCTCGCGCTGACGTAGAGCCGGGCACGTAACGGACAATCATTCGCAGAGAAGGGATCGGGCTCCTTGACGATCACGGGCGAGCCGTCGCGGCGATCGAGCCAAATGTGCCAGCCCGAGGCGAACACGTTCCCGACCAAACCGTCGTCGCCCTCGTTGAAGAGGCGCAGGTCGTTCGACGCGAGTTTGTTGCCGCTGTAATCGGAGAAGCGCGAGAACCAGATGCGCTGGCCCGTATCCTGGGCCAGCTTCCAGACCCCGTAATTGTCGCCGACGTAGAGCGCACCTTCCTCGTCGACCATCGGGGCCTGGATCCCCGCGCTGGAGGCTACGGCGTTGCGCTGTCCGGCCTGGTCGGGGATTCCATCGCCGTCTGCATCTTCGCCGGTCCACTCTTCGGTGCGCCAGACCACTTTGGCGTTCAGGTCGAGCGCCACGACCGTGGAGGTGCCGCCGCCACGCGGCGAGACGGCGATGATCAGACCGTTGGGGGCTTCGGTGCTGCCGTTGGTCATC
>JABSQW010000617.1 GCA_013215605.1 Myxococcales bacterium
AAGGGGTAGGAGGCATCGGCGGGAAGGCCCACACCCTCGGTGTAGGAGTCTCCGGCCGCGAAGATGACCTGATCGTAGTCGTCGAAGTTCTCCTGGAAGTTGACCGTGCCGAGGTCGTTGGTCTTGATTTCAGACTGATGATCGCTCAGATGCAGGGAGTGCATCGACGGTTTCAGCCGAATCGCCAGTTCGGAATCGTACTGGTACCAGTCGAGGCGGCCCACCAGATAGATCGGAGCAAAATTACGCAATAGAATCTCGGCAATCAGCAACACGACGGTCACGGCAAGGAGCAGAAGCGTCATCTTCTTGAAGACGGTGTACATCGCGGATGTCCTGGCGTTCCTTCCTACGTTTCCGGATTCAGATCAGTCCGAGATCGCGCGTGAAGTTGCCTGACCCGCGCGACGGTTGTTGGACCGCTCAATCTAGCGAAGATGGCTAGAGCGAAAGTCTTTCGGCAGGGGGCTGGCGTCGGGACCGCCAAGGTCCGTGGCCTGCAGCGCGCCGGTGACCTGCAGGACGTCCGCAGTGCCGCCAATTCCCCCGACCGGCAGGTTGACGAAGCTGACGATCGTATCAGCAGCGCCGGCAACGGGTCTCGTCCTCCGCCGAAGACGAGTTTCTCAGGGGGTGTAATGCAAGAAACACACATTGTTTATCGCGCGTTTTTCGGGTTCTCTTCCAGAAATGTCAATTCTTGTCTCGTTTCGCCCCCTCGTGGATTCAAGGCCTGCCTTTCCCCTCGTCCTCCAAGCACATCTGAGACCGTTGAGAAATAGGGCAAAGCAGGCGCCTTCCAGGGATTCGTCGAGGCTCTCGGCCTGGTCGACGAGGGGATCCGCTGCACCGCAGACGACATGGCTCGGAAGAGGCTTTGCGACCGCATGCAGCGGGCTGACGCGGGGATCGCGCAGCAAGTCACCAGGGTCCGACAATGGGGTGCGGCCCGATATTCGGCAAGCAGATACTCTCCTTCCGGGACGGGCGACCCATGCTTCGGCCGATCGACGCGATTTTCGCAAGCGTGGAGAGGTCGTGTGCTGCGAGATTCTAGGCCTCGGAGTTGCTGGCCGAATCGTCGTTCGGCGCTTCGCGAGGGCCGCCGTGATCATGGCGTCCCTGGTGGCGGCATGCGGCTCTGCGGACGTCGATGAGGTGGCCGGCGCTGAACAGCGCGCGTCCGAGGCGGTCGTGGTCGGGGGTGTGGCGTTCATCGCCACATCGCCTGCAACCTGGCGGATCCCCCAGCCCGACGGCCAGACCGTGTTGACGCTTGCGCTGCACATGACGAATCGAACCGATTCCGACCTGCGCTTCAACTTGATGGATTCTGCCGTGATCGAGCTGAACTCGGTCAAGGGGCGCAGCCTTCGATCCTTCACCGTCCACCATGCCGTGCGCGCGGCGCCGTTGGTGTCACCCCTCCTGCACCCTGGCGAAACCTACCTCTTCGAATTCCCCGCTGAGCTGGAGCCGAGTGGAAATGACGGTACGCCGCGGCTCAAGTGGGTCGACCCGTCCGGGGCCATCGGGTTCATCGAAGGACTCGAGGCCGGCGACTACGGGCTGTCGTTCCGCTACTCGAACTCCCTGTCCCGGGCTGGGGAGTTCGATCGGATCTGGACGGGGGATGCAGAGGCTGGCCCCCTTCGCGTGGAGATCGTTCGATGAGCGCACGCCCGGTACGACTCGCGGGGTGAACGCCGAGGCCGTGGCGGGGCTTTCGGTCTCGCCTTGGCGCATCCACCGAGAGCGAGACTCATGCGCATCCCTCAGGGAGTTCGCCGGCGCAGAGCGAACCCAAAGAGTCCGATTCCGATGAGCACCGCGGTGCTCGGCTCCGGGACGACGGTGAATCCCCAAAAGACCCCCTGCGGAAGCACGGTCACGGCGCCCGGGGAGCTGGTAGCCGGCCCGGTGACGGCGAACAAGTAAGCTTCGAAGAACAGCGCCCGGTTGTCTAACCCATCAATGCGTGGGTGGTCGTAGAAGTCCGTTCCGTCTGCCGCGCCGAAGTGGTCATAGTACGGAGAAGCAGCGCCTAGGTTGTCCACCCCAGTGAACACGGCGCCCGTAAAGGTGTCGTAGACGACCTGGATCCAATGGATGCTATCGGGATTGGTTCCTTTGTCGTCATAGGAGGCGTGAAACTCCATGCCCACGCAGAGCGGGTGATTGATCTGGCAATTCTGATCGTTGGGAATGCGGCCGTGCTCTGGATCCGCGGTCTTGATGATGTAGCTATCGTCCAGCAGGTCCGTCGCACCCACCGAGAACGTCCACCCTCCCCCGAAGGAGTCGAGGGTGTTCCAGAAGAGCTTGCCTTCATCACTGCCGATCGTCCCGGGATTCGACTTGTCCAGCGTGATGAGCGACGCATCGAACGGGACTTGAACGACCTCCCACGCGGCAGCATCGGAATTCGTGTAGGCGTGCTTCTCCTGGTTGATGCCCGATGTGGCGTAACCGAATACCGTGGCAGCAACGGGGGCCATCTTGAGCGGTGTCGCCTGGCCGGGTCCCGCGAGAACAAATACAACGACGAGCAGCGCGATTGATCGGATTAGGCGGCCCATGACGCTCCTCTGCGTGGCGGGAGAGGAGGTGATGAACCGCAAGCACGCTTGGAGTGGCCCTGGTTCCAATCAAGGAAGAGGCACGTCCGGGCGGGTCCCCTGCTCCTCTTCCCACCTATTACCTCTGCAAAATCCCTGCCTAGCGATGACCCAGCAGAGATCCCGGTCCTGCAGGCAGTGACGCGGGAGGGATTTCTCACTCGTGCGTAGTCTGAAGAGAGAAAAATCCAGTAATTTCAGTAGTTTGGACCGGTACTACCGAAATCGGTGACACCGAGCGACGACCGGCGTCGAGACTGCCCATCCCGCCGCGAGCCGACCCATCGCCTGTCGGGCGGAAGAGGTTTGCTCATTTATGGAACCCGGATTCCCAGGCGCGGAGGCTCGCCTCGAGGTCCGCGACGAGCTCAGGGCGCTCTGCGGCGATGTTCGTCACCTCCCCGGGATCTGCGACGAGGTCGAACAGCAGGGTCCTGCGCCTCCACTGGCACCGCTTGTAGTCCCCCCTGCGCACCGCCAACCACTGCGCGAACTTCCAGTACAGGTTCTCGTGCGGACTACCCGACTCGCGCCCGGTGAGAAAGGGCAGTAGATCCACGCCGTCGATGGGGCGGTCGCTGGGGACTGTTCCGCCTGCGGCCACGATTGCCGTCGAGAACACGTCGAGGGAGATGACGGGCTGCTCGTAGACGCGATTCTCTTCGAGCCTCCTGGGCCAACGCACGAAGAATGGAACTCGTATGCCACCCTCGAACAACTGGTTCTTGTGTCCCCGGAACGGCGAATTGTCGGCCCACTCTTTCGTCCCGCCGTTGTCGCCGAGAAAAATCAACAGTGTGTTGGCCTCTAGGCCTTGATCGCGCAAGGCTGCCAAGACAATGCCGATGGCGTAATCGGTCGCTTCGACCTGCGCGAGATACGAGCGACGAGCCTTGCTCAGATCCTTGCGGCCCGAGAAGCGTTACAGGTACTCAGGGGGTGCGTGCAAGGGAGAATGCACGGCGTTGTAGGCCAGATAGAGGAAGAAAGGCTCCGCCTTGTGGCGGTCGATGAAGTTCACGGCCTCGTTGGAAAACGCGAAACTGAGGTACCCCTCGCCGAAGATCCGCTCGTTGTCGCGGTAGATCGGATTGTGTTCGTTCGTCCAGTGCGACCAGGTCCAGAAGCTGTGCGCCCCGGAAAGGAAACCGAAGAACTCGTCGAATCCGCGGTTCAAGGGGCGGTACTTCCTGTTGATTCCCAGGTGCCATTTGCCGATTGCACCGGTTGCGTACCCCAAGCGTTTGAGGTGTTTGGACAGGAAGACCTCCGATGTCCGCACACCGCGACCTCTTTCGATCTGCTCCAACGCGGATCCGGTCCGATTCCCATATCCGAAGCGGGTCGCATAGCGGCCGGTGAGCAGGCCGGCGCGCATGGGCGCGCAGATCGGCGCGCTGGCGTATCCGTGCGAAAGGCGGACGCCTTCCCGGGCAATCGAATCGATGTTTGGTGTGCTGACCTCGTTCGAACCGTGAATCGAGAGATCGTGATACCCGAGATCGTCGATCAGGATGATGACGATGTTAGGCCGATCGTCCGCGATTCGACCGCCGGTGGTGGCGCATCCCAGTACCAGGCCAACGAGAAGTACCGAACACCACATGCTCCGAGCTGAGCGAGCCAAAGGCTGCCTCCAACGCCGAAGAACGCGGAAGGAAGGCGACACGGATCGAGGCCATCACGCGGCATGGAGACGGGTCAACGAGCACCTATCTCGATGGATGCGGTTCGCCGCAGCACCTTCTCGGCAACGACCGTATCGAGATTGATGGAGACGAAGCGCGAAGCGCCGGTACAATGCGGGCTCATGGTCCGCCGAATCTTCTTTGCGCTTGCACTGACACTGCCGGTCGCTGTGCTGCTGCTGGCCACCGTGTCGCTTCACGCGCTGTGGACATTCGTGGTGATTGGGCCGTTGATCGCTCTCGGTCTGTACGACGTCATCCAGACCAAGCACTCGCTGCTGCGCATCTATCCGGTGATCGGCCACGGCCGCTACATGTTGGAGGAGCTCCGACCGGAGATTCAGCAGTACTTCGTCGAGTCGAATATTGACGGCTCGCCGTTCAGCCGCGATTTCCGCTCGGTGATCTACCAGCGCGCGAAGGGCGCCCGTGACACCGTTCCCTTCGGCACCCAGCGCGATGTCGAGCGCGTCGGGTACGAATGGATGGCGCACTCGCTGGCGCCGCTCGCGGTGTCCGAGGTCGAGCCGCGGGTCCTCGTCGGTGGGCCGGGATGCAGACATCCTTACGCCTCGTCACACCTCAACATCTCGGCGATGAGCTACGGCTCGCTGGGCCAGAATGCGATCCTGTCGCTCAACCTCGGTGCAAAGCTCGGTGGCTTCGCGCACAACACCGGTGAGGGCAGTGCGAGTCCGTACCATCTCGAACACGGTGGCGATCTGATCTGGCAAATAGGAACCGGCTACTTTGGCTGTCGCACGCTCGATGGTGATTTCGATCCGGGCGCCTTTGCCGAGCGTGCTGGGATCGACAACGTCAAGATGATCGAGATCAAGTTGTCGCAGGGTGCCAAGCCCGGCCACGGTGGAATTCTGCCGGCCGCCAAGCTCACCAGAGAGATCGCCGAGATCCGCGGCGTACCGCTCGGGCACGACGTGCTGTCGCCGCCGGCCCACGGCACCTTCGACACCCCGATCGGCCTCCTCGAGTTCGTCGAGAAGCTTCGCGAACTGTCCGGCGGCAAGCCGGTGGGCTTCAAGCTCTGCATCGGGCACCGCAGCGAGTTCCTCGGTATCTGCAAGGCGATGGTGAAGACCGGCATTACCCCGGACTTCATTACCGTCGACGGAGCTGAGGGTGGCACGGGTGCCGCGCCGGTCGAGTTCACGAATTCGGTCGGCATGCCGATGCGCGACGGCTTGCTGCTCGTCAACAGCGCGCTGCGCGGCGTCGGCCTTCGCGATCGCATACGCGTGATCGCGGCCGGCAAGATAGCCACCGGCTTCCACATGGTGCGGGCCATCGCGCTGGGGGCCGACATGTGCAACGCCGCGCGGGCGATGATGTTCTCCCTGGGTTGCATCCAGGCGCTGCGCTGCAACTCGAATACCTGCCCGGTGGGCGTCGCGACACAAGATCCGGCGCGCAACCGGGCGCTGGCGGTGTCCGACAAGGCGTCGCGAGTACACCTCTACCACCGGGACACCGTCCACGCCTTTCTCGACCTCATCTCGAGCAGTGGACTCGCGTCACCCGACAAGATCAGGCCCAACGATGTCCTGAGGAGAATCGACTCCGGCGAGATCAAGACGTTCGCAGAAGTCTATGAATACCTTCCAAAAGACTGCCTTCTCGACGACGCCTCAGTTCCACCCGAGTGGCGCGACCGTTGGAACCACGCCAACGCTGAGCGATTCGTCACCACCCCCTGAAGCCGTCTCGGGGCTCGCCAACGAACAAAGCTCCCGTAGACAACGAGTTCAAGCTGCGTTTTCGCAGCGTCCGATGAGTAGGCATTCAGTCAACGAGCGACGGGAGGAAGCCCTCAATGCGGGGCTCAGGCCGGTTCGAAGACGGTCTTCCCCTCGCGCACCGAGAGCTTTCCCTCGCGGCCGATTTCTTCGATGTTCACGAAGTCCTCGAGCAGGCTCCGGTCGCCGGGTGTGTTCGCGAGGAAGCGCTTGTCGTCGGCGGTTTGCCCCAGCACGATGCCGCGCTCGGGCGCACCTTCGCGGTCGTAGACGACCGTGTAGGCCTCGACGACGCCCTTGCCTTCGGGTGCTTCCGCCAGCGTCGCCGGAGCCGTCTTCAGCCCGCGCTCCGCCGAGGCCCTGCGGGCCGGCACCTCGCCCCGAGGAAGCTCGCCCGGCTTGCGCTCGGTCGACCACAGCGAGGCCGCGTGCTTGGTCAGGTACCAGCCATTGCCGGTGACCAGGCCGTTCGTTCCCGCGTCGCCGCGCAGGCGCTCGACCATCGATGCGAGGGAGTGGAGGCAGTAGGCGCTGGCGGGGCCCCCCGCGTACGGAAGCCCGCCGGTCACGGTGAACCCGCGCGGGTCGGACTCGTCTATTCCGAGCATCTCACACGCCATCCCGATGGCCACCGGAAAGCAGCTGTAGAAGTCGATCTTGTCGACGTCGTCGAGGGACACTTCCGCGTTTTCCAGGGCGGCAGACGTCGAATCCAGCAGCGCTGGACACTGCGCGAAGTCAGGGCGCTCACTGGCCCACCAGGCCTCCTCCTGAGTCTGGGCGCCACCCCACCAGTAGACCCAGCGATCTTCCGGGATGCCGTGGGCGCGCGCCGCCGCGACGGAACACAGGATCAGCCCGGCGGCCTGATCGGTCTGCAGGACAGCGTTGAGGTACTTGGGATACGGGAACGCGATCATGCGGTTCTGAGGTGACACCGTCGTCAGCTCCTCGGGGCTGCGATAGGTCGGGAACCACGCGTAGGGGTTTGCGGCCGCCACCTCGGTGAAGGGGCTCATCAGCCTCCCCATGCGCTCGCGGTTCTCCTCGATGGTCAGGCCGCGGCGGGCGCGGAGCGCATTCTCGAAGATGGGGTAGATGTCCGGCGGCATTTGCAGCCCGTACTCTCTCTCGAGCTTCGAATTTCCCGGCTTGAACTCGCCTACCTGCTCCGGCGTCCCCTCGCCGCCCGTGGTCCAATCCAGCTCGAAGCCCTCCCGCTGCGCACGCGCAATGGTTCGCATGTTGTTCGATCCGGCGAGGAGTGCGAGGCGTACTTCGCCGCGCGTGATTCGCTCGGCGACGAAGTTGGCGAGCGTGATCCCGATCTGTCCCCCGGTCTCGCCCACGTACTCCTTGCTGGCCCTGGCGCCCAGACGCTCACCCAGCAGGCGATTCGCGTTCGACATGCCGCGA
>JABSQW010000618.1 GCA_013215605.1 Myxococcales bacterium
GAGCGTTTCGTAGATCTCCTGCGACTCAGGTAGGCGGTAGGCCGCCACGAGGCTGAAGCCTGCTGTGGTGCCGAAGAAGCTCCACATTTTGACTACTCCCTCGTCCGGGAGTTCGGTTGAGCACCCGAACACGACATGCGCGGCGTCGTGACATCGGAAGAACTCTTGAGCGACGTCGGAGATGCTTCGGCCCATAACCAGGTGTTCGCTGCTGTCGTAGTACTCGCGCAGGCCTTCGGCGAGTGTGATCGTCGCATCAGGTCGCTGGTACTCGAGCATTGGGGCTGCCCAACGGATCGGCGTTCAGCGGCGTGCGGCGATTTGCCGGGCAGCTACGGGACGCCTTGAGTTCACGCCATTCTACCATGACCAAGAACGGCACGGCCCTAGCACGTCCGCTGCAACGGCTTGTTAGACCGCAGGCGTGCAATCGGAGACGGTCGCTGCGCGGACGATCTGGGCTGTAGGGAGAACCTGGATCGACCCGGGTGCATAGAGATTGGCCCAGACCCAGTTGTGGTGCTGAATTACTTGAGCAGCGGATAGATGAGGGCGGTCGCGTAGCGTGTGACCGTCCGAGGCAACCAGCAGCGGTATTCGGCGGGACACTGCAGAGCGGACCGTTGAGTCGACGCAGAAGTCGGTTGCCTGCCCAGTGACGATAACCCGCGCTGCTTGAAGATCTCTGAGCACCTTGGTGAGCTCGGTTTCGGCGAATGCATCGTTGAGGGACTTCTGGACTCGCAGGTCGACCGACCGCGGATCGAGAGCGTCCGTGACTTCCCAGCTCCGTGTACCCGCCTCGAAGGGACTCCCAGCGGCCTCAGTGTGCTGGATGAACACGACCGCACCCCCGCTCGCCCGAGCCCAAGAAGCGAGGGCGTTGATCCTCGTTGACACCTCGGAAATGGCGTGCAGCGGGTCGCCGCGGAGGGCCGCCTCCTGCATGTCGACAACGAGCAAGACATCCATCCTGCAGACCTAGCTCCGACCCTGCGGTCTAACGGATCGGCGCTCAGCGGCGTGGCACAGGCCACCGACCGTTCGCTGAGGCACCCGATTTCAATGCCAAAAGGCTACCAAGATCGATTGGAACGCGCTGTGCCACGTCAGCTGCAGCGCCTTGTTGGGCGGCGGACCTCAGGAGTTGGACTCGGAGCGAACGGCTCGACGCTGGTGGCGCTCAAGCGCGAAGCGGAACAGCCACCGGATCGGTGGGACGAGCGGAGGGTAAATCCTTCGCAGTAGCCCGGCGGGCAGGTTGCCGCGTTCTTCGAACTCGACCCTGGCTGTCGGATGGTCCATGAAGCTCGGCCCGACGAAGCGATACGCACGGGCATCACGCCAGAACTCGACCGATCGGAGGTGCTTGATGTTCTTGTAGCCGTAGTGTGCGGGGGCAACGAGGCGCAAGGGCGCACCGTGCGCGATAGAAAGCGGGCGGTCATCGAGCCGATCTGCGAGCAGCACGTCGGGCGCGAGGAGACTCGCGAGCGGAAGGCGGCCGGCGTACCCGTCTTGACCTCGTAGGACGACCAGGTTCGCGTCCGCGTGAGGCATTGCCCGCGGTGCGACGAGCGTCTCGTAGAAGTCGCGGAACCGGAACCCGCTCCAACGGATCGAGCGCTTCGTCCAGGTGGTGACGCAGTGCAGGTCCGAAACCTGCTCGACTCTCTGAAGCGCCACCAGCTCGTCGCAAACGGCCAGCGATTCACCGACATCGCCTCCGACCGTGATCTCGAGACGGCGGGGATCCGTCGGGAAGCGAAACGCGAGAGCTCCCCATCCGAATCGGGGAAAGTCCTGAATCTCCGTCTGACCCGGGGGCAAGTCTCGCGCCTCGGTCATTGGTTCACTCCGCCGCCTAACGGACTGGGCGCTCAGCGGCGTGCGGCGACCTGCCGAGCAGCTGCGTAAACACCAAGGTGGACCTTGATTCTACCACGCCCCATAACGCCTAGACGTCAGCACGTCCGATGCAGCGCCTTGTTAGACGGCGC
>JABSQW010000062.1 GCA_013215605.1 Myxococcales bacterium
CGAGCAGACGAACTTCATGAGACGCAGGCGCTCGCGGCTGTCGAGCTTGTTGAGTAGCAAAGAGGCCTCCTCCGGATCGACCCGGACCCTGCAGATTCGAGGACCGGGCCGACGACGCATTCGACCACGCGAGACGCCCCAGTGTAAAGCCGCACCATCGAGACGGCCCGCCCGGGAAACTCAGCCGGACAGAGCGGGCGGATCAGCGTCGCTGGCGGACTCCCGCCAGCCACGTCTTGAGGCTGGCAGCATCGATCGTTTGCGCCGGCCGCGCAACGATCGACCAGATCACCATCACCGCGAGCACGCGCGGAATCTCCGAGTTGAACATGCCCTCGGCGGCGGCCAGCGTGCGCTTCGAGACTGGATCGTCGACCCCGGCTGCCCCCGCGCCGAAGTACGCGAGGGCCACGGCGGCCACCTGCACCAGCGTGAACGCGTTGGCGAGGAGCGCCCCGACAGCCATCCCGAGCAGCCGACGTCGCCACGGCAGCGGCGTGGCGAGCAGCATCGACAGTACGGCCACGAGTGGCCAGTACCCGCGCTCGTGAATCTGGAATCGTGCCGTGAAGCGCGGCTCGAACCGCCCTTTGACGTAGCCCAGCATCTCGGTGTCCGAGAGGTCGTTGCGCTGCACCGGAGTTCGCAGCCGGACCACCCGCCCCTCCCCGAGCGCGCGGAACACCGCGTTCGCCTCTGCGTGGAACAGCGGAGGGTAGTAGGACTTCGCAGAAGGCCCGAGGTAGAACACGAGGTAGACGAGCAACGCCTGCAGGAGGAAGAGGTAGACGGGCTTGCGCCCCGCTGTACGTTCAGTGTCCATGGCGTGTGTTCCGATCGCTCCGCCCGCTTCGCGGGCGTTCCCGGGCGGCATGGCTCCCCGCGCCCGTCATTCGAACAGCTCGCGGCGCCGGAGCAGCACCACAGCCAGAATGGCGAACGCGACGTTCGGACACCAGATCGCCAGGCCGGGCGCCAGGAGATCGCTCTCCGCGAGCTGGCGGCCGAACGAGAGCACCAGGTAGTAGATGAGGACGAGGCCACCGCACAGCAGAGCCCCCCACGACTGCGACCCGCGCTTTACCCGAACGCCCAGCGGCACGCCCACGAGAGCAAAGAGGACCGGCGCCACCGGGAGCGCGTAGCGTCGATGGAGTTCGAGGTCGTAGAAACGCCGCTCACTGCGCGCGTACTCGGCGAGCGACTCGCCGCGGTCGGCCGCGGCGATGATCTCGCGCAGCTGGGTGCCCGGCATGTCGTAGGGCCGCAGCCGCCGCGGATCGACGTCGAACATCTCCGAGGCGTCGAACGAGTACTCCATCGCGTCGAAGGAGACGCGCTTGTACTCCGTGTTGCGGCGCACCTCCTCGACGTGCACCTCCCCGTTCTCGAGCCGAAACCGGAAGGTGTTCGCCTCCTCGTCGAATCCGAAGCGCCCGTACTCGGCGAAGATCATCAGCGGTCGCTCGAGGTTCGAGCGGTCGTAGATCATCACCCCCTCGAGCAGGTCGCCGGTGAGGCGGTCGTTCACCGACACGACGCGTCGACCGAGGTCGACGAAGCCGCCGGCCTCGATCGCGATGCCCCGCGTAGCGAGGCTCCTGACGAGGTGGCGCATGTTCACCCGCGCGCGGTGCTCGACCTCGTTCGCGAGCACCCACGTCAGTCCGGAGATGACGAGTCCGAGCCCCAGGATCGGCACGAGGAGGGAGCGCCGACCGAGTCCGCAAACGGCGATCGCGAGCACCTCGCGGTCCGCCGCCATCCGACCCGTGGTGAGCAGGACGCCGAACAGGAACGCCACGGGGAGGGAGTACGTCGCGACGATGCCCGCGAGGGTCTCGACCAGGACGAGCACGTCCGAGCCCGCGAACCCCACAGCCACCAGATCGCTGGCGTAGCGCGGCGCGTTGCCCGCCACGAAGAAGAACGTCACCACAATTCCGCCGAGCGCGCTGTAGAGCAGCACCTCGCGCAGGATGGCTAGCCAGAGCGTGCGGGGCATTCGGACCGACGAGTATCCTATTCGCGATGGCGGCGCGAGGGGCCCGGTTTGCCGGGTCGGGGGGAGAGAGCGCTGAGCGACCCGAAAATGTCGGAAAACCCGGGGAGAACGCAGAACGCGCCCGCGCGCGGCTGGCGGCTGGCCAGCGCGCTGATGCTGGCTCAGGTCGCGTGGTTCGGCCTGACCTCGGCGGGCCAGGCGGTGACCCTGCGCCTCGAGGAAATCCTCGACGCGATCGAGCTGCCCGCGGCGCTCGCCGCGCGCGTCCTCGACGCGTGGGTGCTGCTGCCGGTGTTCGGGCTGGCGGCGCTCGGGCTGCGCCTTCTGGGCCCCGCGCAGCGTAAAGCCCCGGCGAGCTTTCTGCCGCTCGCAGCGATTGCGGCGACCAGCCTCGCGCTCGCGCTGATCTTCGTCGCCCACCGCGACTACCTCCTCCACCGCTTCGGCACGGTGCGGGAAGGCGTGCTGTATCGCAGCGCCCAGCTCGGCGTGGGCACGCTCTCGTCCGTAATCGAGCGCCACGGACTCCGGACCCTCGCAGTGTTGCGAAACAACCCGGAGATCCGCCGCCGCGAAGAAGCCCTGGCGCGTGAGAAGGGCATCCGCTTCGTCTACCTCCCGATGGGCGACACCCAGGCGGGCGTCGACGCCTTCCTCGCCCTCATGGAGGACCCCGCCAACCACCCGGTCCTCATCCACTGCCGATACGGGATCGCGCGCACGGGCGTAGCGAGCGCCGTGTACCGCATGCAGGTCGACCGTTGGGAGAACGAACGCGCGCTCGAAGAGGCCCGCCGCTACGGGGGCTACGACACGCTCGAGGAGGGATCGGACAAACGCGCCTTCATCCTGTCCTACCCGCCGTCCGCGTCCAGCCCGGAACTCACCCCGCCCTGACCCTGGCGCGGCCCGCGGCGGCCGGCCATCCTCGGCCGCGTGGACGCCACCGAGTTCTGCCTCTCGATCCTCGAATCCGGAGACCTCGCGGTCAAGCTCGCGCCCGCGCCCCGGGATCTCGACGTGCGAAAACACGACCAGCGCGCGCCGACCGCGCCTCCCGATCGCCCGGCGCGAAGCGCCAGCCTCGCCATGTCGGGAGGCGCCGGCCGGCTTCCGAGGCCCGGGCAGCTCGGCGATCCCGAAGCTCGCGCGCGCTGCATCGCGCGCTTCGCCCATCACGAGCTGATGGCCGTCGAGCTGTTCGCGTGGGCGTTGCTGCGCTGGCCGGATCAGCCCGCTGCGTTGAAGCGCGGCTGGCTTCGGGTCCTCTCGGAGGAGCAGGAACACTGCCGTCTCTACGTCGAACGCCTCGGCGCCCTCGGCTTCTCGCTCGCGGATTTCCGCCACTCGGACTACTTCTGGAAGCACATCCCGAGCATCGGAACCTCGTCTCACGGCATCGTCGCGTTCCTCTGCGCCGTGGGGCTCACCTTCGAGCAGGCCAATCTCGACTTCACCCCCCGCTACGCACGGGCGTTTCGCGCGGTAGGCGACGCGGCCACGGCACGGGTCTGCGACCTCGTGCACGCGGAGGAGATCGGACATGTGGCGCTCGCCGCCACCTGGGTGCGGCGCCTGACGCCCGGCGACGCGGACGCCGCGCCGTCGGACCTGGTCGCGGCCTACGAGCAGGCGATCCCCTTCCCGTTGTCGGCCGCCCGCGCCAAGGGACGCCCGTTCGACCTCGAAGCGCGGCGGCGCGCCGGCCTCGAGGCGTCGTTCATCGAGTACGTACGATCGGCGCGATCGACTGTGCAGCTTTCGAATCCTGCCGGTGACGGGGTGCCGGGCGGTGACACGCGTCGACCGCCGCAATGAGCGCGGGGCCGCTTCTCCTCGCGAACATCGGGGCCGAGGAAGGCGACGAGTGGCGCCAGCGCTCGGCAATCGGACCGGTCGCCACGCTGGCGAGACTGTGGACCGCGCTGTTCGGTGCGGCGGCGCGATCGATTGGCCCGGACGGCATCCCCGCCGCGGCACCCGCGTCGGCCGAGCCGCCCGTATTTCCGTGGCTTGCGCTGGACGACGCCGTTCACGCCTGGCTGAACACGGCCGAGGCGAAGCGGATCGCCGAGGCGCTCGAGCGTCCCCTTGCGGGCCCCACGCCGGAGGTGGTCGCGCGCGTGCACGACAAAGCCTTTGCCCACCGCACAGCGCTTTCGGAGCGCCTGATCCCACCTTCGCTGCGCGGCCGGGTCGAGATCCTGGAGCCCGAGCTGCT
>JABSQW010000619.1 GCA_013215605.1 Myxococcales bacterium
ATGTCCGTGGGATCGTTCTGGAGGTCCCCGTCCATCGTGATGATGATCTCGCCGCGGGCGCGGTCGAAACCGGCCTGCAGCGCGTAGGTCTGTCCGAAGTTGCGGCGCAACTCGAGCACGGTGAGCTCGGGGCAGCCCGGCACGGCGGTCTTCAGACGCTCGAGGGTGGCGTCGCTGCTTCCGTCGTCGACGAACACCACCTCGAAGGGCCGGTGGAGCGGGCGCGCCGCCTCGAGGATGCCCTCGAGCAGCGGAAGCACATTGTCCTCTTCGTTGTAGACGGTGATCACTACGCTGAAGCTGTCGGGCAACGCGGTCATCGGGATCGGCACTCCTGGACTCGGCGGGATGCGTCGCCGCGCTGCACCCGTCGCATCTAGGGTGCACCCCGGAAGTCTTATCGGCCGGGTGCCGGCTGCTGTTGAGCCTGGGGCGAAGAGCCCGTGAAGATCCCTCCGAGGGCATCGGCGTATACGGAACGGATCCGCTCCGCGGGAGCACGGGCCGTGAAGGCCCCGAGAAAACGCTCTCGCGCTTCGCTGGACGCTCTGGCGCCGTCCGCGTCCCCCACGAGGGCCTGCAGCGCTGGCGCCCAGGTGGAGGGGTCGCGGTTCGGGAGCCCGTGCCCGCCGCGCCCGTCGAGAATGTCGGCAACACCTTCTAGCGGTCCCGAGAGGACCGGCGTGCCGAGCGCGAGAGCTTCGAGGACGCTGATGGGGTTCCCCTCGTGGTGGCTCGTCACGAGCAGTGCCCGCCAGTTCGCGACGCGGGCAAGGGGCGCCGGGTCGAAGCCCGCAAACTCGATCCGCGCGGCGACCTCGCGCGGGAGTGCCGAGACACGCGCCGCCAGCGCGGCGCGTTCGGGGCCGTCGCCCACGATTTCGAGGTCGACGCCCGGGCAGCGCGAGATGGTGTCGATCGCGAGCTCTACGCCCTTCACGGGCGTGAGGCGCGCCAGCACGCCGACGCGCCGCGGTCGCTCGGCGAACGGGACGACGCCGCCCTCGCCGGTAGGATCCGCGATGCCGTTCCCCACGCGGACCGTCTTCGATCGGCCGACGCGGGGTCGCAGCCAGTCTTCGACCTCTCCCGACACCGCCACGACGCGGCGCGCCAGGAGCCGCTTCAAGACGATGTCGAGGCCGAGGTAGCTGGCCATTCGCAACCCGGCCATCCCGCGGAAGGGCTCGGGGCGCCCGTGCTGGGTGGCGACGAAGGGTACGCCGCAGAGCGCCGCGAGGATGCTCTCCTTGTAGCGGTGCGCGTGTACGAGGTCGCTGTCGGCCAGCCGCGTCCGCAGCGCAGTTCGCAGATCGCCGAAGCTGCGCCCGGATTCTGGCTCGAGGTGGGTCTCGATTCCGGCGGCGCGCAGCTTCCTCGCGAGCTCGCCCTCGTTGAGGACGACGGCGCGAACCCTCGTGTCGGCGCGCTGCGCGAGCGCGCCGATCAGGTGGAATGTGGCGACCTCCGCTCCAGCCCAGAGATCGCCTGAGATGAGGTGGGTGACGCTCAGCACCCCAGTCGATTCGTCCCGCCGCGGGGCACGCTTGATGCCCCTTGGCGCGGGTCGTGGCTTCCGGTGCCGCTCCGGGCCGACCCCCCGGTCAAGCTTTCGTCCGGGACCTCCGTAACGGGGGGGATACCATGGCGTTCCTGGGAAGTGCAGTCCGTCGCATTCGCGCCGAGGTTTCCGAGCAGCTCGGCTTGTACGCCCGCATGCGCTCGCGTCTCGACGGAACCCGCGCCGCGATTCTCATGTACCACCGCGTGCTTCCGGACGAGCGCGCGCTCGAGCTGGCCGTCGAGCCCGGCATGTACGTGACGCCCGAGACGTTCGCCCGTCACCTCGATTGGCTCTGCGAGCGATTCTGTGTGCTCTCGCTCGGCGAGCTCGCGAACCGCTTGGAGGCGGGCGCTCCCCTGCCCCTGCAGAGCTGCGCGATCACCTTCGACGACGGCTGGCGTGACAACTGGCAGTACGTGCTTCCCGCGCTGCGCCGCAGGAGTCTGCCGGCCACGGTGTTCGTCGTGGCCGAGCGGATGGACAGCCTCGGCGCCTTCTGGCCGGATGAAGTGAGCCGCCGCTTTCGCGCGCTCGAACCGGAGCAGCAGCGTTCCCTCGCGGCGTGCTTCGGACTCGAGAAGGCCCGCAATCCCGCGCAGGAGACCCTCGCTCGCTTCAAGGGGTACAGCGAAGAGCAACGCGACGAAGCGCTCGCGCGCATGCGCGAGTTCACGAAGAACCTCGACCTGCCGCAGGAGCGCGAGCTGATGACCTGGCAGGAGGCCGACCAGATGGCCGCTGGTGGTGTCGAGATCGAATCCCACGGACTCACGCACGCCCTGATGACCGGATTTCCGCCCGACCGCCTCGAGCGCGAGCTGCGCGAGTCGCGGCGAATCCTGCGCGAACACGGTCACGGGCTGCGCGGCTTTCTCGCCTACCCGAACGGCAACCACGACCGCAGCGTCCGAACGCTCGCGCGCGAGTGCGGCTACGGGCTCGCGGTGACGACCGAGCGAGGTCTCGCCCACGCAGAGACGCCGCGCATGGCGCTGCCGCGCCTGGGGCTCCACCAGGACATCTCGGGCAGCCGCGCGGAGTTCCACCGCATCGTGCCGGGATCCGGCCTTCACCGCGGTCGCCCCGGTCCGCCTCGGCGTCCCACCAACCGTTCGCGCCGCCGCTCCTAGCGGATTCGCGTGTGTGAGTGGTCGACGGCGAGGTCGTACGCCTCGAGCAGGTGCTTCTTCACGGCGTGGGTCGAGTAGAGGGCGATCACGCGTTCGCGGGCTGCCTGGCCCAGGTTCTCGCGCAGGGTCTCGTCGCCGAGCAAGTGTTCGACGGCCCGCGCGATTCCCGCGGCGTCGTCGGCCACGAACAGGTGCTCGCCGGCAACGACATCGAGTCCCTCGATGGCCATGGAGTGGCTCACGATCGGCAGTCCCATGGACATGGCGTCGAGTAGCTTGAGGCGGGTTCCGCCGCCCTCGTAGATCGGGCACACGAAGACCGTGGCCTCGTCGAATGAGCCGCGCACGTCGTCGACGAAGCCCGTGACCTCGACGGTCGGATCGGAGGCGCCCCACGCGACGACATCCGGCGGCGGATTGCGTCCGACGATCCCGAGCGTGCGCGCGCGGTCGCCGCGCAGGAGCATTGGCCAGATCTCGTCGCGCAACCAGCGGACGGCCGAGAGGTTCGCGTAGCCGTCGATGCGGCCGATGAACACGACGTGCCCCTCGCGCTTCGGTGTGCCAAGCGGGCGGAAGTCTTCGGTGTCGACGGCATTCTCGACCACGGCGACGGGCGCGCCGTTCACGTGCTCGCGCAGTCGGTCGCCGTCGAGGGGCGACACGACCAGGTGGACGTCGGCTTCGACGCCCTGGCGCCTCTCCCAGTCGCGGAGGCGAACGCCCTCCCAGGTGAGGTACGCGCGCAGGGGCAGAGCGGCGTGCCCGGCACGCTGCAGGATCATCTGAGACTCGATGTTGTGGTAGTTGAGCGCCCAGGCCGAGCTGGGGAAGTGGGATCGGTACTGGAACATTCCCACGGTGTCGAAGTGCACCGCGTCGTAGCTTTCGGTGGCAGCGAGCTCGCGCACGGCGTGCTCCATCTCCTGGGAGGCGTTCCAGCGAATGGTGTACGGATCGCGCGTGAACACACTCGACACGAGGGTCGAGAGCTTGCCAGCGAGCCTTCGGTCGACCTTGAGGTCGTGGACGCCCTTCACGTCGACGAACTCGCTGAGGGCCTCGACGGACGCGTTCAGGCTCTCGATGTCCGGGTGGAACGCTCGCTGGCGGAACGTCAGGAGGTCGACGTCGTTCTCTTCCGCCGCGGCGCGCAGGAGGTGGTAGCTGCGCTGGAGGACGCCGCCTTTGGGCGGGTGCGGGAGGACGTGGGAGAGCCACAGCAGGCGCAAGAATCGATCCCCTCTGTTCCGTTCGCGCGGCCACCCCTCTCATCGACAGAGCGGGGCAGCGACCTTACGGTGCGCTCGGCGCTCCGCGCCCCGCCGGCGCTGCGGGCGGCGGTCCGGCTTCGGGCCGCGCGGCGCGAACCCCCGGGGCGATCGGACCGATGTCGGCGGAGTCGTTGCGCGGATACGCGCCCAGGTGTTCGCCGCCGCGTCCCGCGCCGCGCGCCGGCGAATCCGGCGCCAGCCGAAAATTTCGCGCTGCGGTGTCGACGAAGAGAGGGTCGGCTTCGAGACTGTGCTGGTCGTAGCGAAGCGGGTGCTCTCTCGCGGCCCAGCTAGTGAGCCCGTAGCTCGTGTGCTTGTTCTCGGCGCCGCGGTTCTCGCGGAACTTTCCGCCTACGGCGTAGAGGTTGTGGTCCATGTAGGCGGGCTCGCGGTCGTCGTCGACCTGGCTGCTCCACATCATCTTCCGGGTTTCGCTGCGCCACCAAATGTTGTTGTAGACGGCGTCTCCCTGTGCGGGGCCGCTTCTGCTGCGCACCTCGATGCCCTGACACTCGAAAGCGGTGTTGTTGTAGACCTTCCACTTCGTGGGGCGTTTCAACATCAGTACCGACGTACTGCCGCCGCCGGTATCGCAGAGGAAGAGGTTCTCGTAGATCTCGGTCCCCACGTTGTAGAGGCCGCGCTCGTCCCGCTGGTTGTTGATCTTCAGGTGCTTGCCGTTGTTCTCGAAGACGTTGCGGCGGTAGACGTTGTTCTCGCCGCCCTCCTTGTCGAACACGGCCTCGCTCTTGTTGCCGTGGATGTAGTTGTGCTCCACCACGGTCCGGCGACCGTTGAAGATCGAGATGCCCTTGCTGGAGCCGTCGACGCGAGTATCGTGGATGTGGTTGTTTCGGACGACGAGGTCTTCAGTCCACTGGGCGAAGATGCCCGACCAGTTTCCGTCGTTCTTTCCGCCGCCCCCGTAGATGTCGCAGTTCTCGACGATCACACCCTTGACGCGATCGGACTCGTCGTCGCCCTGGATGCGGATGACGCCGTCGACACTGAGGCCAGCGTAGGTGACGTAGTGGGTCTCTCCTGCGACGCCGAGGGTCCAGGCGGCGTCACTCTGGAACAGCGGCTGGTGGCCGGGGTACGCGCGAAACGTGATCCGCGCGTCTCGTCGGCCGCCTCGTCGCGGGACGTAGGTGCCGCGGTCATTGCGGGTCGCGCCGTTCGTGTACGTGCCCTGCTTGATCCAGCACGTGTCGCCGGGGCGCATCGCGAGGGCGCACTGGTCGACGTCATCGAACTCGCGGCCCGGCTCGTCGACACCGCAGCTCGGGTGGCCGCGTTGGCAGCCCGTCCCCTTCTTGACGTAGAAATCGGTGGCGCCGGAGACGTCGGCGGCGAGCAGGAGCCCGAAGCCGGCGAGAAGACCGGTGAGGATTCCGTGCGGTCGGGAGGCTCGTCCCACTATGCTGGACTCTCGAGTCCTTCCGGCACCTCGGGTTCCGCGGCGACATTCTGCTCCGCAACCCCGGCGCGCTGCGCAACCGCGGTCTGCTGCTCCTGCACGCGGACGGTGGCGATGGTCATCGCGGTGAGGAGATAGAAATGCGGATACCAGAGGACCGATAGGAAGATTCCGCAAATGAGGTACGCCATGAGCGAGCACGCCAAGGCGCGCGCGTAGGCGTCGATTGGGGGGTCGGTCGGGAGGCGGGGCGCGCGTACGATACGCCCGATGTCTCTTGCGTTGTAGTAGAGGACACCGAGGAAGAGCAGCCCTCCCAAGGTGCCCATCTCCGGAAGCAGCGTGTAGTACAGAGAGTGCACCGCGCGACCGCCGAACATCCGGTGGTCGTCGCTCTCCAACTGGTAGTCGTTCAGCACCCAGTTGATGTTGTTCTGGCCGACGCCGAAGAACGGATTGTCCTTGTAGACGTCCGAGGCGACGGTCCACAGCTCCATGCGGTCCTCGCGGGTACCGCCTTCGTCGGTGATCGTGCGCATCTCCTCCCAGTACGCGCTCGGCGCGAGGACGGCGAGTGCCATGGCACCGATGGCCGTGGCGAATCCGAGGCGGACCCGGTTGCGGTGCATCAGCACCATCATGCCGGCCGTGACGATGAGTCCCACGAAGCCACCGCGGGAGTCGCTGGCGACAATCGCGACGAGACTCATCGCACCCGTCGTCCAGAGCAACAGGTGCGCCCAGCGCTCGCGAACCACGGCCGCCGTCATCAAGGTGAACGGCAGCACCACGCACATGGTGAGTGCGAAGTCGTTCTCGTCGGCCTGGAAGTAGCCCGTGCCCTTCCCGCCGTGGAGCATGCCCCAGAGGGCCTGGAACAGACCGGCTGCGATGAAGATCAGTACGAACTTTTTCAGGCGTTCCGAGTTGTCGACGAACGTCGCAATGGCGAGCACGAAGATGTACGTCTGCGTGAAGACGACGACGCCTTTCAGGGCCCAGTAGTTGTTCGTCGCGAAAGGAACCCACATCGACATATAGGCGAGGATGAGCGTGAAGAGGACGATCTGCGGCCGAAACCACGGAACGTTGCGCGAGAATCGAACGAGCACGTAGGCGAGCAGCATCGATGTGATCAAGCTGAGCTTGAAGGACTGCAGGATCGGCAGCGTGTCCTGTGGACGCGCGTATTCGAGGACCACGTACGCGATCGTGAGGAAATAGGCGACGCTGGGAGCGATCGGACCCTGGCGAAGCGAGCCGCGAAGGGGTCCCGAGAGGCCGAGGGATCCGGCATAGCGCCCGATTTCCATCTTCGGATCGTTCTTTTCCACGTGAACTGATACGGATGGTCGCCGATATAGGTTTAGCCCCATCGGCGCCTTTGTCGGGGTCGAAGTGGGGGGTTCTCGAAGCGTTCCCATGTGCAGCGAGGGCGGCCCCCTCTCGCATGTGCAGCTCTTCGGGCAAGCGCCCGCTGGGGCTGAAGGAGTTCATGGACCGGATCCTCGTACTCGATGGCGACGCTAGATCGGCACTCGCAGTCGTCCGGTCCCTCGGTCGGCTCGACGTCGAACTCGGCGTCGCAGCCTGCGGGGCCACACCTCTCGCACACGCGAGCCGCTTCGTCATGCAGCGTTTCACGTGTCCCGATCCAGGGGATTCTCCGGATGCGTGGCGGGCCTGGCTGCTCGAGACCGTAGACGCGTGGCAGCCCCACATGCTGCTTCCCCTCACCGACGTCTCGCTCGGCATCGTCCTCGGAATGGAGTCGCGACTCCGCGAGGCGACGGTGCTCCCCTGTGTCGACGAGGCGACGTTTCACCGCGTCGCGAACAAGTCGACGCTGCTCGCTCTCGCAGAGGACCTCGGCATACGTGCGCCGGCGACGCTCGTGGTCCCGCCGCGGGCGGAGCGCAGCGAGGACGACTCTGCGTGCATCGAAGCGTTCGCCTACCCGGCCGTGCTCAAGACGAACTACACCCAGTCGGATCTCGACGATCGCTTCGTGCGTCTCCCGGTCGCCTACCCGAACGACGCCAGCGCGGCGCGTACACTCGTCGAGGGCGACGGTGCGTACCGTGACGTCGAGGTGTTGTTGCAGCAGCGGATCGTCGGTCCGGGCACCGGCGTGTTCGCGCTGTGTGCGGACGGTCGTGCCCACGCCGTATTCGCGCATCGCCGGCTCCTCGAGAAACCCCCGACGGGGGGCGTGAGTGTCCTCTCCGAGGGAATTCCCCTCGAGCAGGCGCCCGTCGGCGATGCGCTGCGACTCCTCGAACGGCTGCATTGGCAGGGCATGGCGATGGTCGAGTGGAAGCGCCACAGCGACGGCCACTTCTACCTGATGGAGATCAACCCGCGTTTCTGGGGTTCACTGCAGCTCGCCATCGACAGTGGGCGCGACTATCCCGCCCTGCTGTATCGACTGTTCCGCTCGGGCGAGGCGTTGCGCGGCCCAAAACTCGAGCGCTTCGCGGAGGAGATTCCAGAACTCGTCCCGGGGCGTCGTCTGCGCTGGCTGCTCGGGACCGTCGACCACGCGCTGATCCGCCTCGAGGCCATGCCGCTGCTCACGCTCCGGGAGATCATTTTTCGCAATTGCCTCGAACTGTTCCGGGCAGCTTCGAAGACGCGGCTCGAGGTCCTGAGGGTGACGGATCCGCGCCCCTTCGCGGCGGAGCTGCGGGCCTGGGCGAGGGCGCTGCGCGGTGGCTGAGGCGACGCCCGTGTCGGGATGCGAGCGCGTGATGCTCTTCATCGAGAGCGGCGGCCCCGGCGGCGCCGAGAGCGTGGTCCTGCGCCTCGCCTTGGCCCTGCGCGAACGAGACTTCGACACCTCGGTGATGACGACGCGTACGGGCTGGCTGACCGAGACGCTCCGCGATCGCGGGATCCCTCACGTCAAGGTCGAGGCGGGCGGGCGCCTCGACCCGGGGTTTCCGCGGCGCATTGCCGCCGTCCTGCGCGAGCGGCGCATCGACGTCCTCCACACGCACCTGCTCGACTCGAACGTGTACGGCGGGATCGCCGCGCGTCTCGCCGGGGTGCGCCACGTCGCCACGGAGCACGGCGATGTCCACCACACCCGGGCAAAGAAGCTCTTGCGCACCAAGGTGCGACTGATGTCGCTCCTCGGGGCGCGCATGACGGCTGTGTCGCAGTTCACGGCGGATCACCTCGCCCGGCTCGGGGCCAACCGCGGGCGGATCACGCGCGTCGGCAACCCCATCGATGCGCCCTCGCCGATCGACGACGCGGAGCGCAAGGAGCTCCGCGCGTCCCTGGGTATCGACGCGGCGGTGGGCGATCACTGGCTGTGGGCGCACGTCGCGAACTTGCGGCCGGTGAAGGACCAGCCCACGCTGTTGCGCGGCTTCGCCAAGGCCCTCGTGGGCTCGCCGATTCCGCAGTCTCTCTGCCTCCTCGGGGACGGGAAGTCGCGCGCGGATCTCGAGGCGCTGTGTGGCCAGCTCGGCGTTCGCGATCGAGTGCACTTCCTCGGATTCCGCAACGACGTGCCGAAGTGGCTCCAGGCCGCGGACGGCTTTGCGATGTCGTCGCGTTCCGAGGCGATGCCGATGTCGCTCCTCGAGGCGTCGCTATCGGGCTGCCTACCCGTCTGCACGAACGTCGGAGGCATCGGTGAGGTGGTGCGCCCTGGCGAGACGGGCTTCCTCGTCGAGCGAGGTGACGCCGACGCACTCGGCCGCGCGATGCACGCCGCCGTAGCCGACATCGCGACCAGCCGCAGCATGGCGACGCAAGTGCGACACGAAGTCGCAACCGAGTTCTCCGTCCCGACAATCCTGGACGCCTACTACGCCCTCTACCGCTCCCCCTGAAGAACGCAAGTTGCGTCAGCTCTGTTGCATGAGGGTCTTCTGTAGGAGCCGCTCGGCTTTGCGTAGGCGGTTGGCTCGGAGGCCGCCGTTTGATGGGAGAGTGAGGAGGCGGGCGGCGAGGTCGCGCGCGCCGGGGTAGTCCTCGACACCGCAGAGGTGCGGACGCAGTCCGGGCACCTGGTCGAGGGCGGTGGGGTACATGGCCGTTGCACCGGCGCCGATGGGACGCAGTGCCGCCAGGGCGGCATCGCGCGCTGCCGCATCCGGGGCGAGGCCGAAGAAGCGCGGGTACACGCCACGCGCGCCGTCGATCGCCATGATGGGGCGGAGACCGCACGGTGCGAGGCGATCGGCCAGTCGCAGGGCTTCCGCGGCGCGGGCGTCCGCCGCGACGCCGGCGCTCGGTAGCGTGGCCGCGGCGAGCGCCATGGCCCCGGGATCGATGGGACCGCGCGCGAAGTCGACGTCGAAGTGCGTCTCGCCGATGCCGAGCGCAGGAATCCTCGAAAGCGCGTGGAACACGGGCGGAGCGAGCGCGACGTCGTAGGCGGCCGCCCGGAGCGCCGCCATTGCGCGCGCGGGTTCCGCCGGTCGCGGGTCCGGTAGCTCGGCGGGCCACGTGTTCCACGCGATGGCGCCGCCGCCGAGGCCCGAGAGGGGCTTGCCACGCCCGAACGAGAGGATGCCGATGTCGCCGCGACCGCCCGCCGGTCCATCGACGCCAAGAGCGCCAAAGGCCTGGGCGGCGTCGTCGACGACCAGGACACCCGCCGCGTGAGCGAGGGACAGCGTGTTCGCGATCGGCTCCGCGAGGCCGAACAGATTGCACACGACGATGGCCGCGGTTCGTTCGAGAGGCAGCGTCTCGAGACACTTCCGATCGATGCGACCGTCCTCCGTCACGTCGACCAGACGCACCCGCAGCCCCGAAGCCACCGCCGCTGCCGCGACGGAAAAGCATGTGTACGCCGGCAGCACGATCTCGTCGCGACCGGTGTGCCGCGACGCCGACGCGAGCACGCAGCGCAGCGCGTCGCGTCCCGAGGCTCGCAGGGACACCCGCTGGACGCCGAGGTGCGCTGCGACGCCGTCGAAGAGCCGGCCCTCGGGGTCGCGGGTGCGGAGGACCCGAAGGAGTTGTCTGGGAGTGATCGGGACGCCCGCCGAGGGCAGCCAACCGAGAGCGGGGAGGTTCATCGGCGCGTCGGCTCCCACTTCACCGCCCGTTGTCCCGTCAGGTGGTACATCCAGGCGTTCATCACCGCGGCGTTCACGAGCACGAAGAAGCCGATCAGGCGCGGGACGAGGAAATGGGTCATTGCGGGAATCATCAGCGCCATGGCGCCGAGCGCGTAGCCGACCCCCTGCGCGATGACGAGCGCGGTAGCGAGGGTGCTCTCCTGCGCCGCGATCACGCTCGCGATCAAGAGCGTGACGAGCGCGAAGGGTGACGTGAAGCGTGCGCACTTGTGACCCCACAGCGAGAGGGCCGCGCGCCCGTGCCACGGCAGGAGCAGGCCCTTGTACTCCGAGAGCACCGCGATGCCGCGCCGGAAGGTGCGGACCTTGCGGGACCACTCCTTCCCGGGATTCCTCGTCACCGGGATGACCGCTCGCGCCGTGGGCTCGCACACCGAGCGAAGGCCGCGACGCGACGCTTCGATGCCCATCCGAAAGTCGCTCGCGAGGTCGCTCGGCCAGGGGTCGCAGATCTCGCGGCGGGCTGCGAAGAACGAGCCCGACAGGCCGACGAGCGTGGTGGTCTCGGTCTCGAGACGGCGCAGCGCCATCTCGAAGCGCACGTAGGCGCCCTCCCCCTTCTCAGGATCGACGACGTCCTCGCTGCTCACACAGCCAACGGAGAGATCGGCGAAGGGCCGGACGATGTTTCGCAGGGCGTCGGGCTCGAGGATCGCGCTGTTGTCGGTGAAGACGAGGACTTCGCCGACCGCCTCCGCGATGGCGCGCGCCTGAGCGGACTCCTTTCCCGTGTTCTCAGGGTTGCGGACGAGGCGCACCCCGCGGTTCGCAAAGGAGCGCGCGATCTCATCGGTACGGTCGCTGGAGCCGTCCGAGGCGACGATCACCTCACGCTCTCCGGGGTACTCGAGAGCGAGAGTCGTCTCGAGCTTGTCCGACAGCTCCTTGTCGCCGTTGTAGACGGTGATGATCACGGAAATCGACGGCGCGCCGTCTCCGTGCGCCACCGGCCGCGGCGAGAAGCGCCGCAAGGTCATCAGCGCGAGCGGGTAGCCCACGTAGGCGAAGGCCACCCAGAAGACAGAGAGCCCGATGATGAGCCACAGGATCGTCATTTTCTCTGCTCCCTCGCGCGGCTCGATCTAGCGGCGCGCGTCTCGATCGTCGTCGCCAGCAGGCGACTCCTTGTGCAACCCGAGTCCGCTTCTGGCCTTCGCGACGAGCGCGGCCCCGATCGTGCGTTCGAAGCTCTTCGCCGGACAGATGACGAGCAGGACTCCGGCGTAGACGAGCACTCCCGACGCCACCGAAATCGGGAAGAAGAGCTCGCGGATCGGCGCGATGGCCAGCGCCATCAGGCCCGCCGCGAGAAGGTGTCGGCCGACGCCGATCCACGGGAGCCGGAGCCCGTTGCGTTGGGCGGTGCCTACGATGCCGATGCAGAGGATCACCTGGGCGCACACCGTGCCGCGCGCGACGCCCACGGCTCCGTCGCTGCCGATCCACG
>JABSQW010000620.1 GCA_013215605.1 Myxococcales bacterium
CCTTCTCGACAATCGCTGCACCCAGCACTACGCAGTGCCCGACTACACCGAACGCCGCATCCTCCACCGTGTCAGCATTGCCGGCGACGCTCCGGTCTAGGAACTTGAACCCCGGGCACGGGCACCGTAGGGTCATGGGACGTGGGGCTTCGCACGGACCCCGAGGAGGGAACCAGCATGTTGACGGATAAGGTCGCCATCGTGACCGGAGCGGGGCAGGGCGTGGGCCAGGGCATCGCTCTCGCACTCGCGAACCACGGAGCGAAGGTCGCGGTGATGGGCCGCACGCTCTCGAAGGTCGAGGAGACGGCCGGGTTGATCGAGAAGCGCGGCGGCATCGCACTTCCCATCGGCGGCAACGTGAAGCACCTGAGCGACCTCGTAACGTGTGTCGATCGGACCGTCGAGACGCTCGGCGGTCTGCAGATCCTCGTAAACAACGCCCAGGAGGTTCCCCTCGGCTCGCTCCACGACGTGTCGGACGAGATGTTCGAAGCCGGTTGGGAATCGGGTCCGCTCGCCACTTTCCGCATGATGAAACTCTGCTACCCGCATCTCGTGGGCGACGGCGTCATCGTGAATCTCGCGAGTACGGCCGCGCGGCGCTGGGACGCCGCGAACTACGGCGCCTACGCGGCGGTCAAGGAAGCAATTCGCGCAATCACTCGTTCCGCGGCGAGCGAGTGGGGGGGCGAGGGCATCCGCGCAAACGCGGTTCTCCCCCACGCGAAATCGCCGGGCCTGGCGAGCTGGATCGAATCGAGGCCCGAGGAGGCCGCCGCATTCATCGCGACCATTCCCATGAAGCGCATCGGCGAGTGTGAAGAGGACATCGGCGAATTCGTCGCGTTCCTCTGCTCGAGTGGGGCAGGCTATGTAAGTGGTCAGAGCATCGCCATCGACGGCGGCCAGGCGTACATGCCGTAGTCGGCAACGGAACCCATCGAGCCCCAAGTCTTGAAGCGCCTCCACTCGTTCGCTCACGTATTCGTCGTTGCGCTGGTCTTCACCGGCTGCATGACCCGCGGCATCGACATCCCCATACGCATGCGCCTCATGGCCGAGGCGTATCTCGCCTATGGAAAGGTCAGCGGAGTCTTCTTTCCGTCCTCGCCCGACGCGCCGGAGGGAATGGTGGGCACGGTCGTCCGGGACCTCGGCGAGACGACCGCGGTGGGTCTCGCCGTCGACGAACGCGGCGACGTCTTCGTCGCGACGTCGAACCGCCAGACGGCCGGCGTGAGCGACAACCGCTTCAAGCCCTACTGGCTCCTCGACGACCTCGCGGCGGAACACGTCGATGATCGCCGCGCCTACATCGAGGACTGGGCGAGCCGCGGCAAGGATCCCCTGTCCTGGTACACCGAGCAGTCCGACATCGTACTGCGCCTGCGCGACACGAACGGCGATGGCACCGCCGACGAACAGACCGAGTTCGCGTCGTTCAACGACGTCGTCACGGGCATCGGCGCGAGTGTGCTCGCCCACGACGGGGCGCTCTACTACACGAACATTCCCGACGTCTGGATTCTGCGCGACAGCGACGATGACGGCGTCGTCGACGAACGCGAGCAGGTCGCCCACGGCTTCGGGATCACCACGTCTCTACTCGGACACGACCTCCACGGACTCACCTGGGGCCCCGACGGCCGCATCTACTTCTCGATTGGCGATCGCGGTTACAACGTGGTCACGAGCGAAGGCCGACACCTGCGACCGCCGATGGTCGTGAGCCGGGGCGCCGTATTCCGCATGCAGCCCGACGGCTCCGAGCTCGAGGTGTTTGCCACGGGTCTGCGAAACCCCCAGGACCTCGTCTTCGACGACTTCGGGAACCTCTTCAGCGGAGACAACAACGGCGACGGTGCCGACCAGGCGCGCCTCGTACACGTCATGGAGGGCAGCGACACCGGCTGGGTGATGCCCTACCAGAGCATGGTCCGGGAGGACTACTTCCACGGCCCGTGGGAGGCCGAGCGGCTCTGGGAGACACCGCACCCCGGGCAGCCCGCGTGGGTGCATCCGCCGATCGGCTACATCGCCCGCGGTCCCGCCGGCGCCGCGATGGACCCGGGCCTCGGGGGTTTGCCGGATCAATTCAAAGGCAAGATCCTCGTCAGCGACTACCAGTACGCCCCAAGCCGCAGCGGAATTCGCGCCTATTCCGTCGAGCCCCGGGGCGCGGGCTTCACATTGACCGGGACGGAGCTGGTCATCGGTTCGGTGCTGCCGACCGACATCGCCTTCGGACCCGACGGGCGCGTGTATGTCACCGAGTTCGACCAGTTTCAGGGCGGAAGCAAGCTCCACCGCTTCGAGAACCCCGATCACGTCGCCGACCCGGCGGTGGTCGCGCTCGCCGCAATGCTTCGCGACGGATTCGATGGAATGTCGAGCGAGGCGCTCGCCGGCCTGCTCGGCCACGTGGACCGCCGCGCGCG
>JABSQW010000621.1 GCA_013215605.1 Myxococcales bacterium
ATTATTATTATTATTATTATTATTATTATTATTATTATTATTATTATTATTATTATTATTAGTATTATTATTTATTATTTTTTGTTTTTGTTTTGTTTTTTTTTTAGAAATTTTAGAAATTTTATGGAAAAATAATTGTATAAAAAAACATTGTTGGGGGGAGGCGATTCTACGGCCGAAGCGGCAGAATCAGGTATCACACGCCGAAACATGTGAATGGGGGGAAAAAAGTGCACCGTGAGGTAGCACGCCCTTTGGGGCAGGGGTATGTAAAGTGTTAATGTTCTTGTTAAGAAGTGAACATCCTATAGGATTACTTTACACGACTGTTGAGCTAGTCTCTCCATATTACCCCTTTATGGGGGAACAACTAGCAACGCAACAACCGTTTCGTTTACACATTATTCGATGTTGTATACCACCTTCATGGTTTACAAACGAATATGTGCCTAAACTACAGGTATATTGAAAAAGCATTGTATGTGCTTAATATTATACCAAGGAATCATATAGATGCTGAGCATGACTAGTTAAAAGTTCATTTTTTTATGCTATTTGTTAAATACATCATTTTATACGTTATGTCAGTGTTTCCACTGACATAACGTATGAAATGATGTATTATACAAATAGCATAACAAAATAAACTTCTAGTCATACCCCGAAGGGCATCTAGATGATGGTTGTAACATATACCTATCATGTCAAAATATATCATCTTATAGTGAAACCCATAAGGGCATAGATGATAGATTTTGACATAATAATATGTCTTATACTCCTTCCAGGGAGTGATCCTACGATCGATCGAAGAATAAATTCTACGATACTTATTAGTACATCCTTTTTCCCAACAATATGGGCCGCCGGCAGTGAGGGGCGTATAAGTATTTGCGACAAATTAATGTGCCAGGAACTATCTTTTTAGACCTGAATGAAGACTAGTGATCGACTATTTATTTTCAGTGATTCACGGATGTCAACATTGCCCTATCCAGTAGCATGTCAATTATCCCATCTGATCACACTCAGTGTGATGCGGGATAATTACATGTACCATCAAAGGTCTAGGTTCAGAGGATACGTACTCGACCTGTAATAACAGAGGTGAGTGTACCGTGACCGTCGGTTCAGAGGATACTCATAAGGGATGAGTTACCATGACCAGCTATATTTCAAGCCATACATTTACATAGATTCAGAGGGTACTCATGAGGGATGAGTTACCATGACCGATGTAAATGTACAATAAAACAAATGTACTAATATATTACTATGTCCCTAAAGGTTAAGCCTTCAGAGGGTATATCTAACTAAAATAAAATAAATATACTAATATATGAATATGTCCCTAATGGCTATGCCGTCAGGAGGTATATCTAACTAAAATAAAACAAAAATACTAAAATATGAATATGTCCCTAATGGCTATGCCGTCAGGGGGTATATATAACTAAAATAAAACAAATCTACTAATATATGAATATGTCCCTAATGGTTAAGCCTTCAGGGGGTATATCTAACTAAACGAAAACAAAAAAAACTAAAATATGAATATGTTCCTAATGGCTAAGCCGTCAGGGGGTATATATAACTAAACGAAAACAAAAAAAACTAAAATATGAATATGTCACTAATGGCTATGCCGTCAGGGG
>JABSQW010000622.1 GCA_013215605.1 Myxococcales bacterium
AGCCCCCTGGCACTCGGCATCGTCAGTGCCGCGGTCGCGATCCCGATGCTGTTGTTCTCACCCTTCGGTGGGGTGCTCGCCGACCGCGTCGAGCGCCGTGGGTTGATCATCACGGCACAGACCGTGGCGATCATGAGCGAGGTCATCATCCTGATCCTGCTTCTCAACGGCGTCGTCGCCTACTGGCACCTGGTGTGCCTCGCGGCCGTCAACGGCTGCATCTTTCCGCTGATCATGCCGGCGCGGCAGGCCATCGTGGTCAACATCGTCGGCAAGAAGCACCTCGGCAATGCCATGGCACTGAACATGGCCGGCATGAATCTCACCCGTGTCGTGGGACCGGCCGCCGCCGGCTTCATGATTCCGATCATCGGCCTCGAGGGCGTGTACATCGCGAATATCGCGCTGTACATCACGGCGGTGCTGGCGATGTTTCGGATCTCGAAGCTCCCCGCGCTGGCCGCGCTGCGGGAAGTTTCCATCGCGTCGAACCTCGCCGACGGCATCCGTTATGTGAGGGACGACAAGCTCATCCTCACGCTGCTCCTCTACGGGCTGGTCCCGATGTTCCTCGCCATGCCCTTCCAGACGCTGCTCGTCGTCTTCGCCGAAGACGTGTGGAATCAGGGCTCGACGGGGCTCGGCATCCTCAACGCAGCCGCGGGGATCGGTGGCGTGGCGGGCTCCGTCTACGTCGCCAGCCGCGGCGGTCGCGAAGAGCGACTCCGCGCCATGATGATCAGCATCGTGGGTTTTGGGGGACTGCTCGCCCTCTTCTCCTTCAGCCCCTGGTTCCCCCCGGCGGTGCTGCTCATTTTTGCCGCGAACATCTTTGCGAGCATATTCGGAACGTTGAACAATACTTCCATCCAGCTGCTCATCCCCGATGAGGTGCGTGGTCGGATCTCGAGCTTTCTCATGATGTCCTTCTCCCTGCCGTTGCTCGGAACGCTCCCCATTTCGAGCCTCGCCGAGCGTTTCGGTGCGCCGATCGCCGTGGGCACCGCGTCGCTTCTCGCCGTGCTCGTCGCATTCATCTTCTACGCGGTCAGCCCCGCGCTGCGCGGGCTCGACCGACAAATCCGCCGCGCCTCGGCGGAAGAGTGACCCCGTTGATCCGCCCCCCGAGGAGATCGCAATGATCATCACCATCTCGCGCCAATACGCCGCCGGAGGCTCCGATGTCGCCCAGCGCGTCGCCAACGCCCTGGGCTGGACGGTCGTCGACGACGCGCTCATCGATCAAGTGGCGGAGCGGTCGGGAATCACCCCTGAAGAGGTAGCGAGCCTCGAGGAGCGCGTACCGAGCTTCCTCGAACGCCTCGCGCAGTCGTCGGCGCTCTCCTTTCCGGAGTTTCTCGTGTCGACTCCGGAAGTCCTCGAGGAGCCCCAGGAGCTGAAGCTCGCCCGGATCACGCGTGACGTCGTGGCGGAACTCGGCCGCCGCGACCGGCTGATCTTCGTCGGCCGCGCAGTGGCGGCCATGCTCGCCCACGACACCACCTCGCTACACGTGCGACTCGTCGCGTCGAAGGAGCACCGCACCCGCCTGGCGACCGAGCGGCTCGGCGTTCCGGAAGAAGATGCGCCGCAGGTGCTCGAAGACACGGACCGCAACCGCGAGCGCTATCACGACGAATTCTACGCGCGCGATTGGAACGATCCGGTCAACTACCACATGGTGCTCAACACGGAGTTGCTCGGCGTCGCGGGAGCCGCCGATCTGGTGGTTACCTACGCGCGTTCACTCGGCTGGTAGCAAAGCGCACTCCGCCTGTACCCGACGCGCATCCCACCTGCCGGCATCCGAAAAAAGGTCCCGACCCGGGCATGGCCCGGATCGACCCGGTTGCGCTCGCTGCGCGCTTGCACTTCGCGGCGGGCGAACGACGCCGTCGCCTCTGCGGGTGTATCCTGGCGACCTGACCAGCACCTCGAGTTTCGGGAGCAGACCCATGACCCACGACCTGGTGATTCGCGGGGGAACCATCGTCGACGGCAGCGGCCTCGACAGCTTCACCGGAGACGTCGCCATCGATGGAGACCGCCTCGCGCAGGTGGGCGGGCGCGCGGGAGCGGGCCGCCGCGAGATCGACGCGAGCGGTCTCGTGATCGCTCCCGGCTTCATCGACCCCCACACCCACTACGACGCACAGATCTGGTGGGACGAAGCGCTCACACCATCGTGCTACCACGGCATCACCACCGTCGTGATGGGAAACTGCGGCTTCACCATCGCGCCGTGCAAGCCCGACGATCGCCGGCGCATCGCGAAGATGCTCGAGCGGGTCGAGGGCATGAGCCTCGCCGCCCTCGAGCAGGGGATCGACTGGCAGTGGGAGAGCTTCCCGGAATTCCTCGACGCCATCGAGAAGCGCCGGCCTGCTCTCAACGCGGGATCGCTGATCGGGCACTCGGCGCTCCGCTACTACGTGCTGAGCGCTGAGGCGACCGAGCGCGAGGCCACCAGCGATGAACTGGACCAGATGCGCGCCCTCACGCGCGAGGCCATGGCCGCCGGAGCCCTGGGCTTCTCGACCTCGCAGGCCCCCACTCACTTCGGCGGCGACGGCAAGCCCGTGCCCAGCCGCTTCGCCAGCGACGAAGAGGTACTCGCCCTCGCCGCGGTGATGGCGGAGTTCGAGCACGGGGCGATGGAGATCGTGGTCAAGAACCTGAGCGACGTCAGCGTGAGCATCGAGGCCGCTCGGCGGAGCGGCAAGCCCGTGACGTTCCTCGGCGTCGTCACGAAAGAAGGCGCGGAGGACCTGGCGAAGGCGCGCGCCAACGGTCTGTCGCTCGTACCGCAGACCACCTGCCGACCGACGCTCATGGACTTCACCCTCGAGGGCGGCGTGATCTTCGACCAGCTCTCGTGCTGGGGCGAGGTCATGCAGGCGAGCCGTGACGAGTACCCGCGCATCTTCCGCGACCCGGCGTTTCGCGAGCGCTTCCGCCGCGACATCAGCGGCGATTCCGGCCAGTACACGGTCTTCCGCCCGGCCTGGGACGATATCAAGGTGATCATGACCGGGAGCGAGGGCCTGCGCGATCAGATCGGAAAGTCGATGACGGAAATCGCGGCGGCCCGTGGCGCCGATCCCCTCGACGCCTTCTTCGACCTGCCCCTCGAAGACGACCTCGCGACCGAGTTCAGCTACTGCGTCTCGACGGACACCGACAAGACCGCGAGCGTCCTGGGCGACGAGCACCTGCTCGGATTGTCCGACGCCGGCGCCCACCTGACCTTGCTCTCCGACGCCGCCTACACGACATACCTGCTCGGCCGCTGGGTTCGCGAGCGCGGCGAGCTCAGCATCGAGCGCGCGGTGTCGAAGATGACGAAGGACCCCGCCGAGTTCTGGGGCATTCGCGAACGCGGAATGCTCACCGAGGGCTGGCACGCCGACGTCGTGCTCTTCGACCCGACCCGCGTCGACGCGCGCGAGGCCGAGATCGTATTCGACCTGCCGGGCGGCGACGGTCGCCTGGTCCCCGAAGCCGAGGGCATCGAGGCAGTCATCGTGAACGGTGCCGTCACCGTCGAGCGCGGCTCGCTCACCGGCGAGCGAGCCGGACAAGTGGTGCGCGGCGGAACGGCCGCATGAGCGGCGGAGACCCCATTCCATGGACCCTTCGAAGATCCTGCTGACCGATCAGGTCGCCATCGTCACCGGCGGCGGCCAGGGCATCGGCGAGGGCATCGCCCTCGCCTTCGCGCGCTTCGGTGCGGACGTCGTCATCGCCGACAAGAACGCCGAGGCGGGTGAACGCGTTGCGGCCGCCGTGACCGAAATCGGCCGACGCGGCCTCGCGATCACCACCGACATCCGCGAGTTCGACCAGGTGCAAGCGCTCGTGGATCAGACGATGTCCGACTTCGGACGCCTCGATATCCTCGTCAACAACGCCGGCGGCGTGCGCTACTCACCCTTCCTCGACCTCGGGCAGCGGGGCTGGCACAAGCACACGGCGCTCAACTTCGACGGCCTCTTCGGCCCCACCGACGCCGCCGTGCGCGCGATGATCAAGGGCGGCCGCGGCGGCTCGGTGATCAACGTGGCGAGCATCGAGGCCCTGCGCGCAGCGCCCAACTACTCCGTCTACGCCGCCTGCAAGGCCGGCATGTTGAACTTCACTCGCACGCTCGCCCTCGAGCTCTCGGAGCACAGCATCCGGGTCAACGGCATCGCACCCGACGTCGTCATGACTCCCCACCTCCTCGAGTACGAGCAGCAGCGCTCCGACCAGTCCGGCGGTGCCGAGTCTCGCAGTCGGGGCATCCCCCTGGGCCGCGACGGCACCCCCGAAGACTGCGCGGGCGCCTGCGTCTTCCTCGCATCGGCGATGGCCGCCTACATCACCGGCATCACCCTCTCCGTCGATGGCGGAACCTTCGCCAGCAGCGGCTGGTCGCGCCGTCCCGACGGCACCTGGACCCTCCACCACTGACCCCACAAGAACTGCGTGCGACCTGGGGACGTCGGTACGCACTCGGAACTTGGGGACACGCCTGCGGATCTGAAGCGCGCTATTCCGCGGCCAGCATCGCCCCGAGCTTGAGGAGCTGGCGGGTACCGCCCCCGAGCGTGAGCTCGAGCTGCTTTGCGTAGAGGAAGTAGCGGTGCACGGGGTAGTCGCGATCGACACCCACACCGCCGTGCAGGTGTTGTGCGGTGTGGACGACGCGCTGGCCTCCTTCCGCGGCCCACACCTTCGCTGCGGCGGTGGCGTTGGCGGCCGGAAGCCCTTCGGAGATCCGCCACGCCGCTTGCAGCGCCGTGAGACGCACGGCTTCGGCATCGATGTAGGCGTCGGCGGCTCGCTGACCCACGGCCTGGAACGAGGCGATCGGCACGTCGAACTGCTTGCGCGTCTTCGTGTACTCGGCGGTGATCGAAAGCGCCTCGTCGCAAACTCCCGCCGCGAGAGAGCAGAGCGCCGCGTTCGTGCGCTCCATGATCCACTCGATGATCGCGCGCCCACCACGCGGATCGCCGAGCACATCGGCGACACCCACCGCGACGTCATCGAGCTTCAACCGCGCTTCGGGCTGGCCGCTCGTCGTGATGAGTGGCGTCAGCGAAACGCCTTCCGACCGCGGATCCACCAGGAACACGCTGGCCGCCCCCTCCCCCGTCGACGCGGACAGGAGGATGCAGTCGGCCAGCTGGCCGGCCGGCACGCACAGCTTCGTTCCGGTGAGACGGAAGCCGTCGCCGTCGGGGCGCGCCAGCGTCGTGGGCCGCTCCGGATCCGCCTCTCCCTCGACGAGCGCAGCCGTGAGGATTGCCGCGCCGCTCGCAAGCTTCGGGAGCCAAGCCGCCTTCTGTGCGTCGCTGCCGAATTCGTTCAGCGGAAGCCCGGCCATCACCGTCGACTCCAGGAACGGAATCGGGGCGGCGCGCCGACCAATCTGCTCGATGATCAACGCGAGCTCGAGGAAGCCGAGACCTCCCCCGCCGAACTCTTCCGGCACCGCGATCCCGACGAGGCCCGCCTCCCCGAGCGCCCGCCACAGCTCGCTGTCGAAGCGGTCGCCACCGCTCTTCTCGATCTCGCTGACGCGTTCGTGTGACGCTTTGTCGCTCAGGATCTGACGCGCGAGGTCGCCAATCGCCTGCTGATCTTCCGAATACGCGAAATCCACTGCGATCTCCTCAGAACCGGGGTGCGCGCGGGAGCCCGAGCCCGAACATCCCGATGAGGTCGCGTTGGACCTCGTTGGTGCCACCGCCGAACGTCAGGATCAGCAGGCTGCGATACATGTTCTCGAGGCTCCCGGAGACCACGGCTTCCGGAGAATCCGGGGTCAGATAGGCACGCGGTCCGAGAATCTCCATGAGAAGTCGGAACGACTCGAGGTAGAACTCGGTGCCGAACACCTTGATGCTGGACGCGTCGGCGACGTCGAGCTTCCCCTGAGTCCCCGTCCACGCCACCTTCCAATTGATGAGCCGCAGGAATTCGAGACCGGTATAGACGCGCGCCAGGTTGACCTGCGCCCACTCCTGGTCGATCACACGCATCCCGTTGGCGAGCTTCGTGTTGCGCGCCCAGGCGAGCACCTCCTTGTAGGAACTCTCGAGCATGCCCGCCGAGCAGAGTGTCACGCGCTCGTGGTTGAGCTGGTTCGTGATGAGGCGCCAGCCCTTGTTCTCGCCGCCCACCAGGTTGCTCGCGGGGACGCGGACATCATCGAAGAAGGTGTTGTTGATGTCGTGGGACGAGAGAAGATCCATCGGGTCGACACGAATGCCCGGCGACTTCATGTCCACGACGAACATCGAAAGGCCGTCGTGCTTCTTCACGTTCGGGTCGGTGCGCGTGGCGATCCAGATATAGTCGGCGTCGCTCGCGAGGCTCGTGAACGTCTTCTCGCCGTTGATCACGTACTCGTCGCCGTCGCGCTCGGCGCGTGTGGTCAGCGACGCGAGGTCGGTGCCGGCGCCCGGCTCGGTGTAGCCGATACAGAAGTGGATCTCGCCCTTCAGGATCTTCGGCAGGAAGAACTTCTTCTGCTCGTCGGTACCGAAGTTCATGAGTGTCGGCCCGACGGTGTTGATCGTGAGCATCGGCACCGGCGCACCGGAGCGCATCGACTCGTCGAAGAAGATGAACTGCTCGATCTGGGAGCGGCCCTGACCGCCGTACTCGACGGGCCAGCCGATCCCGAGCCAGCCGTCGGCGCCCATCTGGCGGACGACCCCGCGCATGGCCTCGCCCACTCCGCGCCCCTTGTGGAGCTCCTCGCGCACCTCGGTCGTCAGCAGCCGCTCGTAGTAGGCGCGCAGCTCTTGACGCAGCTCTTCCTGCTCTTCGTTGTAGCCGATGTACATGGACATCCTCGTCGATCGCCAGGGGAGAGCGCGCATGGGAACCGAAGCGCGCGGTAGAACGCGTTCCAATACTCGCTCGTCTGCGGTCTCGTGTCGAGAAACGGCGCTGCCGAGACTGCCGCTAGGAGCCGCGAGGACCGACAAAGAACCCGATCGCGAGACCGAGTACCGGAAGCAAGAAGAGGACGAGGGCCCAGACCCAATGGGTGGCCGTCGACTCATTGCTCCTTACGCTGTTGAGAACCGCCCAGATGTCGGCGGCGAGGATCAGGAGTCCGAAGAGTCAGGAAAGCATGCTCACTGCCAGTTCGGGGAAGCGCGTTCGGGCGCCGCGACCGGCGGCGAGTCTATCATGACTCCGGCTTCGGACCGGCGTTCGCGGCGCCTTCGAGCCACTGGGAAAAGCATCAGCGGAGCGGAATTGCGAATCTCTCGAAAATCGATGACATCCGCTGCATGGGCTGTGAGCCTCCTGCTCGCC
>JABSQW010000623.1 GCA_013215605.1 Myxococcales bacterium
ACGTCTATGGCTATATCTATAGTTATATTTATTTTTAATTTATATCTTATTTCTATGTCTGAGTCTACCTTATTTTACCTTTACCTATATATCTAATAATACCTTACCTATCTCTACCTCTACCTTGCTTTTTTCCCCTTTCTCCTTTCCTCTCTACTTCTACTTCTATCACTACTTCTACTTTTACTTCTATTTCTACCTCTACTTCTACTTCTACTTCTACTTCTACTTCTCTTTCTCCTTCTCTCTCTCCTTCTCCTTCTTCTTTTACTTTTACTTTTACTTATACTTATATTTAAGGCTATACTTATTTATTTATGTATATATATATATATATATATATGAATAATGTAATATATTTACAGACAAATATGAAAAGATATAGATTAAGATTGGGAAATATTACTAATAAATGATAAAATTTAAGGAACTCGAATTTGGGCAGGAGCTCGATTTTCTAACAATATAGATTTCTACCTATTAAATTCAAAAAGTTAATAATTGGTATAACTTAAAAATTTTATAAATTTATTCCAAGTTGGTAGGCTCTTTAGGCCAGATCATAAGCAATGGGCATGTGAGAGAGATGAAGAAAAAGAAATATGTATATTAATAATAATATACTATATATTATAATAGTAAAAGAATGAATAAATATATATATATATATGTGAAATATAAACTCTTGCTTTTAAGGATTGGTAAATGTAAGGAGAAATTTAACTACAAAGCTAATATAAAAATTGAAATCCAAAATAAGATTTTTGGGGGCAGTCTACCGGTATCAGGAGAGATTTTAATAATAGATTAACTTTAAATTTAAGTAATCATATATAAATAGAATTGAAAATTAGGGAAAGATTTGAGAATAAAACCTAATCAGGCTAACTAATTATACTACCTCTGAATAATAAAAATTGTGTAATGGTAAAATAAATATAGACAATAGTATATAGATACGAAGACACATTGATTTATGTATATATATATATATATACTCACGTATAATACTAAATATAGTTTGATGCTACAAGACATAATGTAACAACGAATTTAGTAGGATGGGAAATTATAACAATAAGATAAGAACATAGATTTGTTTAATAAAATTACGGGGTGGTTTTTATTTAAGTTATTTACCTAATAAAAACTATTAATAATAGAATTATCAGATGTCCTATTTACCGGAAAAATATTAATATAAAGAGCCTGAGGATAATAGAGGGGGGTAACTTTTCAATTGTGTCTGGCATTGACAAATTAATGAGATTAAAATATTAAAAATGTCGCAGAAAAAACTGGAGGGGGAAAATTATGGTAAGGTAGAGAGCTATTTAGTTTGGACATATAGGAAAAATAGGAAAGGGGATAAAATATTTTGAGAGTTCTGATAAATAAAAATAGAATACATTTAAATATAAAATTTATACTAGAAACAATTATAAGAACTAAGATTAAATAAAGAGGCTTAAAGTAAAGTTTATGTAGGTGAGAAAGGAAAACAACTATAGATACTATGACATAAGGGCTAATAAAAGAAAAAATATAAACTAATAAAATCAATACAATAGCACATAACACATAACACATAACACATAACACATAACACATAGCATATAGCATATAGCATAGAGCATATAGCATATAGCATCATA
>JABSQW010000624.1 GCA_013215605.1 Myxococcales bacterium
AGTAAGCCGCTCCCCCGAAATCTTGCGCCCGACGGCGATGACGCCGAGAAGATCGACGCCGTATAGAATGGGAACGAGGATCTCGACCTCCAGCGTGTCGAAGACGTCGCGGCACGACTCGCGGTTCTCGAGATCCGCCTCGTCGTCGAAGTCGATGCGAGAGAGATCCTCGCGGCGCATCCACAGCTGCTTCCAGATGGGGTGGTCCGACGGAATTCGGATGTCGAGAGCCTCGTCGTCCCACTCGCCGCGCGACGCCATCGGCGCCAGGACCTTCTCCTCGTCGTGGACGAGCAGCACCATCGCGCTCTCGACGCCCATCGTGTCGGTGAGGGCGAGGAGGATGCGGTCGGCGATCTCGTTCAACGACAGCATCGATACCATCGCCTCGGAGATCTCGCGCACGGCTACGCGGTAGCCAATGTGATCGCGATCGAAAAAGCGATCGACGAGCGCCTGGAGGCGGTTGCGCAACGGGTTGAAGAGCAGGATCGCGAAGAAGAGGAAGCCGACCTGGAACCAGCGGAAGCTCACGTTGAGCCGCCAGACCAGGGTGTCTGCGAAGGTGATGAGGAATGCGAAGCCACCGGTGATCGCGAGGGTCGCCGCGCCGTAGGCGGCGGACGATTTCGCCAGCGTACGGACTCCGAAGAGCTGCCGTTTGACGATTCCGAAGCCCACGGCCAATGGGAACAGAAAGACCCAGAGAAGCGCGACGTAGTAGGGAACTGGCATGTTGAAGAGCCACTCGGCGAAGAGCACCAACAGCACGGGGACGAAGCTCACGAGCGCGCCGTAGAAGACGACATCGGCGCGATCGCGCAGCGCGCCCTCGAGGTGGCGCCGACGCTCGACGGCCAGCACGCTGAGCGAGACCACGAACATTACGACCGCGTAGAGGAAGCTCGCATTCTCGGCGGTTCCGGTCGAGATCCAGTAGCCCGTTCCGAAGAGACTCAGGCCGGCGAGCAACGCGGCCAGGATGTAGGGGATCGTCCGAATCCTGCGATGGCGCACGATCCAGGCCGGCTCGATGGGATAGGTCGTGAAGAGGTGGAACGTCACCGCTCCGATGAACGGCGTGTTGAGTCGCATCCGCCACGACGACCACTGGATGAGGTCCATCTGGATGCTGGTCGAGAGCAGGTAGGTCATCGCGCTGCAGAACAGCGCCAGCGCCCACGCTCCGGAGTGATCCGGCTTGAGGCGCCATACGATGGTCCCAATCGCCAGATAGATCGTGGCCACCACCAACATGAGCGCGTGGAAGATCACGCGCGTGTTCGGCACGAGGTCGGCGGCGGGGATGGGCTCGAGGTCGTACTCGAGCAGGCGTCCGTCGGGCTTCTCGACCTGGTAGCGGTTGGTGACGCCCTCGCTCAGCCAATCTGCGAGTCTTGGAATCGCCTCGATGAAGGGCTCTCCGTCGATCGCAACCACCCGGTCGCCGATCTCGATGGATCCCATCGCGTGGGGCGCGAGCCCGTCGACGACCGAAACGGTCCCGAGCCGCGACTCGAGAAACGGCGGACCGAGCACGTCGTCGGGATCGACGAGTGCGTCGAGTGAGAGCGCGACGGCAAGCAGCCCCCAGGAAAGGGCAAGGACCGCCGTGACGCCTCGGAAGCGCTGCGTAGACCTGGGGTTCATCTAGCTCCCGGCACCCGGGGAGATGCTACGCGCGCTCGGGACGGAGCGCTAGGAGCGAGCGCCTCGCCCTGGGTGAGAGACGGGCCGGAGTGACCCTGTGTCAGGCCGCACGCCCGTACACCGTGAGCACGGTCTGCTTGCGCACCCGTGCGTCGGCGCTGGCCGACGGGTCGGCGAGCAGGCGCTCGACGCGCGCGAGGATTCCGGCACCGACGAAGAGCGGCAGATCGATCGACTCGAGCCCACCCTCCCCAGCCGTGTAGCCGCGGACGAATGCCTCCCGGATCGCGCGCACCCGTTCTGCC
>JABSQW010000625.1 GCA_013215605.1 Myxococcales bacterium
GATGCGCGCCGCGCGGTGGCTCTGGGCCGAGCTGCTCGAACAGTTCTCGCCGAAGGACCCGCGCTCGTCGATGTTGCGCACCCACTGCCAGACCTCGGGTGCGAGCCTCACCGCGCAGGATCCAATGAACAACGTGATCCGTACGACCGTCGAGGCCATGGCCGCGGTCTTCGGCGGCACGCAGTCGCTCCACACCAACGCCTTCGACGAGGCCCTCGGTCTTCCCACCGACAACACCGCCCGGGTCGCGCGCAACACCCAGCTCATCATCGCCGAGGAGACGGGCATCCCCGCGGTCGTCGATCCCTGGGGCGGCTCGTATTTCATGGAGTCGCTCACCGCGAGCATCGCCGCCGAGGCGCGCAAGATCATCGCCGAGGTCGAAGAGCTCGGCGGGATGACGAAGGCGATCGTCGCCGGTATGCCGAAGCTTCGCATCGAGGAGTGTGCAGCCCGCCGCCAGGCGAAGGTCGACCGCGGTGACGATGTCATCGTGGGCGTCAACAAATACCGCCTCTCGAAGGAAGACGAACTCGAGGTCCTCAACATCGACAACAACGCCGTGCGCATCGCCCAGGTGAAGCGGCTCGAGGGCATCCGCGCCAGGCGCGACGCCGCGGCCGTGGAGGCCGCGCTCGGCGAGCTTACTCGGGTGGCTAGAGGAGGGGAGGGGAACCTCCTCGCGGCGGCCATCGACGCCGCGCGCGAGCGCGCGACGGTGGGCGAGATCTCCGACGCGATGGAGAAGGTGTTCACCCGCTACCGCGCCGACGTGCAGTCGGTGTCGGGTGTGTACGGCAGCGTCTACGAGGGCGACGAGGACTTCGACGCGATTCGCGCCGAGGTCGACGCGTTCGCGAAGCGCGAGGGGCGCCGGCCGCGCATGCTCGCCGTCAAGCTCGGCCAGGACGGCCACGATCGCGGCCTCAAGGTGATCGCCACGGCCTTCTCCGATATCGGCTTCGACGTCGACGTGGGCCCGCTCTTTCAGGTTCCCGCCGAGGCGGCGCGCCAGGCGATCGAAAACGACGTCCACGTGGTCGGCGTATCGAGCCAGGCGGCCGGGCACCGCACGCTCGTACCGCAGCTCGTCAAAGAGCTGAAGGCGCAGGGTGCCGCGGACATCGCAGTGGTCGTCGGCGGCATCATCCCGCCGAAGGACTACGACTTCCTGCGCGAGAATGGCGCCGCTGCGATCTTTGGCCCGGGCACCGCGATTCCCAACGCGGCACGTCAGGTGCTCGGGGTGATCCAGGAACTTCGCGAATGACTCGAGCCGCCCCGAGCGGGAAATCTCCGATTTCCGGTACGGAAGCGCGGGGCAGAAGCGGGGCGGCTTCTGCCGCACAGACTCCCGACGGCCCCTCGATCGACGACATCCGAAGCGGCGACCGTCGGGCCCTCGCGAAGACGATTACGCTGCTCGAGAGCAGTCGCGCCGACCGCGCACAGCTCGGGCGGGCGGTGCTGGAAAAGCTGATGCCCCACACGGGCGGCGCAGCGCGCGTCGGGATCACGGGGCCGTCCGGTGTCGGCAAGAGCACCTTCGTCGAGGCGCTCGGGTTGCACCTGATCGAGAACGGCATGCGCGTCGCGGTGCTGGCCGTCGACCCGAGCAGCCCGGTCACCGGCGGCAGCATCCTCGGCGACAAGACGCGCATGGATCGCCTGGCCCAGAGCGACCGCGCCTTCATCCGTCCGTCGCCTTCGGGCGCCGCGCTCGGCGGCGTTGGCCAGCGCACCCGCGAGTCCATGCTGGTGTGCGAGGCGGCGGGCTTCGACGTGATCCTGGTAGAGACCGTGGGGATCGGGCAGTCGGAGATCGCCGTGCGCTCGATGGTCGACTTCTTCCTGGTGCTCCTTCAGCCCGGCGCGGGCGACGACCTCCAGGGCATCAAGAAGGGCGTGCTGGAGCTCGCCGACGGCCTCGTCGTCAACAAGGCCGACGGCGACCAGGAAGCGGCTGCCCGGCGCACGAAGGCCAGCCACGTCAGCGCGCTCGGCCTCCTGCGCGC
>JABSQW010000626.1 GCA_013215605.1 Myxococcales bacterium
GATTGCTGCCGAGTACGACTGGACCTCATTGGGGTAAAGGGTGTGGTCGACGATCGGGCCTTCGCTGGTGCGGGGCGGAATCGTCGCACGTCCGATCTCGACGCCGGTCGAATCGAACATCAGGATCGTGGCGTGCGGCACCAGCATGATGTCCGTCGCGTTGTGGGTCACGAGCTTGTATTCGAATAGCGGCAGCCCGCTCTTGCGCGCTTCGGTGAACGAGATGTTGCGGATGTAGCTCTGATCGATAGGCATCACCTCGTCCGGCTTGAAGACGTGGAGGTTCGGGATGCGTCCGTCGATGAGGCTGCGGAGCTCTGCTCGCAGATCTTTGAGCTGCTTCTTCGCGCTCGCGAGGGCGTCGCTCTCGATGTACTGCGAGTGAAGCGCGCTGCGGTGGTTGCGCGTCTCATTGAACGCCCAGCCGCCGAAAATGAAACACAGGATGACGAGGCCGATCGTGGATGCGAGGAACAGCCGCTCGAGCTCCTTGTGGCGCTTCTTGAGCGTCAGGTACTTGCGCGTCAGCTGCGGGTGAGCTTTTCGGCGCGAACTCTCGCGTCGACTCCTTGCGCTGGGACTCCCGGATTCGCTGCGCTTCGGCCTGGCTTCTTCTGCAGCCATGATCTCTCCCTGTGCAATTCCTTAGTTCACCTGCATCAGAAGTGGTTCGAGAGGTCGGGATGTCGCGTCGCGTAGGAAAAATAGTGCGCGCAATTTGGGGAGTTGCGTGTCGTGTTCACACTGCAGCGCTCTGGCTGCACTGGAACTGCGCAGCGTCGATCGACCGCTCACTGGGGAAATCCGTGAATACGCGGTGAATCGGTTGCGTCTCCACGAGCATGCGGAACGCGTCGCCGATTCCCGAGAGGCGCGACGAACACAGAGGGGTGCGTCATGAAGGTCGCCGCAAGGTCGCAGAAGCGGGCAACGACGAGGGGTGGGGTGCCGGGTTCTGCGGCTGAGCGGCACAGGGCTGCGGCCGCCAGGGCTGCGGCCCTGTGCCTTCTGCTACTCGGGGGGTTCGGCTGCGCCGCGCCGCCACTGCCGACTCCGGCGCCAGAGCCGAGGCTTGACGGCGAAGCGTACCGAGCGGCGCGGGCGGCGCTCGATCTCTATGCAGCGCGCGAGTACGCCCTGTCGGCGCGTCGCTTCGGCGTCGCGCTGCGCCTCGCGGAGGATGCAGGTGACGACCGTCTCGCGCGAGAGGTGTTGGTGGGCAGCTGCATGTCCTGGCTCGAGGTGCGGCAGCCGGAGCCCCTCGCGGCGTGCACCGCGCGGTTGGCCGAGGTGCGGCGCCAGGAAACACGCCGCGATCCGGGGCTGAATACGCTCATCGCGCTCGGGTCCATCGCGGGCTCACGTCCGCTTCCGCCGTTTGCGCTCCCGGATGGTGTGCGGCCGGTGCTCCGCGCGGCGGCGGGGGAGGCTGAACGATGAGAGGGCACTCACCGCTGCAGAATTCTCGGCGCAACGCCCTGGGGGCACCCAGATGGGCGACGCCTGTCGCGACCGCGGTCGGATTCGCCGTACTCGCGACGCTCGGCCCGCTCCCGGTCCACGCCGTACCGGCGCGGGAGCGCGCGGTCGAGGAGATCCCCGAGCTGATGGGGAGGATCCTCGAATCCCAGGAGGAGATCCGGGAGCACGAGGCGGCGATGCGACCCGTCGTGGCCGGCTACGACGAAGAGCTCGCCGAATCCCGTCGCGCCATCGACGACGCGATCTCCGAGGAGGAGGCCGCCGAAATGCTCGTGCGTTACGTGGAAGCGTACTCGGCACGACTCGACACCCAGGAACGCGGACTGCGATCGATCGAGGGCGCGTTGATCCGCATGCGCGCGGACTCGCGCGAGCTCAAGCGAGCGGCGAAATCCGCGAAGGGAAAGCGCCGAGCGTCCCCCGAGGACCGACAGGAGTTCTTCCAGGACCAGTTCCAGGGTCTGGCTTCGGCCACCGCGCGGCTGGCCGAGCGACTCGGTCGCCTCGAGGACGCGAGCACCGCGGGCGCCGTGCTGCACGCGAGCTGGGCGTCGCACGGGGCGCTCTCGGTTCCGCTGTCGGAACTCGGCTCCGAGGGAGCCACCGCGTTCGCGCGCAAGGTGGAGGGGCTTCACGCGCGCCACCAGGCGCGCTCCAACCAGCTCCGTGCCGAGCGGAAGGCCGTGCGCCGGCTTCTGGACGTGCTGGTCGAGCGGCAGCTCGCGCGGCGCCTCGACGCTCTGTTCAGCGGAGACGACGAGTTCGGTCTCGGAGCGCTGCTGTCGGCAAGCGGCAAGTCGCAGGACTGGGGCGACCTCGATCGGGTCGTGAGTCGGGCGCTCGGGCTCCCGTCTTCGGGCGGCAGCGATTCGTTCGAGGGGCCGTCCCTCGACCGGCTTGAATACTTCGCCGGCGGCAACCACCGCGAGTAGTTCGGTGGGCTCTGCGGCCACAACCGACGGTTCAGCGAGCCGCCGGCGAAACGGAAGGAGAGGATCCATGCGAGCGAAGAGAAACCAGAGTCGACGACGCCGAGCACTGTCGACCTGCGCGCGTGCCGTGCTCCTGGGCGGGGCGGTGCTCACCTCGAGTGCAGGCGCGATCGGGGCCGCCGTGCCCAGCGAGAGCTGCCGCGGATGGCGCGCGGAGCACGAGGACTGGAAGAGCCGCGCTGTGCGGGCCTATCTCCGCGGGACGAACTCGCGCGAGCTCGACACGGCACTCTTCGAGTTGCTTCAGCGCGAGGCGTACCTCACCTCGTGCGACGTGTCCGTGGCGGGCGCTCGCTCGGCGCTCCTCGGCTACCGGCTCGTGGACCGGCAGCCCGACCGCTACGGACCGGCGTTGATGGAGAGCCTCCTCGAACAGGCGGGCTTCGACACGTCGCTGCGTTCGCGTTTCGACGGCGTCCTGCCGCGGCCCTCTCGACCTGTGAGAACGGGAACCCGAGCCGCGCCGACGCCGCAGCCGGCGCAGTAGAGGGGGACGAATCGTGCTGCGACGGCTCTTCGCCGCGCTCGTGCTCGGTACGTTGCTACTCGCTCCGTTGGGCTTCGCGGTCTGGCACGGCATCGGGTGGGGGGGCTTCGCGGGGCTCGTGATCGAGGCGCTGGCGCGGGCCATCGAAGACGTCGGCATCGTGGTCGTCCCGCAGCTTGCGCTGGCGGTGGCGGTGGTTGGGCTCGCGCTCGAGCAGGTCGTGCACAGGATCGCGGGTGTGGCACCTCGCGATCCGCCCGATTGGCTCGACCCCGCAGTCGAATCGGCGCTGCTGCTCGGCATGCTGGGAACCATCAGCGGAATGGTGAACGGCTTCGTCGGGCTGTCTCCCGAACGACTCGAACCGGGACCGCTCGTCTACGCGCTGGGTACGGCGCTGCGCAGCAGCTTCGTCGGGTTCGGGATCGCGTTGATCGGGGTCTGGACGCGGCTGCCGACTCGGTCGGCTGTCGTGCAGGAGTCCGCATCGTGAACACCGGTAGCCGCGGCACGAACGTGAGTCTGTACTTCCTCGACGTGCTCGCGTGTCTGCTCTTCTGTCTGGCCATTGCGCTCGCGGGGGCGCACTTCGGGCGCGAGCACAGTGTCGACCTCGAGCTGCCGGTGGCGACGCCCACGGAGGCCTCGGGAGAGTCGCTCGGCTCGACCGAAATTCACGTGTGGATGGAGGAGGGTGTGGAGATCATCGAGCTCGACGGCGTGCGCATGAGCGCGGTCGACCTCGAGCGCGCGCTTCGCGCGACGGCGCCGGGCTCCGTATTGATCCGCGCGACGGCGTCACCGCTGTCGCGGGTGGTCGGCTTCGCGCACGCGGCGGGCGTGCGCAACATCGAGCTCGCCTACCGCTCGGAATCCGAGGCGGGTGGGAGCGCTCGAGGAACGGGGAGGGCGGCGCGATGATCCGAACTCTCGGTCTCGGTGTGGCGGCACTCATGGCCGCACTGTTGGTGTTCTATTGGAGGCCGCCGCTGTCGCAGCTTCCGGTCGATCCTGGCTCCGCTTGGAGCGGCGAAGCCGTGAAAACGCCAACCGAAGCGACCGCCGGCCGAGCATCGGATCGCAGCGCCGAAGATCCGGAACCAACGATTCCAGAGACGTCCGCCACCGAACCCTCGGTGCCGACGAAGATCGCGCGTGGGCCCGCTCCGCCCGTCGTCGGGAACGTCGGATCCGATGGGTTCATCGAGGAGACACTCACTTCGCGGAGCCATTGGGCCTTCGACGAGGGCGAGGCCACCGACATCGCGGGGCGCGGAGTCGCGGCGTCGCGTGCCGAGATTCCGGCCGATCCGGACGACAATGTGTCGGTCGCCGCGTCACCGCCCCTCGATCCCGAACTCTCAGCGGTGCTCATCCGCCGGTTGCTATCGCTGTACGAGACGGTCAGCGGAGATTGACCGTGCGGCATCGCCCGTTGGCCATCGCGTGTCGCAGCGTCGTGGTGGTGTGGGGGATGGTGATCCTCGGAACCACGGC
>JABSQW010000627.1 GCA_013215605.1 Myxococcales bacterium
CTTGAGCGTGACCTCGGCGACGACCTCCTTGAGCTCCCGGTTCTCGGCCCGCAGCTCTTTGACTTCGTCGCTGGTGGCCTCCCGGACGGTGTCTCCTGCCAGCTGCTTCTTGCCCGCCTCCAGGAAGTCCTTGCTCCATCGGTAGTAGAGGTTGGCGGCGATGCCCTCGCGACGGCACAGCTCCGAGATGCTCTCCTCGCCGCGAAGGCCCTCGAGCACGATGCGGATCTTCTCCTCGGGTGCGAACTTCCTGCGGGTCCTACGACGGATCTCCCGCACGGCGGCTTCGGTCGCTTGCTTCTTCGTTCGTGACATGTCGAGACGCTCCTCGGGGGGCATGGCCCCTGAAAGTGTCTCTTCGCTTCGGGCCCCTGTGTGTCCGACTTCTGCTGACGGGATACACTTCCTATCTACCCCATGGAAGCGTTTCGCGCGGCGGTTCAACGACGGAATGCCGCCCCGATGTAGTCTGAGTCTGAGGGTCGCTCCTCGAAAGGGAGCGGTGCCGAGATCTCCTGGAACGTCGGCCCGAACGCCTTGGCGGCACTCTCGAGCGCTGCCAGGTCGAAGCCGTAGACCCGCGCAGCGTTCTCGCCGAGGATCTTCCGGATGTCGGCCTCGGGGAGGCCGGCGAGGCTGGTCCGGAAGGACTCTCGGCTGTACGGATAGGTGCCCTCCACGTGCGGGTAGTCGGCTCCCCACAGCAAGTTGTCGAGACCGATTTCGTGACGCTGCTCCGCTTCATGGCGCGATAGGAACGAAGCGCCCGCATAGCAATGCTTCTTCCAGTACTCACTTGGAAGCATCGTGAGCCTGTGGCGCACCCCGGTCATCCAGAACTGGTCCACCAGCGAATCGAGCTCCTGGAGCATCTGCGGCACCCAGCTCGCGAAGGATTCGGTGAGAACGAGTCGCAGCTTTGGGTGTCGATCAAAAACACCACCGAAGACGAAGAAGTAGAAGGGACGACGAGAGATAAAGCCTGTCTCGACGGACGACAGCGCCGCGAAGACATGCGGGTCCCCGCCGTAGAGCCCGACGTCGGCTATCGGTGTGCCGCCGTGATGGGTCACCGTCAGGTCGAGTTCCTCGCAGCACGACCAGATCGGGTCGTAGCGCGCGTCGTGGTACCCCGGCAGGCCGCTGCCGGCGCGTAGTCCCGAGAAGGCCACGCCGCCGCTTAGGCCCTCGTTTCGGCTCCGCTTGATCTCGCGCAGGGCTTCGTCCACGTCGTGCAGGGAGATCTGGATAATGCCTGCTCTTCGGTCCGGTGCTTCTGCGCACAGGTCAGCGAGCCAGCGATTGTAGATGCGCTTGCCGGCACCTTCGAGCTCCGGGTCCGCCGCGACTCCGAAGCTCAGGAACGGTGCGCGTGCGCCGAAGACTCCGTCGGGGTGAATCACTTCGCCGGCGATGCCATCTGATTCGAGCGCTTCGAGCCTGAGCTTCGAGTCCCAGGCCCCAGCGATGTTCGACTCTTTCTGGTAGATCGTGGCGATCTGCCGCTCAACGACTTCGTCGGGCAGCCCCAGCGAGCTGAGGGACAGGAGCTGCTGCGCCCGAAAGTCCGCGTTGCGGTCGCCCGTCGACTCGGGAATCGGCGACCCGAACATATTGTGCGTAGCGTTCTCTTCCTGCTCGACCCACTCTTCGAAGCGGCTCCGGAAGTCGGGGTCGACGTAGGGAGCGTAGTCCGATGTCCTGCGTGGGCCGGCGTGGCAGTCGGCCGAGATCACCGCGATGCGGTCGAAAGAGCGAGAAGCCATCGAGATCCTCCTACGAACTGGGCGCGCCTGGTGATTGTATCGCCTGGATTCAGTTGGCGGGTTCTGATCGCGCGCTCCTCGCCCGGGTGTGGTGACGGTGGTCGATGGGGCGCGCCATGGCGAGAACTCCGCCCATCGTCTCCGCGGCTCATCCGAACGGCTGACGAGTCCGTCGAGGCCGCCCCAGTGCCAACGCTGCCCGTATTGGGTTCCTAATTGACAGAACCTCTAGGATAGGACATTGCGAAAACGCAGCTTGAACTTCCTATCTACAGGCGATCACCTTGATTCAGCCCGTGATTCCCGCCTCCGAGCGGGACCGCTTTGCGGCGCTCGACCTGGATCTGAGTTTCGCCGAGCTGCTCGGCGTGGTCCGTCACGACCGCGAAGTCGAGCGGGCGATCGATCGCAACCGTGCGCAGTGAGTTGCCATCGGTATCGTAGGGCTGGAAGGCGGTGCAGGACACGCGCTCTTCCGTGATGGGATACGGGCGCGCCGGATTCTCTGCGAAGGCGAGTGCGGCGCTGCATCCGAGCAACGCAGCGACGAGCATGGCGATTCGAATCATGCGATCCCTGACACGGCTCCGAGGAATGACGAAACGCCGCGCAGGGGGAAGCGGCCCGCGCGGAGCAGGGGCGCGGCCCCGGACTGGACGTGAACCCCCTAGTCTCCCGTGCCCTCGATATCCTCATAGAGCGCGCGTTTTTCCGGCGGCATCGCATCGAGATAGGTACGCGCGTCTTCGAGGGGCATCGTCTCGACCGTGCCGTCCTCCCTCTGGATGCTGACGCCGCCCTGCATCCACATCTTCATTCGTTTCGCGCGGACCTTCTTCTCCGGGTGACAAACGAGATTGCAGGCACTGCACATGATGTTCATCTTGGTGCCTTTTTGCGCGTCGTAGAACCCGCCGGGGACCTGCGGCCGCTTCATGACATCTCCGGCCAGGCCCATGATCGTCGGGAGGAGCTGATCGTCGTCCTTGGGCAGTTGCTTTCTACTGGGCCCCCACGAACCGAACTTGCCGTTCTCCGAGAGCCCCGTCAGGCCCGCCATGTGCGAGGCGCAGCGCATATGGTGTCCGCGCGTCGAATACTTGTGATGGCCGTGTTCGCCCATCTTGACTGTCGTGAAGTCCGTGCGGCTCATGAAGCTGGTTGGGCAGACGTTTCCGCACCAGTTGCACTCGTCGCAGTAGTTGGCTTCGGGCGGGAGCACGGGGGTCGGGGGGAGATCGGCAGTGGTGATGACCGCACCGAGTGACACCGCGGCGCCGTGCGACTCGGTGAGGATGTTGCCGGACATGCCGAAGAACCCGACGCCGGAGGCGGCGGCCAGCATGCGCTGGGAGATGAGCGGGATGCTGCCGAGCATGATGTCGCTCGCTTTCGCCGGGTTGAGCTCGGCCGCCTTCCGCTGCCGCTCGTTCTGGGGCATGACGTCCGCGCGCGTGCCGTCGGCGGGAGTGTTTCCCGCGAAGACGACCTCGGCCTCGTAGCCGAACTTTCGCAGCTGGTTCGTCATCTCCGCCATCAGCCCCTGGATGATGTTGTTAGTTCGAATGTAGTCCTCCTGATAGGGGGTGTGATCGATCTTGCCCATGTAGAGCTCGAGCTTCTCTTCATCGACCGGATAGGACACGACGATCGCCGAACGCGCGCCCTCGAGTTGGCGCGTGAGGTCGGTAGATGGCGGCCCGCCCTCGAGGCCCTCCTGGTTGCAGACCCCCACGGCATTGCAGCCCGCGTTCGTGGCCGATTCCATGAGTCGATCGCGAATCGTCTGAAGATCGAGTTCCGCGTTCATGTCCGTGTCTCCCGTGCCGTCATCTGGTTTTCGGTCTTGCGGAGCGTCGGCCCAATTGGGGCGCTTCGAGCGCGCCAGACAGATAGCCGATGAGTGCAGCGACGTACTCTTCGAGATCGGGAGTCGACAAGTCTGCCACTCTCGCAAGGCTCCCGAGGATCGTCTCCCAGGCGAGGCCAAAGCGAAATTCGATGACGCCGCGAGGTAGATGGGAAAGTGACTTCTTGAGCAGGCCCTCGGTGCGCTCGGCGAAGTCGGGCCATCGCGCGACGAGGATGGGCGCCGTGTGATGTTCCACCTGCAGGCGATGCATGAGCGTGAGATAGCGCCGGCCTTGCTCGGGCTCGGCATGCAGCAACTCGACGAGGGGCCGAATCAAGGCGCCTAACACTTCGTCGACCGAGGGGTTCGGGTTCGAGGCCAGGGCGTCGAGGAGCATCTCGTGTCTCGCCATGAGCGGCTCGATCCGGCGCTCCATGACGGCCGCGACGAGGCCGGCTTCGGTCTTGAAGTGATAGCGGAGCGACCCGACGGACAGACCCGCGGCCGCCTGGATCGTTCGCAACGACACGCCGCCCACGCCGTGCCTGGCATAGAGCTCTTCAGCGTAGTCGAGGAGATGTTCTCGATTGGAGGGTCTGGGCATGGCGATTCAATCCGGATCCGATTCTGTCGCCGCATCCGGCGCCATTTCCGCAATGATGGACGCCAACGTCGGATGGACCCAGTCCTTGACCCGGTCGGTAGGGTGGCGCAGGCGCGGATCGTCCTCCTCGATGCGGCCCGAGTTCACGAGCGCACGGTAGCTATTCTTGCGCGAGTCAAGCCTTGGCGTGCAGACCACCTGGCATAGGCTGCAGGTCAGAACGCTCAGAGAGCTGTTCATGTTCCTTTGAACGTCTTCCCACCTGTGGACGGTCGTCTCGCCGACGAGGACCATCGATTGCAGGCAGAAATCCGTCGTGTCGGCCGCGGTGACGTCCTCATCGCAACGTTCGTCGAAGGCCTCGTCGGGATCGCGCACTCCATGTATGTTAGGCATGGTGCGAGGGCTCCAAGTCGACCACTTGGATGTCTTTTTGCGAACATTGTTGCAGCCCCCGCAGCTGACGGTGCAGCGCATCGTCGAGCGCCGATGGCTGTAGTGGCTGCTGCGGCCGCCGATCTCAACGACGTCCTCCTCCTGCTTTGGCATGTAGTGGGTCGGGCACGTCGCGACGCAGATCTTGCAGTTGGAACACCAGTCCTCCTCCACCATCGGTGAGGGCGAGAGCTCGGCCGAGGTTACGACGGAGCCGAGCGTCACGAGCGCGGCGTACTCGCGCGTCAAGAGGTTCCCGCTCCAGCCATCCATCCCACGCCCGCGGCCGTGCACACGTACTTGTGGGACAGCGGCGGAACCATGTCGCGCGTCCGGGTCTCTTCCCGGTACTCGAAGTTCGGATACGGCGTAGCGACCTCGTGACCGCGCGCTTCGAGGTATTCCTGAATGGCGAGCGAGGCGTCCTCGATCACACGGTACGACCTGCGGTGAGAGTCGTTGAACGACCACAAGTCTTCCTTGGCGATGTACCGCTCGGCGGCCTCCTGATCCAGGCTGACTGCCTGCGCGCTCGGCAGCACGTCGGTCAAGTTGCCGCTGGGCGGCGCGTCCGCGAGCCGTGCTCGATCCGTGAATCCGACCAGATCGACTCCGGCGTCCTTTGCGAATTTCTCGATCTCGACTTCGATCGAATTCATCGAACACCTCCGCGTCGCAATCGTAACTCTTCAGTTGAAGAGTACAAATGGAGGAGATACTGTGCGGCGCGTAGCCAGGAGGTGACCCTGTATGCAAACCGAATTCGCAAAGCAGCTAGGCCTGGAAGTCCCGATTTTTGCCTTCACCTGTATGTCGTCAGCCCGCAGTCGCCAGTCGTCTTCGAGGGGGACCGGCATATACCGGTCGAGAACTACTTCTTCAGGGATAGGGCGGATTGAGGGGGGGGTCGGGTTCCGATAGGCGCTCTTCCGTAAAATCAGCGTGACAGCAGCCGGCTGGCGACCCATCGAGGCTTTCCTTCTTCGTTGACCTTCGCGTAGCCGGTCCCCCTCTTCGGAGAGTCGGCCGTCCGCGCCGACGTGCGCTTTGATGTCCTGGTAGATGGAGGTCTTGTGTAGATAGGAAGTTCAAGCTGCGTTTTCGCAAGGTCCATCCTAGAGGTTCTGTCAATTAGGAACCCAATACGGGAACTCGATCCTGAAACAGATGCTTCGCGTGGCCTACACCGACGACCGGAGCCTCGTGGACCCGGAGGAATTCAGCCTCACTTCCCAGCTGATGCACAACTACTACGGGGTGAAGGCCGTACGCGCAGGAGACTCTCACAGATTCGCGACCAAGCCGTGGGGAAGGGCAATGTCCCCGATCCCCGTTACCCCTCGGAGACACCGGCGAGAGACCCCCCTCTGACCTCCGTGCTGAGAGCCATCGCGCGCTTCGCGTTCTGACGAGATCGAGACTCGAGCGACGCGCCTCGTTTCGCCGCCGTTCTGCTAGGGGGACACCGGGCGCCCCAGGGGCGCGCGTGGATCTCCCGGCATGTCGATCAACTCGATCCGTGTGCCGTCCGGGTCCTCCACCACCGCAACCCGAGAGCCGAGTTCGGCGTGCTCGAAGCGCGAGGCCTCGAGCAGGGTCGCACCGGCGTCCTCGAGTGCGGCGACGAGCCCGTCGAGGTCCGACACCCGAAGGCCGAAGTGACACAGACCAAGCTGCGGGCGCGCCCGGGGAAGCGCCCGGTCGGCGGGAAGATCGAGGTGCTGCAACTCGATACGCGTACCGTCGCGCTCGACGAACAACGCACGGACCGGGACCGAGTCGAGACCCAGCAACTGCGCCGAGGGCGACGGCCCGTCGTGCGCGAACTCGGAGAAGACCCGGAACCCGAGCAGATCACAGTAGAAACGCCGGGCGCGCTCGAGATCCGAGACCCGCAAGGCGATGTAGGCGACGTACTCGACGGTCATCGATCCCCCATGGAGCGCCCGCCCTCATCCATCGATCCGTGGGAGCGAGGGCGCCTTGCCTGGGGGCAACGTCCTGCGAGTTCTCGGTGGGGGTCGGACTCTCTTCTCACCCGGTCAGCATTCGTGGAACGGAGGCGAGGCGAGCCCAGATCCTCGCCCCGATTGCGCGAAACGGAGTCACGAACTGTCCCAGGAAGTTGGTCGGGTAGTCCTCCACCGCTGCGAATCCGAGCTTCAGACCGGGTCTGTCCCCGGGCAGATAGGCGGTCCCGAACAGATAGTCGAACATGCAGGTGGCATCCCCGTAGTTGAC
>JABSQW010000628.1 GCA_013215605.1 Myxococcales bacterium
GCGCCGATCTGTTGCTCAAGGTTCAGCCGCCCATCCAGCGACCCGACGGCCGCCACGAGATCGACCTGCTGAAGGGCGACGGCGCGTTCGTCGGATTCCTGCGGCCTCTCGATCTACCGGACGTCGCGAAACGCCTCGCCGCGAAGGGCACCACGTCCTTCGCCATGGAGCTCATGCCGCGTATCACGCGCGCGCAGTCGATGGACGCGCTGTCGGCCATGAGCACCATCGCCGGCTACCGCGCGGTCCTGCTCGCCGCGGCGGCACTGCCCAAGATCTTTCCGATGCTCGTCACCGCCGCGGGGACGATCTCTCCCGCCAGGGCCCTGGTGATCGGCGCCGGTGTGGCCGGCCTGCAGGCGATCGCCACCGCTCGCCGGCTCGGCGCTGTCGTCGAGTCGTACGACACGCGACCCGTCGTGAAGGAGCAGGTCGAGAGTCTCGGTGCGCGGTTCGTCGAGCTCGACCTCGACACGGGCGATGCCGAGGACAGCGGCGGCTACGCGAAGGCGCAATCCGAGGCCTTCTATCAGAAGCAGCGCGAGCAGCTCGGCAAGCGCGTGAGCGCCGCCGACATCGTGATCACCACCGCGCTGGTTCCCGGTCAGCCGGCGCCGAGGCTCATCGAGGAAGACGCGGTGCGCGCCATGAAGCCCGGCTCGGTGATCGTCGATCTCGCGGCCGAGTCCGGTGGCAACTGCGCACTCACCGAGCCCGATCGAAACGTCACGGTAGACGGCGTGTTGATCATCAGCGCCACGAATCTCCCGAGCGAGATCCCCGCGAATTCGAGTCAGCTGTACGCCAGGAACCTCACGACGTTCCTGATGCACCTGACGAACGAGGGGGAACTCGTGCTCGACCTCGAAGACGAGATCACGAGCGGCACGATGCTCACCCACGACGGAAAGATCACCAACGAGGCCGCCCGCAAGCGCGCGGAGGGTGGGGCGTAGACCGACTCGCCGGCTCGATATCGAAACGGAATGGAAGGACTCGCCAAGTGCTCGACGATCCCGCGGTTGCTCTGACGATCTTGACCCTCGCCCTGTTCGTGGGGTTCGAGGTGATTTCGAAGGTGCCGCCGCTCCTTCACACCCCCCTCATGTCTGGATCGAACGCAATCTCCGGCATCACGATCGTCGGCGCCATTCTGGCTTCTGGGTACGAGGAGCGCACGGTCTCCACGCTGCTCGGTTTCGTCGCCATCGTGTTCGCCACCATCAACGTCGTGGGCGGCTTCCTCGTCACCAATCGCATGCTCGGCATGTTCAAGAAGAAAATCTGATGGCCGCGACTCAGTTCATCCAGTTCGCCTACCTCGCGGCGGCCGTCCTCCTCATCCTCGGGATGAGGAACCTGTCGTCTCCGAAGACCGCCCCCTTCGGCAACAAGCTCGCCGCCGTCGGCATGTTGCTCGCAGTGGTCGCCACGCTGCTCAATGAGGAGGTGGTCGATTTTGCTGTGATCATCGCGGGGGTGGTGGTCGGCTCCGCGATCGGCGCCGTGCTCGCCGTGCGCATCCAGATGACGGCGATGCCACAGATGGTGGCACTCCTGAACGGTTTCGGCGGCGGTGCTTCGGCACTCGTCGCCTCGGCGGAACTCCTCCGCTACGCGCGCGATGGCGCGGAGCCCACCGGTATCGTGCCCATCGCCATCGTGCTCTCCGCTCTGATCGGCTCCCTCACGTTCACCGGCAGTATCATCGCGTTCGCGAAGCTCCAGGAGTTGATGCGGGGCGCGCCGGTCACGTATCCGGGCCAGCAGTTCGTGAACTCGCTGCTCGCGGTGGGCACCCTCACGCTCTGCGCGCTCGTGGTGATGGACCCGCTCGGGCTACCCGCTTTCTGGGGCGTGCTCGCCGCGGCGCTACTGCTCGGCGTGCTCCTCGTGATCCCGATCGGTGGCGCCGACATGCCCGTCGTGATCTCGCTCCTGAACTCCTACTCGGGTCTCGCTGCCTGTGCGACGGGCTTCGTGCTCGGAAACAGCGCCCTCGTGATCTCGGGCTCC
>JABSQW010000063.1 GCA_013215605.1 Myxococcales bacterium
ACTGCGGCAATGAGCCGACGGACCCGGGAGCTCATCATCGGCCGAATCTACCCCAGCTGGCGGTCTCCGTCCGACACAGCGGCCTCCCCCGGCTTGGCCGCCCCGATCCGCGACCCGTTGACGCTGCCAGCGTCGACGCCGGCGATCGGGGCCTCTGGCCTGCCCCGTTCACCGGCAGCTTCCCCTCACGTCTGCCGGTTCCGGTGACGAAACGGCTCCCGGGTGACATCGATCACGTGGCTGCGCCACGGGAAGGGCGATGCACGGGTTGCCCCCTCACGACTCGATCCAGGAGGAAATGATGGGAAATCCGACGATCTTCGACGAGCGCCCAAGCGCCAGCCGCCAGCCCGGCATCGCTGCGCTGTGCGCCCTGCTGCTCATCCCCGCGTGCGCGATCCCGCCGGCTCCCCCGTCGGCTCCCCCGCCGGGCGACGCCAACGCCGGCTTCGACTGCGATGCCGCGAGTCGGCTCTCCGGCCTCATCGAAGTGGAGAACGCCATACCGGGGCAGTACATCGTGGTCCTCGCCGACCCCCAGACCGGCGAGGTCGCGAGCCGCACGATGCAGCGGCTCTCCACCCGCTACGGCCTGAACGAGGTGCACCGCTTCGACAGCGCGTTGCGCGGCTTCGCCTGCCGGGCTTCCGAGGCGAAGGTGGCCGAGCTCGCCGCGGATCCCGCGGTGGCCTTCGTCCAGCAGGATGGACGCAAGAGTGTGTCGCCCATCGAGTCCGAACAGATCAACGCGACGTGGGGCCTCGACCGCAGCGACCAGCGCACTCTGCCGCTCGACGGCGTCTACGAGCCGGGTGCAGACGGCAGCGGCGTTCACGTCTACGTGATCGACACCGGCATCGACCCCCACCACAGTGAGTTCAGCGGACGTGTGGGCGAGGGCTTTTCCGCCCCAGGCGATGGCACGGACGATGACAACGGACACGGCACGCACGTGGCTGGCACCAGCGCGGGCACCGTGTACGGCATCGCCAAGCAGTCGACCGTGCACGCCGTCCGCGTGCTGACCAACGGCTCCGGCAGCGACTCCAGCGTCATCTCCGGGATCGACTGGGTGACCTCGCACGCCGCCGATAACGGCTGGCCGGCGGTGGCGAACCTGAGCCTCGGCGGATCGCCCTCTCCGGCCCTCGATCTCGCCGTCTGCCGATCGATCGCCGCGGGGATCAGCTACGCGGTGGCTGCCGGGAACGAGAACTCGGACGCCTGTGACTCGTCGCCAGCGCGCGTCCTCCAGGCCATCGGAACCGGCGCGACCAACCGCTCGGACGCGCGCGCTTCGTTCTCGAACAAGGGGGCGTGTGTCGACATCTTCGCGCCCGGTCGCGACATCGTATCGGCGCGGCGCGGCGGCGGAGCCACCACGCTGAGCGGTACGTCGATGGCGGCGCCCCACGCGGCGGGCGTCGCGGCACTCTGCAAGCAGCGCAGCCCCGCGGCCACAGCGGCCGAGGTGCGCCTGTGCGTGCTCGACCACGCGAGCCCCGGAATGCTCTCGGGCATCGGTGCCGGTTCGCCGGATCTGCTCCTCTACGCCCGCGACGATCTCCCGACAGCTCCGGTGAGCGCCGGGAGCTGATCCCTTGCGGCATTCCAGAAGTCGGCGCGAGCTGCACTGATCTCGTGCCGCTCATCCCCACCCTCTCCCGGGGCCGATTCGGGTAGAGTGCGCGGCATGGTCGACACCCCCCTCGTCGTCTGCCTCGGGTATCCCCACTACATCGAGTCCGGCTACGTCGAACGCACCTGCGCGATCGATCCGAGCATCGAGGTGGTGGGGCTCCCGGTGAATTCGGGCAGCGAATGGATCACCATCCCCCCGGGCGATCCCCATCCGGAGCCGCCGGAGTGGGCAACGAGCGTGGCCGACGAGCGAAGCGCGGCGCTCGCGCGGACCCACGTACTCATCGCCCTGCACACACCGCAGGATCTACCGAGCCTCGCTCCGAACCTGCGCTGGCTGCACGGTATCGGCGCGGGGATCGAGCAGTTCGTCGCCGCGGGCGTGATGTCGGATCGCACCCTCGTGACGAACTCCTCGGGTGTCTCGTCGGGCTCGATGGCCGAGTTCGTGATCGGTCGCCTCCTCGCCTTCTGGAAGCACTTCGGCGAGCAGTTCGAGCTGCAACGGCGCCACGAATATGCCCGCACCTACGGACGCACCTTCGCGGGATCGACCATCGGCATCGTCGGTCTCGGCAGCATTGGAGTCGCGGTGGCCGAGCGATGTCGGGCACTCGGCTGCCGGGTGCTCGGGCAGAAGCGCAGCTTCCGGCCCGGGATGACGTCGCCGGTCGCCGACGAGCTGTTCGGCCCCGAGGGCCTGCGCGAGATGCTCGCACAGTGCGACGCGGTCGTGGTGTCGGCGCCCGCCACCGACGAGACCCGCCACCTGATCGGCAAGGCGGAGCTCGCGGCCATGCCGAAGGGTGCCGTGCTCGTGAACGTCGCCCGCGGCTCCCTCGTCGACGAGGACGCGCTCGCCATCGCGCTGCGCAACGGAAGCATCGGCGGCGCGGCGCTCGACGTCTTCTCCGAGGAGCCGCTGCCCCCGCACAGCCCGATCTGGGATCTTCCGAATACGCTGGTCTCCGCCCACTCGTCGGTATCCACCGATCGCTACATCGACGACGTCTTCGACCTCTTCCTCGAGAACCTCGGTCACTTTGTCGCCGGGCAGCCGATGCGCAACCTCGTCGACATGCAGGCGCACGGCTTTCGATCCGGCGAAGCGTCGTGAGCCGCGAGCGCAGCATTCGCGGGAAGGTGGCCCTCGCCGGCGTCGGCGAGAGCGCGTACTACAAGCGCGGGGGCGCGCCGGACGCCGAGTTCAAGCTCGGCCTCCAGGCGATCCTCGCCGCCTGCGACGACGCCGGGATCGATCCTCGAGAGATCGACGGCTTTGCGTCGTACAGCAACGACAGCAACGACCCGGCGCGCTTTGCCGCGGCTCTCGGACTCCCCGAGCTGCGCTTCGCCAACATGGTGTGGGGCGGCGGCGGCGGTGGCGGATCCGGCGCCATCGGCAACGCAGCGGCGGCGATCGCGGCCGGCTACGCGGACTGCGTGGTCGTCTACCGCGCCCTCGCCCAGGGACAGAATTACCGGTTCGGTCAGGGGAACTTCCCGAGCAAGGTGGCTGGCGAGTCGGCCCACTGGGTCCCCTACGGAATCATGTCTCCGGCGCAGATGTTCGCGATGCGCACGACGCGCCTCATGCACGAGCACGGAATCGATCGCTCGACGCTGCGCGCCGTGTCGATGGCCTCGTACCACCACGCCCAGAACAACCCGCGCGCCGTGATGCACGGGCGTCCCCTCGACGCGGCGAGCTACGACGAGAGTCGCTGGATCGTCGAGCCATTCCGGCTCTTCGACTGCTGCCTCGAGAACGACGGAGCGGCTGCCGTGGTGCTGGTGCCCGCGGAACGCGCCCACGACCTCCAGCAGAAACCCGTGTACCTGCTCGGAACCACACAGGGCTCGGAGTACCGCGCGGGCGCCGGAGTGCACAACAACCCCGACTACGCGACCTCGAGCTTCAAGACGCTGGCGCCGCGCCTGTACGCCATGGCGGGGGTGCAGCCTTCGGACGTCGACGTGGTGCAGAGCTACGAGAACTTCACGGGCGGCGTCGTCATGAGCCTCATCGAACACGGGTTCTGCAGCTACGAGAGCGCGAACGAAGCCCTCGCGTTCGAGAATCTCATCGCCCCCGACGGCGGCCTCCCCATCAATACGAGCGGCGGCAACCTCGCCGAGTGCTACATGCACGGCCTCGAGCTCATCGTCGAAGCCGTGCGCCAGGTGCGCGGCTCTTCGCCGAATCCGGTGACCGACGCGGAAGTCTCGCTCGTGAGCTCGGGCCCCATGGTGAGCAACGCGACGAACCTCATCGTCGGCGCGGAATCGACGCTGTGAGCGACTCGCCCTCGATCCTGCCGCTCGGCCTGCCCGAGCCCGTGCCCCAGCCGGACGGCCTCGACGCTCCCTACTGGGAGGGCGTCCGACGCCACGAGCTTCTCGTCCAACGCTGCAACGCGTGCCGAGGCTGGCAGTGGGGGCCCGAGTGGATCTGTCACCACTGCCTGAGCTTCGACATCGGGTGGGACTCCGTCGTCGGAGAGGCCCGAATCTTCAGCTGGGAGCGCGTCTGGCACCCCGTGCACCCGGGGCTCTCCGGTGCCGTCCCCTACACGGTCCTGCTCGTCGAGTTCCCGGAGTCGGGGGGCATCCGGATGGTGGGCAACCTGGTGGGCGACCCCGAGCAGGACGTCCCGATCGGAGCGACGGTGCTGCCCGCGTTCGAGGATCACGACGGCGCCGAGCCTCCCTTCACCCTCGTGCAGTGGAAGCTCGCCTGAACCGAGCTGCCCGGAACAGGGCAACCCAATCCGCGGCTTCGGCAGCGCGCCGCACCTGCGGGCTCGCCAGAACCGAGAACGAGGCGAGGCCCCACGCAGAGGTTTCTGAGTCCACCGCTCGCTGAAGCGTATACCCTGCGCGGGCTCTCTCGGCTCGCGCGGGGGTGCAGCGAACAGGAGCAGGAACATGGCCGGCGGCCTCGGGGACATCCGCGGACGCGCGGCGAGGGTGGTTTTCGGCGGACTCGCCGCGCAACTCGGGCTCGGATGCGTCTACCTCTCGAGCCCCCTCTCACCCGCGATGCTCGCAGAGTTTGGCTGGTCGCGCGCCGAGTTGATGGTCGCCGGGAGTCCGCGCACCATCGTCATCGCCCTCGCGAGCCCGCTCGTCGGCATGTTGACGGCGCGCTTCGGCGCGCGCCCCGTGATCGCCATCAGCATCACGCTGATCGGCGTCGTGTTCGCGGGTTATTCCGCGGTCGAGGAGCTGTGGCAGCTGTTTGCCCTCAGCATCGCCATCGGACTGGTGGTAGCGGGCGTCGGCGACATCGCGGTCGGAACCGTGGTCTCGAAATGGATCGTTCGTGGACGCGGGCTCGCACTGGGCATCTGCTACGCGGGTTCGAACCTCGGCGGTCTCATCGTCTCGCTCGCGGCCGCCTGGATTCTCGGCTTCGCGACGTGGCGCGACGCGTATCTTTGGGTGGGAATCGGCGCCGTGGTGTTTCTGCTCCCGCTCGTGCTCGTCTGCGTGCGCGAGCCGCCGCCCGAAGCGGCCCACGACGCAACTGCGGAGAAGGTCAGCGCAGATCTCACGGACGCCCACGGGATCGACGTCGCCGCAGCGCTGCGCACGCGTGATTTCTGGGTTCTGGGGGTCGCCCTCTTCTTCTTCTACTTCTACTACGTTGGCGTAACCGGCCACCTCGTCCTCTACCTCACCGACCTGGGACTTCCGATCGCTGAGGCGTCGGTCGGCTTCGGCATCACGGTCTTCCTGGGTGTGGGAGCGAAGCTGGGCATCGGCCTCTTCGCCGACCGCTGGCCGGCCAAGAGTGCACTGCTGCTCAACTTCGCCGTCGTGCTCGCCGCGTCGCTCCTGCTGCTCGGCGTTCCCGCGGTCGGGTACCTACCGCTCTTCATCGTCGCCTACGGATTCGCAACAGCCGCTCAGAACGTCGTGTATCCGATGATCGTCGCGCAGCGCTTCGGAACGCTCCACATGGCGAGGATCTACGGCGTGCTCATGCTCGCTCTGCTCCCGGGCGGCATTCTCGGACCCATCTTCGCCGGCTGGATGTTCGATCGGGCCGGGAGCTACATGCTGGCGTTCCAGGTCTTCGCTGCGCTCAACGCGATCGGATTTTTGGGACTCTGCACGCTGCGAACCCGGCGGGATTGACCGACGAAATGTGAGGAACGATCGCCATGGCGAACGAAAAGCGGGGGGCGGATCCCGAGAAACTCCGGCAGTACTCGAAGGCGCTGTTCGGTCATCTGAGCGGAGCGATGACGAGTGCACTCGTCTACCTCGGCGACCACCTGGGCCTCTACCGCGCCCTCGCCGAGTGCGGTGCATCGAGCAGCGTCGAACTCGCTACCCACACGGGGCTGCACGAGCGCTGGCTGCGCGAGTGGCTCCACCAGCAGGGTGCGGCCGGGATCCTCGACACCGCGGGCGACGATCGTTTTGCGCTCTCCCCCGAGGCCGAGATCGCGCTCGTGGACGAGAGCCACCCCGCGTTCGGCGCGGGCTTCTTCAGCCACCTGCCGCAGACGATGCAGGTGGTCGAACGCCTCCCCGAGTGCTTCGCGTCCGGGCTCGGCCTGCCCTACGACGCCTTCGGTCCCGAGGGAGCCCGCGGTTTCGAACGCGGCTTTGCGCCGTGGTTTCGCAGCCTGCTCGTACCCGTGGCGCTTCCGGCGGTCGACGGCCTGGTGGCGCGGCTCGAAGCCGGGGCTCGCGTCGTCGACGTCGGCTGCGGCGGCGGCGTCGCCCTCGTCGAGATGGCGCAGGCGTTTCCGAGCTCAGAGTTTCACGGCTACGACATTTCGAGCCACGCACTCGAGCGCGCCGAGAGCAACCGCCGCGACGCCGGTGTCGACAACCTGCAGTTTCACGACGTCCGCGAGACGCCGCTTCCAGACGACGGCAGCGTGGCCTTCGCCACCACCTTCGACTGCCTCCACGACATGACACACCCCGACCGGATCATCGGCGATATCCGCCGAATGCTCCGCGAGGACGGCTGCTGGCTCGTATGCGACATCAAGGCCTACCCCACCTACGCGGAGAACGTCGAGAACAACCCGATGGCCGCGCTCATGTACGGCATGTCGGTGGCCACCTGCATGTCGTCGGCGCTGTCGGAGCCCAGCGGCCTCGGTCTCGGCACGCTGGGGCTCCACGAAGCGAAGCTTCGCGAGATGGTCCACACCGCGGGCTTCACGCGCTTCGACCCGCTCGACCTCGGCCATCCCGTCAACGCCTTCTACGTCGCACGTCCCTGACGCAAGGAGATTCCCGTGATCGAGAGCCCCATTCGAAACTACGCCGCCCTGCTCGAGGACAAGATCGCCGTGGTGAGTGGTGGCGGTGCGGGCATCGGCGGCGGCATCTCTCGACTCTTCGGTAGCCACGGGGCGACGGTGATCGTCGCGGAGATCGACCCGGAGCGCGCCGAGCTGACCGTGGCGGACATCGAAGCCGCCGGAGGGCGCGCCCTCGCGCACGTCGTAGACGTGCGCGAACGCGACCAGGTCGACGTCCTCGCGGAGCGCGTCGTGGCAGACCACGGTCGCGTCGACGTTCTGGTGAACAACGTCGGCGACTACCTGAAGGCCATGCCCTTCGGACGCAGCGACCCCGACCACTGGGAAGCCCTGTACGCCATCAACTTCAAACACGTCCTGCTCATGACCCACGCCTTCCTGCCCACGATGATCGAGCACCACGAAGGCTCGATCATCAACGTCTCATCCGTGGAGGGAATGCGCGGCTACCCCGCCGATCCCGTGTACGGCGCGCTCAAGGCGGGCGTCAACCACTTTACGACGTGCCTGGCGCTCGAGGTCGGACGCCGCGGCATCCGCGTCAACGCCGTCGGCCCCGATCTCACCCAGACCCCGCAGGTCGACTACCACGCGGGGCTCAGCGAAGAACAGGAGAAGCTCTGGGAGGTATGGGCGCCCGTGGGACGCGTCGGCGCACCGGACGATCAGGCCGACGTCGTGCTCTTCCTCGCGTCGGACCAGAGCCGCTTCGTCACCGGACACGCGATTCCCACCGATGGAGGCAGCCTCGCCGGCGGCGGCTGGTACTGGTCGCCGGATCGAAGGCGCTGGGTGAACCGCCCGCTGACGCCGTAGCGGCGCGGCTGCCACATCGCGTTGCGAAGGCCGCGCTCGGTCAGAGGCAGCCGTAGAACGCGCGAATCAGCTGATACGCCCCCGGCCCACCGACGAGCCCCGCGCGCATCCGATTCATCGTGTAGCCGAAGCCGAGCTTCGTGTCGGGATCCGCGAAGCCAATCGAGCCGCCCGCCCCGGGATGGCCGAACGCGCGCAGACTGGGACCCAGCGGCATGCCATCGTGGCGCAGCATGAAGCCCATGCCGTAGCGCATCTTCATGCCGCCTAGCACCGCGTCGGCTCCAAAGACCTGTTCGGTGCTCGCTCGCTCGATGGCTGCGGGCGAGAGCAGCGTCAGACCGTCGAGTTCACCGCCGCGGGCGAGAGCACCGTAGACGCGGGCGATCGCCAGCGCGGTGCCGTGTCCGTTGGCGGCGGGGATCTCCGCGGAGCGCCAGGCCGCGCTGTTCGACGAGTCGCGGCGTTGGTGGGGGTTGTTGAATGCGGCGCCGACCATGGTGGTGGGATCGGCCATGTCGCGCACGAAATCGGCGAGGGGACCCGTGAGCTTTGCTGCGCCCTCCTGGATCTTCGGGCCGACGATCGAGCCGAGGGTTGGGGAGACGCGAGCGTGCTCCGACTCCGGCAGGCCGATGTGGAAATCCACACCGAGGGGCTCGGCGACGTTGCGTCGAAAGAACGCGCCGAGGCTCTCGCCCGAGATCCGCCGCACGACTTCTCCGACCAGATGACCGAACGTGACGGCGTGGTAGCCCGCTCGCGTACCAGGGATCCACCACGGCCTCTCGGCGGCAAGTGCCTGCGTCATGCGCTCCCAGTCGTAGAGGACCTCCTCGGGGTGCGGCGTGCGGATCGCGGGGAGGCCGGCCTGGTGGGAAAGCAGCCAGCGCACCGGCAGCTCGTCCTTGCCCTCGGCCCCGAACTCCGGCCAGTACGCAGCGACGGGCGCGTCGGGATCGAGCTCGCCGCGGTCCATGAGCTGATTCGCGCAGAGCGCCGTCATCCCCTTGGTGGTGGAGAAGACGTTGACCAGGGTATCGGAAGCCCACTCCGCGGTCTTCTCGCGGTCGACGTGGCCGCCCGTCAGGTCGACGACCGTGCGGCCGTCGACCACGCACGCCACGGAGGCCCCCACCTCGCCGCCCTGCTCGAAGTTCTCGATGAAGGCGTCGCGCACCGCGGCCAAGCGCGGCTCGCAGTGGCCCCGTACGTTCACCACGGGGACTCCTTCAACCCGCCGTCACGCCGCCGTCGATCGAGAAGATCGAGCCGTGGACGCGTTTCGCATCGTCCGACGCGATGTACGCGATCGCTGCCGCGATGTCCGCGGGCTCGCTCAGTCCTCGCATCCCCGAGTAGCGCTTCATGAGATCCATGTCGATATCGGCGGGAAAGTCGACGCCCGTGGCGATGGCGGTCTTCGTGCCGGCCGGCGCGATGGCGTTGATGCGAATCGGCTGCTTCATGTACTCCATCGCCAGCGCGCGGGTCAGATTGGCGATGCCGGCCTTCGTCGCGCAGTAGGCGGCGGTGTAGGCCTGGCCCATGAGGCCCGCGTTGGACGCGATGTTGACGATGTTGCCCTCCGTCTCGAGAAGATGCGGAATGGCTGCCTGCGACATGAAGAAGGGACCCGAGAGATTGACGGCCAGGGTGATGTTCCAGTCTTCCTCGGACATCTCGTGGGTGTGGGCGAAGCGCACGATCCCGGCGACGTTGGCGAGCACATCGAGCCGGCCGAACGCATCGACGGCCGCCTGCACACTCTCGAAACACGACGCCCGCAGGGCGACGTCGAAGATGCCCGCCTGGATGGCGCCGCCGGCGTCCTTGACGACGGCTTCGGTCTCGGCGAGCCCAGCGCTGTTGACATCGGTGGCGAAGACCTGAGCGCCTTCTTCGGCGAGGCGTATGCACGTGGCCCTTCCGATTCCCGACGCACCTCCCGTGACGAGCGTGACCTTTCCCTCGAATCGTCTTTCTGAGCTTCCCATGAACCGGCTCCCTCACCTCGACGGCAACGTTTGCAAGCCGCGCGAACGACCGCAGTGTCGAGGTTCGAACGCGCCGGGTCAAGCGAGCTGCAGCGCGATCGGTGCACACACCGTTCGGAACGGGGTAGTATCGTTTCGCTACGCGCCCTGTCTGAGGAAGCCGCATGACGATCCAGTACGAACCGATGTCCCCTGGCGCGTGGAAGGATCCCTACCCCATCTACCAAGAGCTGCGCGAGAAGGCGCCACTCCACCGGGGGCCCGAGTCGGGGATCTACTGCCTCTCGCGACACGAAGACGTCGCCTTTGCCCTGCGGAACGCGCAGATCTTCTCGTCGAGGGGAATGCAGGAGGTGCTGTTCGACCGCGGCGGAATGCGCCCCGGGCTTCGCGACCTACCGGCGCTGGCGCGCTTCTTCATTCGCGCGCGGGTCAATCCTCTCCGCAGGAATGCCCAGGGCGGCGGCCTGATCGGGACCGACCCGCCCGAGCACGACGCCCTCCGCTCCGTCGTCAATCGCGGTTTCACGCCGCGACGCGTCGCCGCCTGGGAGCCGCGCATGCGCGAGATCGCCGCGGCCCACGTCGGCGCCCTCGAAGCCGACGAGGCCTTCGACGTGGTCCGAGACCTCGCGATCCCGCTGCCCGTCACGGTGATCGCCGAGATGCTCGGCGTGCAGGGCGAGCGGATGCGCGACTTCAAGCGCTGGAGCGACGCGATCGTGTCCGCGGCGACGGGTACGAAGCGCGATGCTGGGCTCGCCGGAATGCTCGACCCGATGGGCGAGATGCGCCAGTACATGGCGAGCATCATCCCCGAGCGTCGGCGCAACCCGAAGGACGACCTGATCAGCGTCCTCGTCGACCCCCGCCACGAGGACACCCTCGACGAGGACCAGGTCTTCGGCTTCATCGTACTCCTGCTGGTGGCCGGCAACGAGACCACCACCAACCTCATCGGCAACGCCACCGTGACGCTCCTCGACCACCCGGCCGAGCTCGAGCACGTGCAGGCGGACCCCGCCCTCGTGCCGCAGATGGTCGAAGAGGTCCTCCGCTACGACACGCCGGTGCACCTGCTGTTCCGCTCGACCACACAGGAGGTCGAGCTCTCCGGAGGCAAGCTGCCGGCCGGCGCACAGGTGGCAGTCATCCTCGCCTCGGCGAACCGCGACCCGCGGGTCTTCGACGATCCCGACCGCTTCGACGTGACGCGCACGTCGAACACCCACATCGCCTTCGGCTTCGGCGTCCATTTCTGCCTCGGCGCGTCCCTGGCGCGGCTCGAGGCCAAGGTGGCGATGGAAGCCCTCGTGCCCCATCTGCCAAAGCGCCGGCGCAGCAGCGAAGAGCTCGACTACATCGACTCGTTCCTGGTGCGCGGCCCGCGGAGTCTCGAACTCATCGTCAGCGCCTGACGTCTCGTCAGAGCCCGGCGAGCCCGGCGATGCGATCGAGCCGACTTGCGGCCGAGCCCAGTCGAAGCACCGCGTGCTGGATCCTCCGCGTGTGTTGCTCGAGCGGAGAATCCGCGTAGTAGCCGATGGCACCGTGGATCTGGTGTGCCGTCGCCGCGACGCGCGGCGCGGCCTCGCCACAGATCAGGGCGGCCGACGCCACCGCCTCCTCAGCTGGAAGTCCAGCGTCGATGCGCGACGCCGCCTCGTAAACGGCGAGCCGGCAGGCGTCGACGTCGACCTTGCGATCGGCGGCCTGGTGTTGGAGGGCTTGAAAAGCTCCGATCGGTTGGCCGAACTGCTCGCGGCGCGCCGCGTAGTCGACGGCGATGGTCAACGCCGCCTCCGCGTCTCCCAGGGTCTCGGCGCAGCGTGCGAGCGTCGCAATCCCGAGAACGTCTTCGATCGCGGGCCACGCGCCCCCGCGCGGTCCAATGAGCCCTGACCCAGGGACGCGAACGTCGTCGAACACCACGTCGCAGGACTCGTCGTCGAAGATCGTCTCGAGAGATTCGAACGCGATCCCCGGCGACCGGGCGTGGATGCGAAAGACCGAGACCCCATCGTTTCGACTCTCGGACCGCGCCACGACCATGAGCTCGTCGGCGTCCTGAGCGTGCGGGACGAAGCCCGCTTTCCCATGGACGACGAATCCATCCTTCACGTCCTCGGCCCGCAGAGCGAGGGATTCGAGCTCCGTGCTACCGCTCGGATCCCGGAAGCAGAAGGCGAAGTTGCGTTGCCCGCTCGTGATTCCGAGCAGTGCGTCTGCGTGGCATTTCTCACGATCGAGCCCGGCCACGACCCGCCCGCTCTCGACGACGCCGTTGATGAGTGGCCCCGGCCAGGCGGCGCGCCCGATCTCCTCGAAGAGCAGCGCGAGCGCGAAGATCCCACGCGGAGAGTCGACGCCGGCGGCCAGCGCGAGCCAGCCGCGTTCGGCGAATCGCCGAACTCCGTCAGCGACCCCCGGTTCCTCGGCGAGAAATGCTCTCAGCTCGTCGCGAATCGCGTGCTGCTCGGCACTGAGATCGAGATCCATTGGCGACCGTTTCCCATGGCCACGGGCTGGCTCCAGCGGCGTGTCCGTCTTCCCGTCCTCAGTGCCCGCGCGGCATCCCGAGCCCCTGCTGGGCGATCGCGGTGCGCTGGACCTCGCTCGAGCCCACGCTGATGGTGGGATGGATGCGTTCGATGGAAGCCCAGGCCATCCGGCCGTCCAGGGGCGCGCGTCGCGAGCCGCGCACCAGGCCACCGGCGGGGCCGAGGATCCGCATCCCCTCGGCGGCGATGCGCTGCAGGAGCTCCGTGGCGTAGAGCTTCGCGATTGCCGGCTCCGCGCCCAGCTCGGACCCCGATGCCTGCAGGTGGACGACGCGTTTCGCAAAGCGCAGTGCCGTTCCGACCTCGACGCGCAGCCGGGCGAGCGTTCGACGCACGTTGGGGTCGTCGGCGAGTCGGCGTCCCGCCGGGTCGGGCGCCCGGCACCAGGCCGTGAGATCGTCGAGATCGCGCGTGGCCCACCCTACGTGAAAGAGCTGGGAGCGCTCCGCGACGAGCGCCGCCGCCATCTGCTGCCAGCCGCGGTTCTCCTCGCCGAGAAGGGCGTCGCTGGGAACGCGCACGTCCTCGAAGTGAACGTCGCAGAGCGTCCAGCCGTTCATCGTGGGGCGGCGTTCGATCGCGATCCCGGCGACGCAGAGGTCCACCACGAAGAGGCTCGAGCCGCGACGTACGCTCGTGTCGGGGTCGCTGCGCGCGATGAGGAGCATCGCGTCGGCTTTGTGAGCGCCCGTAACGAGGGTCTTGGTTCCGTCGAGCCGATACGCGTCGCCGTCGCATCGCGCCCGCATGGCGATGCGCGACAGATCGCTCCCGGCCTCCGCCTCGGTGTAGCCGATGCAGAAGAAGAGCTCGCCGCCGATCATCCGCGGCAGCCAGTGCTGCTTCTGGGCGGGGCTGCCGAACGCCAGCATCGGCGCCCCCGCGAGCGTCATCGCGGTGTCGACGCAGGGCGCGTCGTGGTACGCGGCCTCGAAACCGAAGACGGCTTGAAACGCCGGGGAAAGTCCGCTCCCCCCGTACTCGACCGGCGCACCGACGCCGAGGTAACCGCGTTCTCCGGCGCGCCCCACCAGGCCTCGCTCGAAGGCCTCGTCGAAGCCCGTGAGATCGCGGGGGTCGGAGTGCCTCGCGACGCGCTCGGGCGCCATCTCCTCGCGAAAGAAGGCGCGGACCTCCTCGCGAAACGCCTCGACCTCCGGTGAGAACTCGAAATCCACGGGCAGCCGAGTATAACGATCCGCGCCAACGCGAGGTTCCGGCGGCCCGCACGCGCTTGCGCAGGGGTCGTCGCCGCGCTTTTGAGAAACTCCGGCGTTCCCCTCCGGAGAGGACTCTGCGCTACAGGTCGATGACCACGCGCGCTCCACCGATTGACACCACCGCCGTTCCGATACCATGGGCTCCACGGAGCGTCGTAGCGGCTGCGGAGGAGTCATGCACGGAGTCATCGCCCTCGCCTGCGTCGCGGGTCTCGCCGCACTGGGTTGCGCGACGCCAGCTCCGCTGCGGCCGGCGGCGTTGACGACTGCCGAAGCGGCGATCGCCGCGGCCGCCGAAGCCGGGGCCGCAGAACTTGCCGCCGAGCCGCTGAGTTTGGCCCGCGAGAAGCTCGCGCTCGCCGACGAGTCGGTGGCGAAGGGCATGCCCACGCGGGCCTCGCGACTCGCCGAGCAGGCTCGCGTCGACGCCCTGCTCTCCCGCGCCCTGTCGGAGAAGGCTCGCGCGGACAGACAGCTCGCAGAGACGCGCCGCCTCGACGCGAAGATTCGCCGCGAGGCGGAATCAGCGCTCGAGCCATGAGCGAGCTCGGACCCCGGAGCGCCGCGATCGCTTTACTCGCACTCCTCTCGTTCACTGCCTGTGCAGCAATCCCCGACGTCGCGGACCTCGACGAGGCCCGCGCCACCTACGCGATCGCCGCGAGGCACCCGAACCTCGACGTCGAACGCTCGGCCGACATGCAGGACGCCAGGCGCCAGCTGCGCCTGGCCGATCGAGCCGTTGCCGAAGGCGCGGATCAGGAAGTGATCGACCACCACGCCTACCTGGCGAAAGGCCGCGCGCGCATCGCGCAGGCCCTCGCCGGCGCGGCGTCCGCGAACGCGAAGCGGGCGGCCCTCGAGGCAGAGAACGCCGACCTGAGGCTCGCAGCGAGCAGCGCCGAGCTCGAGCGCACCCGGCGCGAGGCAGCGATCGCCGGTGAAGCGGCGCGGCGTGCACGTGCCCTCGAGGCACAACAGACCGAGCGCGGACTCGTGCTCACCCTCGGCGGCGTCTTGTTCGCCTTCAACAGCGCCGACCTCAAGATCGGTGCGAAGCTCTCGTTGGCGCGCGTCGCGGGGTTTCTCATCGCACTGCCCCATCGCCAGGTGGTGATCGAGGGCCACACCGACGACGTCGGCTCGCAGGCCTACAACCTCGCGCTCAGCAGGCGCCGCGCCGAGAGTGTCCGCGACTACCTCGTCGAGAGTGGCATCGAGGCCCAGCGCATCGTGGCCGACGGCTTTGGCAAGCGCTTTCCCGTCGCGGTGAACGACAGCGACGAGGGCCGCGGCAGGAACCGACGCGTCGAGGTCGTGATCCTCGAACCCGGAGAGGCCGCGAGCCAAGAGCGTCGCCACTCCCCAAAATGACGACCTGGCCGGGTCGCATTTTCGGGCGCGTAGATCGGGCACAATGGGGGTCCACCCCAGGAGATCCCAGCATGACCGCCAGCCCCCATTCCCCCGCCCCTGGATCCACGTCCTCGACCGCGGGCAAGAGGTCCGCGATCCAGGGCTACTCGCACATCAACATTCTCGTCACCGATCTCGACGCCGCGCACGATTTCTACATCGAGAAGCTCGGCTTCGAGGTCCTCCCGCGTCCGGACTTCGGTGACTTCAAGGGCGCCTGGTACCGCGTGGGCGCGCTGCAGCTCCACCTCTCCGTCGTCGAGCAGATGCCCGACTTGCGCGGCGGCTTCCCCCACATGGCGTTCCACATTCCCGCGCAATCGTTCGATCGCACGATCGACAACCTGAAGGAAGCCGGGGTTCCATTCATCATCGACACCACCGAGCGCGTCGACTTCGGCCAGACGGTTCGCGCGGCGTTCTGCAAGGACCCCGACGGCAACGCCATCGAGCTCACGGACGTCGGCCCGCTCGCCTGACGCCGCCGGTGGCCACCGGTCGCCGCCTCCCCGGGCAAGAACGGCATCAGCCAGAAGTTTTTCAGGAGTTGCTGCGGATTTCCTGCTGGCCGAGACGTCGGGCGCCCCGGGGACACGACGTCCCTTCAAGCATCCCCGGCCCGATCAGCGCCCGTCCAGTGCGACGCGGAGTACGCGGTCGCCCGCGAACGACCCGATGAACAGCTCGTTGCCGACCTGTAGCCCCACGGTTCCGGCGCCCATCGGCGGTCCGCCGCCGCGGTAGAGGACTTCAGTTTCCATCGTCTCCGGATCGACGGCCACGATCTGGAATTCGAGTGGACACGCCCCGGACTCGAGGTTCGTGCAGATGGCGAAGTCGGCGGTGTCCGAGAGGAGCGATGCCACGAGCAGCCGCCCGTCGGGTGCCCAACGCGCATTGTCGAGGGAAGGCACCGCAGCCCGCGCCTCGATCTCTCCTGTCGACCGATTCATCCGCCAGACCTCCCCCGCCCCCGAGGCGTTCAGGAAGATCTTCGTCCCGTCGGGCGACACTTCGATGCCGTTCGGCAGAAGCGTCTTCGTATTCGGCATGACGCTGTAACCGTGGTCGGGCTGCCACTCGTAGACGTTGCCGAGAACAGATTCGGGATCCGCGAAGCTGTCGACGAGGGCCTCGAACCCGGCCGACCGCGGCAACATGTGGGTGGTCAGGAAACCACCCTCTGGCAGCGCGGCAACGGAGTTGAGCCACGCGTCCTCGGGCGCGAGCGCGCAGCCGCGCCACACCACGTGCGCGTTCATGCCAGCACCGAGCACCTCGAAGAACTCGACCGACTCGCGCCCACCGTGTTGCACCGCCAGGAGCTGCAGCGCACCGTCGGACCGTTTTGCCAGGTGAATGCCGTGCGGGCTGAACTCGGGGCCGGGGGGGCCGGGACACGCCGCGTCTCCCCAGAGAGCGGTCTGCCCCTTGGCGTCGCCGCCGCGGAAGAGCGGCTTCTTTTCTTCGGTGGCGACGCTGAGCAGCGACAGGCTCCCCGCCTTGCCACCCTGCATCGCGCCGTACTCGCTCACGAGGATGGCCTCGTCGCCGGGGAGCACCACGAGATCTTCGGGGTTCTGGAATTTGCAGACCGGACGCGCCTTGCCGAGCGACTCGCACGTGGTGACCAGTCCCATCGGGGGGCTCGTTGCGGTCTGCGTTCCCGCGCACGCGAGCAGCGCAATCGCCAGAGTCCCTAGAACGTGGAGTCTTTGCATGGTTCCCCTCCGTGTGCTGCGTCTGGCGGCGCTTGTCGACGCCGCTCGTGGAGCGACATCCTGTCCCGAAAGGGTTTCCCGTGTCCAGTCTCCGAACACACCCGCGTGCGATTAAGCGCGGCGCCAGGAGGTATGCTCCGACGAGATGTTTCCGATCCGGGACGACAATCCCCACTTCCTCACTCCGTACGTCACGTTCGGACTGATCGCCGCGAACGTCCTCGCGTGGCTGAGCCTCCAGGGCCTCGGCGGCGAGCCGTCACTCTCGGGGTCGGTGTGTCGGCTCGGACTGATTCCCGCGGAGCTGCTCGGCACGGTTCCGACCGGCACCCGCGTCGAGTTGGGGCGCGGGCTCAGCTGCGAACTCGGCGGCTCGATGAGCTTCCTGACGCTGTTCACATCGATGTTCCTCCACGGCGGGTGGATGCACCTCCTTGGAAACCTCTGGTTCCTGTGGATCTTCGGGAACAACGTCGAGGACTCGATGGGACACGCTCGCTTCCTCGTCTTCTACCTCGCGTGTGGCTTCGCAGCGGGCGCGCTTCAGGTGGTGGTCGAATCGACCTCGGTGCTACCAATGGTGGGCGCGTCGGGTGCGATCGGCGGTGTGATGGGCGCCTACGTCCTCCTCTACCCGCGCGTGCGCGTGCACCTGCTGTTCTGGTTCGGCTTCTTCTTCACCACGTTCTCGGTGCCCGCGGTGTTCATGCTCGGCTACTGGTTCCTTCTGCAGCTCTTCGAAGGCACGCGTTCGATCGGCGCACAAGGAGGTGGAGTGGCGTTCTGGGCGCACGTCGGTGGTTTCGTGGCCGGCGCCGTGCTCATCTCGGCGTTTCGGCGCGAGGACTACGTACGTCGCCACCCGTTCTACGGCTGGTCGCCGCGACACAACCCCGAGCGCGCGTTCGAGAGCCGGCGGGGCTGGCGCTAATGCGGGAGCGGCGCCGCGTTCCCCAGGTCCGTCGGTGCATGGTGTAGACTCGACGCGCCGGCGGCGCGATCGCCCCAGGAGGTATGCACGTGAAGTTCTCGATGATCTTCGAAGCGCAGACGGTCGACACCGACCGAAAAGCAGAGTTCAACGTGCTGCACGAATGCGTCGAGCAGGCCGTCCTCGCGGAGAAGCACGGATTCGACCGCATTTGGGCCGTCGAGCATCACTGCCTCAAGTGGTACGCGCACATGAGCGCACCCGAGACCTTCCTCGCGTACGTGGCCGGCAAGACGGAGCGCATCCGCATCGGTCACGGTGTCGTATGCCTCCCCCACCGGATGAA